>NZ_QEOB01000006.1:0-426407 GCF_003096875.1 Paraburkholderia unamae
TAGGCGTCCATGCCGGACACCGTGGCGCCAGCCACCGTTTGTTCTGAAGGCGCAAAGACCCGGCGTTCCTGAAGAACCGATTCAATCGCAGACATCGACAACCCCTTGGTGAAGATGAAACGTCAAACTCGTGGACACGCGTGAGCATCTTCAATGCCCGCGCGCGCCGTCTCCGTGCGCCGCCGCCCGCATGCGGGCGCGACGCTATTAGCTTGCGCTGCAAGCCGTCATTGTGGCATTGCAGCATGCATGGACGCCATGCGCTCTGCGCGTGCACCCATGCCGGCTAGATTAAGCGTAGCAACTTACCGGCCACTTACGCGCGCTGGTGGACCTAACCGCCGGCGGCGCGCGTTGGCACCCAGGTAAGCAGACATTTAGAATGCTAACTGAACTGCGTACCCGGATTCCAGCTTGAACCGCTATTCCTTTTTTCTCGTCGCCTCGATGCTGCTCGTGGGCAGCAACGTGGGCATCGGCAAGTCGATTGTCGCCTTCATCCCCGTTCCGCTTTTCGCGCTGCTGCGCTTCGTGATCACCCTCGCGGTGCTCGGCCCGCTGTTGCGCCGCACGAAGATGCAGCGCGTGAAGCGCGGCGAATGGCTCAATCTGTTCCTCCAGGCGCTGTTTGGGACATTCGGGTTTACGCTGCTCATGCTGGGCGGCGTGCATCGCACGAGCGCGGTCGCGGCCGGCGTCATCACGAGCACGATTCCCGCCGTGATCGCCCTCTTCTCGTGGCTCTTCCTGCGCGAGCGCCCCGACGCGCGGGCGCTCACCTCCATCGCGCTCGCCATCACGGGCATTGCGGTCATCAACCTCGCGCATGTGGGTGCAAGCGGCGACGCGGGCGCGAGTTCGTTCACCGGCAACCTGATGGTGCTCGGCGCGGTGGGTTGCGAGTCGCTCTATGTGATCCTGTCGCGCCGCCTCACGCAAACGCTGGCGCCGCTCGACATCTGCGCCTACACGCATCTGTTCGGCTTTTTGCTGATGCTGCCCGTCGGGCTGCCCGCCGCACTGTCGTTCGATTTTGCGAGCGTGCCCGCGGGCGTCTGGTGGCTCGCGCTCTGGTACGGGCTTTCGGCGAGCGTGTTCTCGTTCTGCCTCTGGATGATGGGCATCCGCCATGTGCCCGGCAGCATCGCGGGCGTGTTCACGGCCGTGCTGCCGGTGGCCGCCGCCGTCTACGGCATCGCCTTCCTCGACGAGCGCCCCACGCCCGCGCACGGCATCGCGCTCGCCTGCGTGGTGGCCGGCATCGCGCTCGCGAGCCTCAAGACCCGGCGCGTGCCGCCGGTGGCGTCGTGACGGTTTTGTAATCTGTCTGAAAGTATCGGGCGCGGGCGGCGCTGCCGGAATCCGGGCGGGCCCTTGCGCCGACGCTGTACAATAGCGCCCGCCCGGCCCCTTGCGAGCGCCATCTGGCCCCGCCTGAACGGCCCCGCCCGTATTCGCTACCGTGATTGCCCATGTCCGCCGCACGTCCCCAGCATTCCGCCGCCGCTCCCGGTAAAGCCCGTCGCCGCATGCGTCCGCTGCCCAGCGTCATCTTCATGAGCCGCTGGCTACAGGTGCCGCTCTATCTGGGCCTGATCGTCGCGCAAGCGGTGTACTGCCTGCTGTTCCTCAAGGAAGTGTGGCACCTCGTGAGCCACGCCACCACGCTCGACGAAACCAGCATCATGCTGGCCGTGCTCGGCCTGATCGACGTGGTGATGATCTCGAACCTGCTCATCATGGTGATCGTGGGCGGCTACGAGACCTTCGTCTCGCGCATGAACCTGGAAGGCCACCCCGACGAGCCCGAGTGGCTCGACCACGTGAACGCCGGCGTGCTCAAGGTGAAGCTCGCCATGGCGCTCATCAGCATTTCGTCGATCCACCTGCTCAAGACCTTCATCAATCCCGATGCCGCCTCGACGCATACGGTGATGTGGCAGGTGATCATCCACGTGGCGTTCCTCGTCTCCGCGCTCGTGATGGCGTGGATCGACCGCATCACCACGCACACGCACCCCGAACACTATCAGGACCTCGCCGCGCGCCATCCGGTGCCAGGCGGGCATGCCGCAGCCCCTCGCGCGGTTCCCGAGCACGCCGAATCGGACTGAACGGCGCGCGCGGCCCCACGATTCAATACGACTCAAAATTCAAAACACCCGTCCCCACAGAAGCTAGCCATGACCGTCATCAAACAGGAAGACCTCATCCAAAGCATTGCGGATTCGCTGCAATACATCAGCTACTACCATCCGCAGGACTATATCGAGGCACTCGGCCGCGCGTACGAGCTCGAAGAGAGCCCGGCCGCGAAGGACGCCATTGCGCAGATCCTCACGAACAGCCGCATGTGCGCCGAAGGGAAGCGCCCGATCTGCCAGGACACCGGCATCGTCACGATCTTCGTGAAGGTCGGCATGGATGTGCGTTGGGACGGTGCGACGATGGGCGTCACCGACATGATCAACGAAGGCGTGCGCCGCGGTTACCTGAACCCGGACAACGTGCTGCGCGCGTCGATCGTGAACCCGCCCGAAGGCGGCCGCAAGAACACGAAGGACAACACGCCGGCCGTGATCCACTACGAGATCGTGCCGGGCGACAAGGTCGACGTTCAGGTTGCGGCCAAGGGCGGCGGCTCGGAAAACAAGTCGAAGTTCGTCATGCTCAACCCGTCCGACTCGATCGTCGACTGGGTGCTCAAGACCGTGCCGACGATGGGCGCAGGCTGGTGCCCGCCGGGCATGCTCGGCATCGGCATCGGCGGCACCGCTGAAAAGGCGATGCTGATGGCGAAGGAATCGCTGATGGAATCCATCGACATCCAGGACATCATCAAGCGCGGCCCGAAGGACTGGATCGAAGAGCTGCGCGTCGAATTGCACGAGAAGGTCAACGCGCTCGGCATCGGCGCGCAGGGCCTGGGCGGTCTCGCCACCGTGCTCGACGTGAAGATCATGGCCACGGCCACGCACGCGGCTTCGAAACCCGTCGCGATGATCCCGAACTGCGCCGCCACGCGCCACGCGCACTTCGTGCTCGACGGTTCGGGCCCGGCCAAGCTCGAAGCGCCTTCGCTCGACGCATGGCCGAAGGTCAACTGGGAACCGAACACGGAAACCAGCAAGCGCGTCGATCTGAACACGCTCACGCCGGAAGAAGTCGCTTCGTGGAAGCCGGGCCAGACGCTCCTGCTCTCGGGCAAGATGCTCACGGGCCGCGACGCCGCGCACAAGCGCATCGCCGACATGCTCGCCAAGGGCGAGAAGCTGCCGGTGGACTTCAAGAACCGCGTGATCTACTACGTCGGCCCGGTCGATCCGGTGCGCGACGAAGTGGTCGGCCCGGCAGGCCCCACCACCGCTACGCGTATGGACAAGTTCACGGAGCTGATGCTCTCGCAAACGGGTCTCATCTCGATGGTCGGCAAGGCCGAGCGCGGCCCCGTGGCGATCGAGGCGATCAAGAAGCACAAGGCCGCTTACCTGATGGCCGTGGGCGGCGCGGCTTACCTCGTTTCGAAGGCGATCCGCGGCTCGAAGGTCCTCGCATTCGAAGACCTCGGCATGGAAGCCATCTACGAGTTCGACGTGCAGGACATGCCGGTGACGGTCGCGGTCGATTCGTCGGGCACCTCGGTCCACAAGACCGGCCCCGCCGAATGGCAGGCAAAGATCGGCAAGATTCCAGTCGCAACGGTTTGATGCATGCTTAATGCCTGTTAAAAACCGGGGCCACGCGCCCCGGTTTTTTATTGCGTCACGCAAATCGTACTGAGACTAATTCTCAGCACCCAGTTAATCGCCAATAAATGCCTCAATTCCACCCGTATTAGCCCTTGGCTTTTGCGTATTGAGCGTTTATTGTTGGAAACCAGTCTCCGCCACACCAAGAAAGGAAAGATCATGCAAGGCGACAAGAAAGTCATCGAATATCTGAACGCGCAGCTCAAGAACGAGCTCACGGCTATCAATCAGTATTTCCTGCATGCCCGCATGTACAAGCATTGGGGCCTCGAAAAACTCGGCAAGCACGAATATGACGAATCGATCGGCGAAATGAAGCACGCCGACTGGCTGATCGAACGCATTTTCATGCTCGACGGTCTGCCGAACCTGCAAGACCTGCACAAGCTGCTGATTGGCGAAGAGACCAAGGAAATTCTCGAGTGCGATCTGAAGCTCGAGCAGATTTCGCAGTCCACCTGCAAGGAAGCCATTGTCTATTGCGAATCGGTGCGTGATTTCATTTCGCGTGAAATCTTCGTGAAAATTCTCGACGACACCGAAGAGCACATCGACTGGCTCGAAACGCAGCTCGACCTCATCGACAAGGTCGGCATCCAGAATTACCAGCAATCGGCAATGGGTTCGGTAGAATCCTGATCGCACGCCCCTCGCGTGTCGCGCACCCGTCCGCCTTGCGGGTGCGCTTCAACACTCCAGCGCCCAGCCTCTTGAACCTTCCGGCCTCTTCCAGCGCCGCGCCTGTCGGCATCTTCGACTCCGGTCTCGGCGGTCTCTCGGTGCTGCGCGCCGTGCGCGCGCTGTTGCCCGCCGAGCGGCTCGTGTATGTCGCCGACTCGCGCTACGCGCCCTATGGCCAGCGCGACGACGACTTCATTGCCGACCGCACGCTGGCGATCTGCGAATGGCTCGTCGCGCAAGGGGCCAAGGCGCTGGTGGTGGCCTGTAACACGGCCACGGCGCAATCCATCGCGCTCGTGCGCGAGCGGCTCTCCATCCCGCTCGTGGGGGTGGAGCCGGGCATCAAACCGGCGGCGCTCGCTTCGAAGTCGCGCGTGGCCGGCGTACTCGCCACCCAGGTGACGCTGCGCAGCGCGCGCTTCCAGGCGCTCGTGGAGCGTCACGCGGCCGACCTGCGCGTGCTGTGCCAGCCGGGCCATGGCCTCGTCGAGGCCGTGGAGCGCTGCGATATCAGTTCAGCCGAGTTGCTCGCGCTGCTGCGCGCGTACGTCGAGCCCATGCTCGACGCCGGCGCGGACACACTGGTGCTCGGCTGCACGCACTACCCGTTTCTGGACGCCGCGATCCGCTCGATCGTCGGCGAACGCATGACGCTCATCGACACCAGCGTCGCCATCGCGCGGCAGCTCGAGCGCGTGCTCGATCAGCACGGCCTGCGCGCAAGCGGCGGGGATGCCGGTGCGCACGCCGATGCGATCCGCTTCTGCTCGACTAGCGACGGCGCACACTTGCGCGAACTGGCCGCCGCCCTGCTCGGCCTCGACGCGGCAGTCGAACGCGTGGCGATTCCGTCACGGCGCACGATCGAACTCGAAGCCAACGCGGCCTGAGCCCTCGGCTCCACGGCCCGCTGACGTTTCAACCCCGTTTTCTCATCCACGGCCTGCCCGAGCGCGTCCCCGCAGCGCGCTCTCAAACGATCGCAGGCGGCCTCCAGCGCCCGCCCCATGGCCTCAAGCCTGGGCGCCGCGGCAAGCGCTTGTCTGCCCGCCAACCACGTCTCCGGCATCCGGCCCCGGCATCGCCGGCATCTGACCTAAAGCAAAACCCCTGCTAAGCATCCGGTTTTGTTACAAAAATTCCGTCTGGCCGCTTGCCAAACCCATCAAACATAATGATAATAATTCGCATTAACTCTCTCTATTGCGGTCCATCATGATTGTCTGCGTTTGCAAGTCTGTCTCCGATCGGACGATCCGTGCCTCCATCGCGGAAGGTATGGATTCCTTCGACGAGTTGCAATTCGAGCTCGGCGTCGCGACCTGCTGCGGCAAGTGCGAAGAATCCGTTCGCGACGTGATGGCGCAAAGCGGCGTATGCGCGAGCCGCTGCGGGGTGCCGCACGCCCCCGCCGTGGTCCCGCATGTCGTGCCGCTCACGTTTTACGAGCGCAAGGCAGCCTGATGTCATGGCGCGCATCCTGCCACCGATGCGCGCCCGTACCGTCCGCCCGCACAGCCGGGCGCGCCGGACACCTAACCGCCGCCGACAGCAAGCCCGTCTCGCGACCAGCCAGCTACCGCTCGTGAACCTCAAAGGAGGTCGCTATGGAATTGCTGATCGGTTTCGTCACGACGTTGTGTATATCGCTGTTGATCTTTCGCAAATAAAGCTGCCCGACACGTTGCGCAGGACTCGCTGGATCGTCCGCGCGCCGTCGTCCGCATGGCAGCCACGCTAAACATGCAGGCTTTCCAAACCACCGCTGGCACGCTGCCGTCTCCCGCCGTTCGCGTCAATCGCCGTGTCGTCACCGCGAGCGCCATCGTGCTCGCGCTGCACGCCGCGCTCATCGCCGTCGTGCTGATGAAGCGCGAACCCGTGACGCCCGTTGCGCTACAGTCGCAGACCATTACGGCCGAACTGCTCAAGCCCGATCCCGTGGCCGCACCGGCCGCGATCCAGTCCACGCCCACGCCGCCTCCGCCCAAGCCCGTCCCGCACGTGACGCGCGAAAAGCCGAAGGTTCAGCCCAAGCCCAAGCCGACTCCGCTGCCCGTCGCCGAAGCGCCCTCGCAGCACGCGATCGAATCGGCGGCGCCCGCCACGCCCGCGCCGCCGGCTCCCACGCCGCCCGCGCCCGCGCAGACGGCCGCCGCAGCCACCGACGCGAAGCCGACCATGGCGCTCTCGGCACCGAAGAACGTTTCGCACCTCGATTGCCGCATCGTGCAGCCCGACTATCCGACGCTTTCGCGCCGCCGTGGCGAGACCGGCACGGCCTTCGTGCATTTCGTCGTGGGCCTCACGGGCAAGATCGAGAACATCGAGCTGAAGAAGTCGAGCGGCTACAGCCGCCTCGACGACGCCGCAGTCGACGCCATGCGCCAAAGCTCGTGCAAGCCGTACCTGGAAAACGGCGAAGCCGTGCGCGCGGCCTACACGCAACCATTCGACTTCAGCCTGCACGATTGACCGGCTGAAGCCACACGCCTTCATGAATTGAATAAAGAGGATTGAGAATGCAGAACTACGGTATCGCCCACGTCTGGGCGCAAGGGGATTTCGTGACACGCGGCATCGCGCTCGCGTTGTTGATCATGTCGGTGCTGTCGTGGTGCGTGATCGTCGTGAAGGGCTGGAACGTGGCGCGCCTGAAGCGCCTCACGAAGAACGCCGAGCAGCAGTTCTGGCACTCGGACGATCTCGCCGACGGCGTGAAGAAGCTCGGCAGCGGCACGCGCGAAGACAACCCGTTCCTCGCGCTCGCCCTCTCGGGCCAGGAAGCCGCCGATCACCATCATCAGACGCAACCGCATCTGCACGACCGCATGGACGTGTCTGACTGGGTCACGCGCTGCCTGAAAGACACGATGGACGATTCCGTCGCGAAGATGCAAAGCGGCCTCGCCATACTCGCCTCGATCGGCAGCACGGCGCCGTTCGTCGGCCTGTTCGGCACGGTGTGGGGCATCTATCACGCACTGCTTACGATCGGCGCAACCGGTCAGACCTCGATCGACGCCGTGGCCGGTCCCGTGGGCGAAGCGCTCATCATGACCGCGTTCGGCCTCTTCGTCGCGATTCCCGCGGTGCTCGGCTACAACGCCCTCACCCGCGCCAACAAGGCGATCGTCACGAAGCTCAACCGCTTCGCGCACGGCCTGCACGCCTTCTTCGTGACGGGCGCCCGTCTCACCTCGACCTCGCGCAGCGGCGCGAAGGACGGCAGCACCGGCAACCTGCGTGTCGCCGCGCGCAGCCACTAAAGAGCGGAGGCAAGCAACATGGCGATGAGCCCCTTTGCCAGCGACGACGACGATGGCCTGATGAACGAAATCAACATGACGCCGCTCGTCGACGTCATGTTGGTTCTCCTGATCGTTTTCATGGTGACGATTCCCGTGATCCGTCACGCCGTGAAAATCGACCTGCCGCACGCGAGCAGCCAGAAGGAAGATGCGAAGCCCGCGCAGATCAACGTATCGATCGAAGCGGACGGCACCGTGCTGTGGGATGGCGACAAGGTCGACGACGCGGCGCTGAACCAGAAGATCGCCGCCGCGGCGCAAACCACGCCGCAGCCGGAACTGCACCTGAACGCGGACCGCAAGGTGCAGTACGAACGCGTGGCCCAGGTGATGTCGGCGGCCCAGAGCGGCGGCCTCACGAAGCTCGGCTTCGTCACCGATCCCGCGCATCACTGAATACCGCCAGCCCAAAACGGCGGCACAAAGTAAAAGGCCTTCATCGTCAGATGAAGGCCTTTTTTCGTGCGCACGCGGCGCATTCGGGCGGTGGCGGCGACTCCCCGACAATCGATCGGTTCACGCCGGCACATGCGACTGCCGTGGGCAACACGGACTGCGCTTTCGGCCCTGAAGGCTCACTATGATAGCGGCCATCAATCCCCACTCAAGACCGGTGCTTGGCGAGGAGGACTTCAATATATTCCTCTCGCCGCTGGCCTTCAAGCGTTGAGCCATTGAATGTAGCGATGGCCGGCAGCGCTTGAATGCCTAAAAACAAATGGCGTTTGAGCCGAAGCTGAACGGCACGCGCAACAGCGGTGCTTCAGGGCAAAGCTTCATACAAGCGCACGCGCGTGCATGTTCGCAAAGCTTCACGCCGTTTCGATCTTGCTTGCGGACTTCGTGCGCAGCAACCCGGCCCGTGCACCCTGAACATTCGGTGTACTTGTTGTTGTGCTTGATGTCGTGCCCGTGGCCGCGCCCTGCCCGCCCGCGTGCGCCGCGAGCGCGGCGATCTCGCTCCTCAGCGGGCATTCCTGCTGCAAGCTCTTGTCGGCGTCGAGCACTTCCACGAGGTAATCGACGAAGGCCCGCACGGCGGGAACCATGCCCTGGCGCGAGAGAAACACCGCATAAAGCTGCGGCACGGGCAGCGTCCAGCCCGGCATCACCGGCGAAAGCTTGCCCGATCGCAGCGCGGCGCCGTACATCATCTCCGGCATGGCCGCGATGCCGAGGCCCGCGAGCGCCGCCTCGCGGATCGTCGTGAGGTCCGCGGTGATGAGGCGCGGCTCGTGCTCGTGCGCGTGGCGCGTGCCATCGGGCGCGATCAGCTGGAACACATGGCGGCCGTCGCTCGTGGGCGTGTCGAGCGTTTCGAAGCGCGTGAGGTCGTCGGGCGTGAGCGGCGGCGCATTCTGCGCAAGCAGGCTCGGCGCGCCCACCAGCATCTGCTCGGTGCGCCACAGCGGGCGCACCACGATATTGGCGTTCTCCGGCGGCTCCGAGCGCACGCGCAGCGCGATGTCCACGGAATCTTCGAACAGGTCGATCACGCGGTTCGTCACGCGCATCACCACCCGCACTTCAGGGTAGCGATGCATGAATTCCGGAATGATCTGCGAAAAGATCGTCTGCGACAGCGTGACGGGCACGCTCACGCGCACCGTGCCGCGCGGCGACGAACGCAGCGACTGAACGACGTTCACCGCCGCCTGCGCCTCGGCGAGCATCGCGCGGCAATGCTGGTAGAAGAGTTCGCCCGCCTCGGTGAGCGCGAGCTTGCGCGTGGAGCGCTGCAACAGGCGCACGCCGAGCGAGGCCTCGAGTTCGCTCACCCGCCGCGACAGACGTGACTTCGAGATGCCGAGCACACGTTCGGCGGCCGAGAATCCGCCATGCTCGATCACCTGCGAGAAGTACATCAGGTCGTTGAGGTTATGCGAATCGATTTTCATGTCGTCGTTCCAGCGATGGGACAATCCATTGCGATGAGGCCGTAAAACAGCCCGAATTGGGTACCTATAATAGCTGTTTGTTTCGCATATAACGCAATTCCCACAATTCGAGGTGATATCCATGACCACGACCCGTACGATCGAACGCGTTTATCCCGCGGTTCGCACCACCGAGGGTGGCGGATTCATCGTTCATCGGCCGTTCCCCACCCGCACGCTGATGGACTTCGATCCGTTCCTGCTGCTCGACGAAATGGGCCCGACCGACTACGCGCCGGGCGAAGCCAAGGGCGCGCCCGACCACCCGCATCGCGGCTTCGAAACCGTCACGTACATGCTCGCGGGCCGCTTCGGCCACAAGGATTCGGCGGGCCATTCGGGCACGCTGCGCCCCGGTGACGTGCAGTGGATGACGGCGGGTGCGGGCGTGATCCACAGTGAAATGCCCGACCCCGAATTCACGCGCACGGGCGGCCGGATGCACGGCCTGCAACTGTGGGTGAACCTGCCCGCGCGCGACAAGATGATCGCGCCGCGTTACCAGGAACTGCCCACGGAGCAGATTCCGGTGGGCCGCTCGAAGGACGGCAAGGTCACGGTGAAGGTGATTGCGGGCGAGGCGCTCGGCGCGAAGGCCGCGATCGAAACGCGCACGCCCATCCTCTACCAGCACTTCACGATCGCGCCCGGCGCGAGCGTGCAGCAGCCGGTGCCGGCCGAGTATCGCGTGTTCGCCTACGGCCTTTCGGGCACGGGGCTCTACGGTCCGCAAGCGCAGGCGGTCGAGGCGCAGCAGATGGTGACCTTCGCGCGCGACGGCGACACGGTCACGCTCGCCGCCCCCGCCGACGCGAGCGCACCGCTCGAAGTCCTGCTGATCGGCGGCGTGCCGCTGAACGAGCCGGTCGTGCGCTACGGCCCGTTCGTGATGAACACGGAGCCGGAGATCCGCCAGGCCGTGCTCGACTATCAGGCCGGTCGCATGGGGCGCATCGCACACTAGACGAGCACCGGGCGCACGAAGCGCACGCCACGCGCACACCCAGACGCACACCAGGCGCGCGCGGCCACGGCCGTCGCGCCGCCTCATCACCACAGGCTTGCCCGCTTTCCGTCACAATAAGGTTTCCGGGGCGCGCGCCGGCCGGCGCGCGCCCGTCCCCTTTAACCGTCCCTCCCGCGAGGAGCGCATGGCCGAACCCGCAGTCACCGCACACATTGGCTCGACGAACTACCAGGTCCAGTTCGACGACGGCACACACACCTGGATCGCCGACGAACCCGCCTCACTCGGCGGCGGCGATCGCGGACCGTCGCCCTTCTCGCTGCTGCTCTCGAGCCTCGGCGCCTGCACCTCCATCACGCTGAAGATGTACGCACAGCGCAAGGAGTGGCCGCTCGAAGGCGTACGCGTGAAGCTCTCGATGGAAACCGGCAACGAAGGCACGACGATCGATCGCCAGATCGCGCTCGAAGGCGCGCTCACCGAAGAGCAGCGCGAGCGCCTGCTCCAGATCGCCAACGCCTGCCCGGTCCACAAGGTCCTCACCAACACGATCACGATACGCTCGGGTCTCGTCGTCGCTTGAGCGCCGGCACAAGGACATAGACACAGGAAGGCGCCGCCTTGAATTTCGAACACCTCATCCAGATCAACGACCCGCTGAACCCGCTGGTGGTTGCCATGACGCGCGACCAGCTCTGGGAAGGACTCGTGCTGCGCGCCGAACAGCCGCAACTCTTCGTGATCGGTCTCGATAGCTGCACGATCCTCTCGCGCACCGACAGCACGCTGGAGCGCGAACTGCATTACGGCCACGCCACGGTGCGCGACCGCGTCACGCTCACGGCCAACGAGAGCGTGCGCTACGACATCCTGGCGACGGCCGACTACGTGGGCGGCTCGCTCACGATGACGATCGAGCAACCCGACGCGCTACAGCTCTTTCTGCGCTTCGAGTACCGCACGACGCTGCCGACCGCCGACAGCGAGGACGACCGGCAGACCTCCGAGATCGTGAAGTCGGCGTATCGCGAGTCGGACATCGACACCGTGCGTCTGATCCGTCAGTTCGTGCAAGGCAACGGCGACCTGCCGAACGCCGTGCATTGACCGACGCCATGCAGCGGCCCTCGCGCTCGCGGGGCGCCGCTGTGCCTGTCCGCCTCCCCCTCTGGCTATCGCTAGTAAATTTCGATAAATTTCGGACAGTTGAAAATAGGAACGATTATCATTTAGAATAACTCCATCGAATCGAGACAAAGACGTCACGTTCATGACCGACTTCAACCGCTCCACCACTCTTAGCGTCCGCCGCACCGGCGGCTCGGCATTGACCAGCGCACGGCCGAAACCCGCAGCGACACATGCGCAGCCGCAATCGCAGCCGCGCAAGAGCGCGGATACGGCAAGCGGCGCGGCGGGCGGCGAGCGAACGCTGGAAAGCGCGGCGCTGCTTCAGGGCCGCAGCCATGTGAGCATCAAGCACAACGGCGAGACGTATCAGTTGCGGGCCACGCGGCTCGGCAAGCTGATCCTGACGAAGTAAGTCTCGGGCAGGACAGAAGCAGGATTCGAACAGGTTTTAACCGGGTATTGTGGGGACCGCCTCCACCGAGAGGCGTTGGGCATTAGCCAGCAACGACGGCTTGCACGCGAGATCTAGACCCCTTCGTGCAGACATCCTTCAAGCTTTAAGCCAGCCGTCGCAGCAAGCCACGCCATTTTTTTGTTCTCATACCTGATCGGGGCGGCGCGCGAAGCGTGAGCCGCCCGAGGCAAAAGCCGCGGCATCTGTCCGCGGCTTTTGTTTTTTGCGCCACCGCCAGGCGTGGCGTAGCGGCCGCGCTTACCCCGCCCCGAGCACCGCGATGCCCTCGCGCGCAACGGCCGCATCCTGATCGGACTTCACGCCCGATACCCCGATCGCGCCGATCACGTCGCCGTCCACGATCACGGGCACGCCGCCTTCGAGCATGCCGGTGAGCGGCGCGCTGAGAAACGCCGTGCGGCCCTGCTTGATGACGTCTTCGTAGACCTTGCTTTCGCGGCGGCCGAGCGCCGCGGTGCGCGCCTTCGCCATGGCGATCTCGGCGGTGATGGGCGCGGCGCCGTCGAGCCGGCGCAGATAGAGCAGATGCCCGCCCTCGTCGACGATGGCGATCGTCACGTTCCACTGGTTGGCGCGTGCGTGCGCCACGGCCGCATCGGCCATCTTCACGACGTCTTCGTCAGTCAGAACTGCGCGGGTTCGCATAACGGTTTCTCCTTGTGCTGGCGGGCCGCGCCGGGACCAGCCCGGCGCCAAAGCCACATGACGATGCAAGGAGAGTAGCGCAGAACGCGCCGGAAGACGGTGCGGAAAATGCGCCCGAAACTCAGCGCGTCCAACCCCAGAACATCAGCCACCATGCGCTGTCCACCACGGCGAGCGCCACGGCGAAGCCCGCGAGCGCGAGCGCGCGCTGCCACAGGCGCGTGCTGTAGCGCCCCGTCACGCGCCAGGCGAGCCACGCGCTCCAGGCGTTGGTGATGACGAGGATCGCGATGCGCACCTCCGTCGCCCAGTCGAGCGGCACGTGCTCGGCGCGCAACAGCGAGAGCGTCGTGGCCGAGAGGCCGAGGAACACGCCCGCGCCCGCGAGCGGAATCAGCGACTGCGCGAAGTGATGCAGGCGGCGCATCTGGAAACGGCCGAACACGGCGGTCGAAGCGGCGAGAATCGCGAAGAGCGCCGTGCCGTACACGAGCCCCGTCGCGACGATATAGCCGACGATCATCGTGCCGTCGAGCCACGAGAACACGTCGTTCTGCTCGGGATAATGCGTGAGCAGGAACCACGGCGCGTTGGTGTCGAGCGGCCAGGTGATGTCGCGGTCGATGAGCCAGCCCGCGAGCCACTGCTTGATGCCGATGAACCACGGCGAGCCGGTCCAGTGGAACGCGCCGATCGCCACGCCCAGCAGGCCGTAGAGAATCAGTGCGGTGTCCCAGGCACTCGCCTGGCTGTCGCCGAGCTCGACCACCTCTTCCGAGGGCGAGCGCCACGACAGCGAGATGGCGTCGCGGTGCCCGCTGCAACGGCCGCACATGTGGCACTGCGCGGCGCCCTTCATGTTGCGCAGCGGCACGAGCGGCGCGCAGTTCACGGGAATCACGCGGTGGCCGCCGTGTTCGCCGTGCTGATAGGAATTGCGCCAGGCGTCTTCGTCGACCTTGTAGCGAAACGGCGCGAGACGCGCCAGAAGCGCAAAAACCCCGTTCACGGGGCAGAGATACTTGCACCAGACGCGCTTCTCGCGCCCGTACAGAAAGCCGATGACCATCGCGCCGAGGGTCGAGCCGCCCAGCACCAGCAGCACCGCCTTGGGGTACTGGTAGACGCTCACCATCTGTCCGTAGATCGTGGTGAGCCCGAAGGCCACGAAGGGCCAGCCGCCCCAGCGCATCCAGCGCGGAATCGCCCAGCCGCGCCCGAACTTGCTCGCGAACTCGGTGAGCGCGCCTTCGGGGCACAACACGCCGCACCACACGCGCCCGAGCATCACCATCGAAAGCAGCACGAACGGCCACCAGATGCCCCAGAACACGAACTGCGCGGCAAGCGTGAGGTTGTTCCACAGGTGCGCCGTGTCGCCGGGCAGCGGCATGACCGCCGGCACGAGAATCAGGAAGGCATAAACGGCGACCACGACCCACTGCACGGCGCGGATCGCCGCGCCGTGACGTTGCATCCATTGGCCCGCCTGGGCGAGCTTGCCAGGGCGCCCCGCTCCCTGCATCGGGCGCTGGGATGCACAACTCATGCTGCCTTCCTCTTCCCGACTGCGGTCGCGCGGCCGGTGGCGCGCCGCACGAGGAACCACACCACGAGCCAGTACGCCGCGTAGGCGATCAGGTTCATGAGGGCCGGATGCGCGCGATAGCCCGTAAGCGTCGCGACGAGCGAGCCAAAGGTGCTCGAGTCGTCGAGGATCGCCGAGGAATTCCACACCTGGTCGATGATCGTCGGCAGGAATTCCTTGTCGATCAGCTTGTCCACGCCGGTCTGGAACAGGCCCGCACCGAGGAACAGCAGCATGATCTCGGTGACGCGGAAGAAGTGCCGCCACGAGAAGTACTTGCCGCCCAGTTGCAGGATGTAGAAGGTGAGGAACGCCAGCCCGAGGCCGATCAGCACGGCGAAATACTGGCTCGCGTCCACGTGGCCCGACTGGCCGAAGCCGAGGCCGTAGAGGAAGATCACCGTTTCGCTGCCTTCGCGCGCGATGGCGAGCGCGACGAGCACGAGCACGCCCCACCAGTTCGAATCGCGCGTGCTCGCTTCGAGCGACTGCTCCATCTCGCGCTTGAGCGTGCGCGCGTGCTGCTTCATCCACAGCACCATCTGCACGATCAGCACGCACGCCACCAGCACCATGCCGGTCTGGAAGTAGTCCTGCGCGTCGCCCGAGAGCACCTCGGTGAAGCCGACCAGCGCCGCGCCGAGGCCGATAGCGGCAAGAATGCCGAGCGCCACGCCGCCCCACAGGTACGGCAAGCCGCGCCGCGCGTCCGCGTCGCCGTTTTTCAGCCACGCATAGAGAATCCCCACGACGAGCAGCGCCTCAACGCTCTCCCGCCATACGATGAACATCACCTGACCCATTCAACACCTCCTGCTGCCGGCCCTACGCGCCGGCGGCCTTACTACTTCGCGACAATTGCCTTCACCCGGCAGCGCTCACTTGGCGACGATCACGCCCTGCGCCTGCTGGTGGAAATCGTCGAAGAACTTGTACTCGCCCGGATCGAGCGGCGCGATCACCACGAACGAGTCCGCGCCCGGCGCCAGCACCTTTTCCTTGCGCAACTGGACGCTCTCGAACTCGGCCGCGCCCTTGCCCGTATTGCGCACCTCGATCTTGATGCGCTTGCCCGCCGGCACCTCGATGCGCGCGGGATTGAGCTTGCCGTCGTTCATTTCGAGCTTGAACGTCGGCAGATCCTCGGCGTGCGCGAGCGTGGCCACGCCAGCAAGCGACACCGCAAAAGACGCGCTGAGCGCGAGCGCCGCAAACTTCCGGATTCCAGTCATTGGTCTTACCTGCTCCTTGCTGCATTTCATGCAGTGGCGCCGCACGAGGCGAGCGCCGCTGCCATTTGCGCTATCCGCTTCGCGGCCCGCTCATTGGGCCGCTAATTTTTCCGCTTAATAGCCGCCCTTCTTGCCGATACCGGCAAACGGGAAGTCGTATTCGAGCGTGATCGGCTTGAACCACGGGCCCACGCCCGTTTCCTTGTCGACGTGACGGCCGAACGCCATGTGGCCCGTCTGCATCGGCGCTTCCACGATCAGCTTGAGGTGATACTTGCCGGGGCCCGCCAGCTTGACGTTGTCGCCATAGTGCGGGCCGTCGTTCGCGACCATCGGCATCAGGTCGCCCTTTTGCACGTAGCTCGAACCCGGCTTGGTCAGCTCGTAATGCACTTGCAGGTACGGCATCCAGTCGCCTTCCGCGAAGCCCGTCGGGTTGTTCTTCACCGCGTGGATGTCCGACTCCAGGTGGATATCGGAATCCGACGCCTTGCGCATCATGCCTTCCGGCTCCATCGTGATCGGCTGCAAATAGACCGCGCCGATTTCCATACCGCCCTGGATTTGCTGCTTGCCGATCGGGTATTCAGCCGCATGGGCCGCAAACGCCGCCGTGGCGGCCGCGATGACGGCGGTACCGCGCAAGAGAGAGTGGATCCGCATCGAAACTCCTGGTTTTTATATATGAGGATTACATCCAACTGAGCCGGTCCGCATGCAGCTAAAAACGTTAATGCGAACAATTCTCAATAATAGCGAAGTTTAACACCGATGCAGATGAGGGACAAATTCGGCGGCGCGAAAAACCTTAATGCAACAGGGTTTTAGCAGCGGTTTGTTAACACAGCCTTACGGTGTTTTGGCAGGCCGGTTTCAGCGCCTTCGACACCCGAAAGGCGATCGAAGGCATGGAGGCAGCGCAACGAGCGGTAATCGCTCAGATCGGATGATCGCCCACGTTCGCCCCGAACACGCGCCGGCGCAGCACGGCAAGCTGGTCGCGCGCCTGCGCGGCCTTCTCGAATTCGAGGTTCTTCGCGTAGTCCATCATCTGCTTCTCGAGCTTCTTGATCTCCTTGGCGATCTGCTTCTCGGACATATCCTCAAACTTCGCGCGCTCCTGCTCCTCGCGCAGTTCGGCGCGGGCTTCATCGACGTTGTAGACGCCGTCGATGATGTCCTTGATGCGCTTGACCACGCCACGCGGCACGATGCCGTTCGCCTCGTTGAAGGCCATCTGCCTGGCGCGGCGGCGCTCGGTTTCGTCGATGGCTTTGCGCATCGAGTCGGTGATGCGGTCGCCGTAGAGAATCGCCTTGCCGTTCACGTTGCGCGCCGCGCGGCCGATCGTCTGGATCAGCGAGCGCTCGGCGCGCAGGAAGCCTTCCTTGTCGGCGTCGAGAATCGCCACGAGCGAGACTTCCGGAATGTCGAGTCCCTCGCGCAGCAGGTTGATGCCCACGAGCACGTCGAAGGTGCCCAACCGCAGGTCCCGGATGATCTCCACGCGCTCGACCGTGTCGATGTCGCTGTGCAGGTAGCGCACTTTCACGCCGTGGTCGGCGAGGAACTCGGTGAGCTGCTCCGCCATGCGCTTGGTGAGGGTCGTCACGAGCACGCGCTCGCCCACTTCCACGCGCGCGTTGATTTCCGAGAGCACGTCGTCCACCTGGGTCGACGCCGGGCGCACCTCGATCGTCGGGTCGACGAGGCCCGTGGGCCGCACCACCTGCTCGGCGATCTGCCCCGTCACCTTCTTTTCATAGTCGGCGGGCGTGGCGGAGACGAACACCACCTGGCGCATCTTGCGCTCGAACTCGTTGAACTTGAGCGGCCGGTTATCGAGCGCCGAAGGCAGCCGGAAGCCGTAATCGACGAGATTTTCCTTGCGCGCGCGGTCGCCGTTGTACATGCCGTTGAACTGGCCGATCAGCACGTGCGACTCGTCGAGGAACATCATGGCGTCGGTGGGCAGGTAATCAACGAGCGTGGGCGGCGGTTCGCCGGGCAGCGCGCCCGAAAAGTGCCGCGAATAGTTCTCGATGCCCTTGCAAAAGCCCAGTTCCTGAAGCATCTCCAGGTCGAAGCGAGTGCGCTGTTCCAGCCGCTGCGCCTCCACGAGCTTGCCTTCGGTGTGGAAGAACTCCAGTCGCTCGCGCAATTCGGTCTTGATCGTTTCGACGGCGCGCAGCACGGTTTCGCGCGGCGTCACGTAGTGCGACGACGGATACACCGTGAAGCGCGGAATCTTCTGGCGCACGCGGCCCGTGAGCGGGTCGAACAGTTGCAGCGTTTCGACCTCGTCGTCGAACAGTTCCACGCGCACGGCCATTTCAGCGTGCTCGGCCGGGAAGATGTCGATGGTGTCGCCGCGCACGCGGAACGTGCCGCGCTGGAAGTCCTGCTCGTTGCGCGTGTACTGCATCGCGATCAGGCGCGCGATGACGTCGCGCTGGCCGAGCTTGTCGCCGTGACGCAGCGTGAGAATCATCTGGTGGTACTCGGACGGATTGCCGATACCGTAGATTGCCGAAACCGTCGCAACGATCACCACGTCGCGCCGCTCCATCAGGCTCTTGGTGGCGGAAAGCCGCATCTGCTCGATGTGCTCGTTGATCGACGAATCCTTCTCGATGAAGAGATCGCGCTGCGGCACATAGGCTTCCGGCTGGTAATAGTCGTAGTACGAGACGAAATACTCGACGGCGTTGCGCGGAAAGAACTCGCGGAATTCGGCGTAAAGCTGCGCGGCGAGCGTCTTGTTCGGCGCGAACACGATGGCCGGGCGGCCCAGGCGCGCAATGGTGTTCGCCATCGTGTAGGTCTTGCCCGAGCCCGTGACGCCGAGCAGCGTCTGGAACGAGAGCCCGTCCTCCACGCCTTCCACGAGCGTTGCGATGGCCGTCGGCTGGTCGCCGGCCGCCGGGTACGGCTGGTAGAGCTGGAACGGCGAGCCCTCGTACTGGACGAACTTCGACTCGTCGAGCGCGGGCGCGTCGGCGACGATGTGGTCGGACATGGGTGACATCCTGTGCGCGGAGCAAACAACTATTCTATCGCCTCGCCTGATTTTGCCGGTCGGCATGCCAGAGCGGGCCTGGAGCGGGCTTCGGGCCCGCTACGGAGCTAGATGGGGCGCCTCAGGCGGCGCTGCAAGGGCCGGGCGGCGCGACGGATGCCAAATCGGCGGAAATCCGGCTTGAGGATTCGCTACAATAACGCGTTCTGTGGCCGGCACGTGTGGCCCAACCGATCTCCCTTCACTTTTGCCGAACGATCATGTCCCTCTTTTCCGCTGTCGAACTCGCCCCCCGCGACCCGATTCTGGGTCTGAACGAAGCCTATAACGCCGATGCTCGCGCGACCAAGGTGAACCTCGGCGTGGGCGTGTACACCAACGAGGAAGGCAAGATTCCGCTGCTGCGCGCGGTGCGCGAAGCCGAAAAGGCGCGCGTGGAAGCCGGCCTGCCGCGCGGCTATCTGCCGATCGAAGGTCTCGCCGCCTATGACGCCGCCGTGCAAAAGCTGCTGCTCGGCGACGACTCGCCGCTGATCGCAGCCGGCCGCGTCGTCACGGCGCAGGCGCTGGGCGGCACGGGCGCACTGAAGATCGGCGCGGACTTCCTGAAGCGCGTGAACCCGAACGCCAAGGTCGCGATCAGCGACCCGAGCTGGGAAAACCACCGCGCCCTCTTCGAAAGCGCCGGTTTCGACGTCATCGCGTACCCGTACTACGACGCGCAGACCAACGGCGTGAACTTCGAAGGCATGCTGAGCGCGCTGAACGGCTACGCCGCCGGCACGGTTGTCGTGCTGCACGCGTGCTGCCACAACCCGACTGGCGTCGACCTCACGATCGACCAGTGGAAGCAGGTAATCGAAGCCGTGAAGGCACGCGGTCTCGTGCCGTTCCTCGACATCGCGTATCAAGGCTTCGGTGACGGCATCGCGGAAGACGGCGAAGTCGTGCGCCTCTTCGCCGCTTCGGAACTCAACGTGTTCGTGTCGTCGTCGTTCTCGAAGTCGTTCTCGCTGTACGGCGAGCGTGTGGGTGCACTGTCGATCCTCACGACCAGCAAGGAAGAATCGGCGCGCGTGCTCTCGCAACTCAAGCGCGTGATCCGCACGAACTACTCGAACCCGCCGACGCACGGCGGCTCGGTGGTCGCAGCCGTGCTCGGCTCGGCCGACCTGCGCGCGATGTGGGAAGCGGAACTCGGCGAAATGCGCAACCGCATCCGCGCGATGCGCACGGGCCTCGTCGAACGCCTCACGGCCGCCGGCGTGGATCGCGACTTCAACTTCATCAACGTGCAGCGCGGCATGTTCTCGTACTCGGGCCTGACCGCCGCGCAAGTGGACCGTCTGCGCGAAGAGTTCGGCATCTATGCCGTGAGCACGGGCCGCATCTGCGTGGCCGCGCTGAACACGCGCAACCTCGACGCCGTTGCGAGCGCAGTCGCGCAAGTGCTGAAGTAAGCCCAACGCGCAAGCAAGCATGAAAAAGGCGTCCGTTCGCAAGAACGGACGCCTTTTGTTTTGGCGGGACGATCAACGAGCGCTCAACAAACACTCAATAAGCGCTCAACCGCCGTGGCCGCGCATGTCGCGATGGATGTCGTGCGTGACGAAGCCCGAATCGTTGTCGGGCTTGTCGAGCCAGCCCGGTTGTGCGAGCGAGGCGCGAATGTCCTGCAAGCCGCTTGTCCAGTGCTCGCGCATGGTCGAAATGCCGAACTGGTAGTCCTTGAAGTGCCCCTCGTACTCCTTGTGCCGGTAGATGAGGTGGATCACGTTGTACTTCCTGGAACACGAAAGCTCGTCCGCCAGCGCGACCCAGGGATCGTTGGCGTGCTCGGGCGCGATGCGATCGAGAACTTCGCGCAAGACGTGACGGTAGCGCTGCGAACGTTGCAGGATATCGGTCACGAGACGCGTACGGCTCGAATACTGGATATCCTTCATGCGGCCCTGCACGTCGACAATGTTGTCGGGCACCGGCCCGCGCGCGCTCCAGAGATCGACCTGGAACGCCAGCGTGTCACGTCGCGGCGTGGTCTGGATCACTTCGTAGAGCGGCGTGTTCGACATCAGGCCGCCGTCCCAGTAATACTCGCCGTCGATTTCCACGGCCGCAAAACCCGGCGGCAACGAGCCCGATGCGATGAAATGCTCGGGCCGCAGCCGCGTGGTCGTGTTGTCGAAATACACGAAGTTGCCGCTGCCCACGTTGACCGCCCCCACCGACACCCGCGTTTCGCCTGAATTGATACGGTCGAAGTCGCACAGGCGCTCGAGCGTCACCTTCAGGGGTTTCGTGTCGTAGTAGCTCGCTTTTTCCGGATGCCCAGAAGCATTGGGCAACGGCGGCGGAAAGCGCGGCACGAAAAATCCCTTCTGCCCCTCCACAATCGCGCCCGCCGCCTGCATGGCCGTAAAGGTCTTGCGCACGGAAGCGTTCGCATTGAAGAGCGCGTGCTCGATGAAAGGCGGCAGCGGCGGGCTGTAGGCAGGCTGGCAGATCGTTTCCCAGAATTCGCGCAAACGCGCCACGCGATGCTCGGGCGCATTGCCCGCAATGAGCGCGGTATTGAGCGCGCCGATGGAAATGCCGGCGATCCAGTTGGGCGAAATGCCAGCCTCGAACAGCCCCTCGTACACGCCCGCCTGATACGCGCCGAGCGCGCCACCGCCCTGGAGCGTAAGCGCGACCGTTTCCCACTGCTGCGATTCGCTGCCGCAGTGGGTCACGTGCGGACGCGCCGCCGCGCCGCCATGCACCGCAGTCTCCTCCCCCACGGCGGCCGACTGGGCCTGCCCCTTCTTGCGTTGCGCCATAACCGCGCCTCCTCCATCCAATGCGTGTTTTATTGCATGAACCAGCCGTGGCTCACAACGAAGGACTGACCCGTGAACGCAGCCGAGGGGAAGGCCGAAAGGAACAACACCGTTTGCGCGACGTCCTCGACGGTCGTGAACACGCCGTCCACCGTACCGCCCAGCATGACGCGCTTGACGACTTCTTCCTCGCTGATGCCGAGTTCCTTCGCCTGTTCGGGAATCTGCTTTTCCACGAGCGGCGTGCGCACGAAACCCGGACACACCACATGCGAGCGCACGTTGTGCTTGCCGCCTTCCTTCGCGAGCACGCGCGCAAGACCGAGCAACGCGTGCTTGGCCGCGACGTAGGCCGACTTCAGCGGCGAGGCTTCGTGCGAATGCACCGAGCCCATGTAGATCACGACGCCGCCGCGATCGTCCTTGTACATGTGCTTGAGCGCGGCCTTGGTGGTGAGGAAGGCGCCGTCGACGTGGATGGCCTGCATCTTCTTCCAGTCGGAGAACGCGTAGCTTTCGATCGGATTGACGATCTGGATGCCCGCGTTCGACACGAGGATGTCCACCGAACCCAGTTCGGCCGCCACGCGGTCGATGCCCTGGTTCACCGCGTCTTCATTGGTGACGTCCATGGCCACGCCGATGGCCTTGCCGCCCGCGCCCTTGATTTCCTCGGCTACGGCGTCGGCGCCGCTCTGGTTGAGGTCGGCGATCGCGACGGCGGCGCCCGCCTGCGCGAGCGTCAGCGCGATCTGCTTGCCGATGCCGCTGGCCGCACCGGTGACGACTGCAACCTTGCCATCGAGTTTCGTATTCAGAGAGAGAGACGACATCGGACACCTCCAGGTTGTTGAACAGTGTGAAACCCCGGCTCGCGCGCCGTCAAACCTGACGAATGGCTTATGCCATCCGGCCGGATGTTGCGTCGCGGCCAACGCGGCTATTGTGCATGAAGCGGCTTGCGTGAAGCATCGAGGAGGACAAGCAAAACTGAATTTCGCCGCGCCGTTGCCGCACTGCAAGGCGCCGCGCGTAGCGCATGCCCGCCCGGCGCAAATGGCGAACTCGTGCTAGCTTTGCGAACTCAATACCGCACTGGAGGAGAAGCGTTCATGAACTACCGGCGACTGGGCCGCTCAGGCCTGCAAGTTAGCGAACTGTCCATCGGCTCGTGGGTCACCTACGGCAATCAGGTCGACGCGAAACTCGCGCGCGAATCGCTCGCGGCGGCGCGCGACGCGGGCGTCAACTTCTTCGACAACGCCGAGGTCTACGCGGGCGGCAAGTCGGAAGAGCTGATGGGGCAGGCGCTCAAGGAACTCGCGTGGCCGCGCGTGAGCTATGTCGTTTCGACCAAGTTCTTCTGGGGCTTGAACGAAGCGCCCAACCAGTATCACACGCTCAATCGCAAGTACCTCATGAACGCCATCGACGGCTCGCTCAAGCGCTTGCAGCTCGATTATGTCGATCTCGTGTTCTGCCACCGCCCGGACCCGAACACGCCGGTCGAGGAAACCGTGTGGGCGATGAGCGACATGATCTCGCGCGGCAAGGCGCTCTACTGGGGCACCTCGGAATGGAGCGCCGACGAGATTCGCGCCGCATGGGAAATCGCGGAACGCCACCATCTTCACAAGCCTGTCATGGAACAGCCGCAGTACAACCTGTTCCACCGCCAGCGCGTGGAAGACGAATACCGGCGGCTTTATGAGGACATCGGCCTTGGCCTCACCACGTGGAGCCCGCTCGCCTCGGGGCTGCTCACCGGCAAATACCGCGGCGGTGTGCCCACCGGTAGCCGCGCGGAACTACAAGGCTACGACTGGCTGCGCAAGAATGTCACGGACCCTGACAAGAACGCGATCGTCGGCAAGCTCGCCGACTTCGCGAAACAGCTCGACTGTTCCGTGGGACAACTCGCGCTTGCGTGGATCCTGAAGAATCCGAACGTGAGCACGGTCATCACCGGCGCCTCGCGCGTGGAGCAGATCGGCGAGAACATGAAGGCGCGCGAAGTGGCGGAAAAGATCACGCCGGACGTGAAGGCGCAGATCGAGGCGATCGTCGGCGACGCTTACGACTGACGCAGCGACTGACACAACGGCCGGACGAAACGGCTGACGCAGTGGCCGGCAGGCCGTGCGCGCACGGCGGGGGCGGCTTGCGGTGGCGTACAATACGCGACCTCGTGCGACCTCGCGGCGCGCCGCCGCTGCTGTCTTATTGTTTTCATCGCGCTTTCACCGCATTCTCACCGGACCCTGCGTCCCGCCCCATCATGCTGAGCTACCGTCACGCCTTTCACGCCGGCAATCATGCCGACGTCCTCAAGCACGCCGTCATCGTGCAACTGCTGCATTACCTCGGCAAGAAGGACAAGGCGTACTGGTACATCGACACCCACGCGGGCGCAGGCGCGTATGCACTGCGCGAAGGCTACGCCACGAAGAACGCCGAGTTCAATACCGGCATCGGCAAGCTGTGGGGCCGCGACGACCTGCCCGCCGCGCTGGCGGACTATGTCGACGAAGTGGCGGCCCTGAACCCCGACGGCGAGCTGCGCTTCTATCCCGGCTCGCCCTATCTCGCGTGGCGGCTGATGCGCGAACAGGACCGCATGCGGCTGTTCGAGCTGCACAGCACGGAAATCGACGTGCTGCGCCACCGCTTTCACGACGCGGGCCGCCGCGTGATGATCTACGCGGGCGACGGCTTCGACGGCATCAAGACGCTGCTGCCCCCGCCGCCGCGCCGCGCGCTCGTGCTGATCGACCCCTCCTTCGAGGACAAGCGCGACTACGCGCGCACGCTCACGTGCGTCGAGGAAAGTCTCAAGCGCTTCGCCACGGGCACCTATGCGGTCTGGTATCCGCAGGTCACGCGGCCCGAGTCGAAGCGCTTCCCGGAGCAGCTCAAGCGGCTACAGGAGAAGAACTGGCTGCACGTCACGCTTTCGGTCAGGAACCCGCCCGAAGACGGCTTCGGCCTGTACGGCAGCGGCATGTTCATACTGAACCCGCCCTTTACGCTTCAGGCGGCGATGAAAGAAGCACTGCCGTGGCTCGTGAAAACGCTCGGCGAGGACGCCGGCGCGCAATTTCGCATCGAATCGCGCGGCGACTGAGCCGCGCGCTGCGCTAGCCGGGCCGAGCCCGGCGCGCCCGGCGCCATTACTGCGCGGGCAGCGGTTGCGGGCGTGGCGGCGAAGGCCGATGCGGGGGCCGCGGCGGACGAGGCGGCGGATTCGGCCGCCCGCCCCCGCCGCCGGGCACTTCCACGTACGGCGCGACGATATACGGTTGCGACGAATCCGGCGCAATGCCGGCCGGCTGCACTGCCTGCACCATCGGCTCGTGCGAGAGCGGCGCGTTTTGCAGCACGAGCCCCGACTGGCCGTCGCTGATGCCCCGTTGCGTATCCAGCACGAGCGGCTGCCCCGCGAGCGCGCTGGCACTCGCCCACGCCATGACGGCGCCAATCAGCCCGGCGCGCGCAACAGAAACAACAGAAAAACGACGCGGCGCGCGATGCGACGGGTGGGAATTGTGGTTCTGCACCATGTGCTGCCCCCGAAAGAAAGCGACTCCATTGCTATGACGGCTTGTCGCAAAAAGACTTTACCTTACCCCAGTGGCAAGGCTCAGACTCTCTTCCATCGACGGCGCATAAATGACAAAGCCCCGCCAATGCGGGGCTTGATAGCTGCCGTTTGAACCGGCTTACAACGAACCAGCAAATCTGGCTTACAGCGAGTTGTAACCGTTCGATTCGATCGAACGGATGCGTTGTTCGAGTTGCACGATATCGGACGACGAAGCGAGATACGCTTCGCGGCGGCGACGTTCGGCAGTTTCAAACCAGTTGCTCAGCTTTTCAAGAAGGTACGCAAACATGATGGTGTGCTCCAAGGATTCGGCGATCCCCGGTGGATTTGCATCAGGGATAACCCTAGTAAGGGAATACCCGCATTATAACGGTTGCACCGGGATTGGCTAGTGAATTGCACGAATGCCGTGCATTCCAATCTGGAATGACACCGAGATACGAATCGGCAACATCATGTTTTATCGACACATTTTCAAGCAGATTCACGGGCGTTTGGCGCTAGCTGCCCGCACAAGCACCAATTCGGTGCGAAAGCGCCGGGAGGTTGCGTCAATTTGCCCACGGCGGTTGCACCTGCAATCAGTGCGAATGGGCGCACTCAGGGCAGTCCAGCGCCGCGGCGTCGGCGAGGCCCTCGATGATCGGGCAGTCGGGCCGGTCGTCGCCCTGGCAGTGCGCGGCCAGATGCGAAAGCGTGTCGCGCATCTGGGTCAGCTCGGCGATGCGCTGGTCGAGCTCGGCCACGTGCTCGAGCGCAATCGACTTGACCTCGGCGCTTGCGCGCGAGCGGTCGTGCCAAAGCGCGAGCAGGCGCCGGATGTCGTCGACCAGAAAGCCCAGACGCCGCGCCTGACGGATGAAGCGCAGCGAATGCACTTCCTCCTGACCGTAGACGCGGTAGCCGGCGTCCGTACGCCCCTTGGGCGCCAGCAATCCGACACTTTCGTAGTAGCGAATCATTTTCGCCGTGACGCCCGATTCCTTTGCCGCTTCGCCAATGTTCACGCTGCTCTCCCACTGTTTGATCGTTGGTCCGATCGATTCCTTGATCGTACACCTTCCTATGATGGGAAGGTCCAACGCGACAACCGGCCTCCGCTGGCATAATCCGCCGGCGGCCTCATATCCAGTCATACCCCGCCTCACTCTCTGAAAAAGGAAGACACGATGATCCAGTTCAACGTCGAAGGCATGAGCTGCCAGCACTGCGTAGGCGCCGTCACGCGCGCGATCCACGAACACGACGCGCAGGCCAAAGTCGAGATCGATCTGGCCTCGGGCCGCGTGAAGGTCGAATCAAACCAGAGCGCCGAAGTCCTGAAGTCCGCGATCGACGAAGCCGGCTACACCGTGGTCGGCACGGCCAGCGCCTGACGGAGCGCGCCATGTTCAAGGTCGCCGTGATTGGTGCGTCGGGTCTGCTCGGGCGCGCCGTCGTTCGCGAACTCGCCGCCGCAACGCCCTGGCAGGTCGTACCCACCGCGTTCCGCCACGGCGGCCCGCAGCAAACCGTGCTCGACGTGCGCGACGCGCAGGCCGTGAACGCATTCGTCGAGTGCGAGGCGCCCGACGCCATCGTGCTGGCGGCGGCCGAGCGCCGTCCCGATATTTGCGAGCATGACCCGGCGGCCGCGCGCGCGCTCAACGTGGACGCGGTGCGCAGCATCGCCACGGCGGCGCGGCAGCGCGGCGCCTGGGTGCTCTCGATCTCCACCGATTATGTGTTCGACGGCACGCAAGCGCCCTACCGCGCCGGCGACACGCCGAACCCGCTCAACGCGTACGGCCACAGCAAGCTCGAAGGCGAGCGCGCCCTCATCGAGGCGAGCGATAACGCGCTCGTGCTGCGTCTGCCTCTGTTGTACGGGCCGATCGTCGGCTGGCACGAGTCGGCGGTCACGAGCCTCGTGCCGGCCATCATCGCCTCGGCGCAGCCCGGCGCGCAGGCCGCGCCGATGGATGCATGGGCCACGCGCTACCCCACTTTCACGCCCGACGTGGCGTTCGTGATTCGCGAGCTGCTGCTGCGCTGCGCGGACGGCGAACCCGTGCGCGGCGTCGCGCAATGGTCCGGCGACGAGCCGATGACGAAGCACGACATCGCCGTGCAACTCGCGCAGGCGCTCGGCGTCGAGGCGCGGCTGCTCGCGCAGCCCACGCCCACGGACGCCACGCCCCGTCCGCGCGACTGCCACCTCGATTCCGGCCGTCTCGAAGCGCTGGGCATGGGCCGCCGCACGCCGTTCGACGTGGCGATTCGCGCGGTGCTCGACGCCTTCATGCAGAATCCGCAGAACGGCGAGCCAAACGCGTAGCGGCGGGCCGCGCTTCAGTGAAAATTCCGGCTCTCGGTGGCGAGCCGGCCGAGCAGCCGGCTGTGATCCTCCAGCCGTTGCGCGACGAGGTGCACCACCTCGCCCTCGCGCTGCACCACGCCCGCCACCGCCAGCAGCGACGACCCAAGCAACTCCTTGCGTTGCGACTCGACGAGCGCCGCATGCACGATCACGTTGATGGAACCCGTCTCGTCTTCGAGTGAAACGAAGATCGTGCCCTTCGCCGTGCCGGGCCGCTGCCGCACCGTGACGATGCCGCACGCGCGCGCGAGCGTGCCGTGCCGGCTATGCGCGAGCTGCGCCGCCGTGCGAAAGCGCTGCTTCGCGAGACCTTGCCGCAGCAGTTCGAGCGGATGCCGGTTCAGCGTGAGGCGCAGGCTCGCATAATCGGCGACGATCTCCGCGCCTTCGGACGCACGCGGCAACGCGAGCGGCGCCTCGGCCACGGGCGCGTCGCGCAGCAGCGCCGGCACCGCATGCTGCGCGGTCACGGCCCACCACGCCTCGCGCCGGTGGCCCGCGATGCTCGCGAGCGCATTCGACGCCGCCAGCGCCTCCAGCTCACGCCGCGTGAGCGCCGCGCGGCGCGCGAGATCGTCGACGTCGGTGAACGGGGCCTCGGCGCGCGCCTGCATCACGCGGCGTGCCGCGTCCTCCGAAAAACCCTTGATCAGGCTGAAGCCGAGCCGCACCGCCGGGCCGCGACGCCCATAGCGATGCGCCGGCAAGGCGATGCGAAAGCGCCGCGCGCGGCGCACGTGCGCGAGGTGACGGCCAAGGCGGCGCGCGAGTTCCGGCCGGTAATCCGGTAACGCGGCGCGCAGCCGTTGCGGGCGCAGCGCGGCATCGGCGTGCGCAGTGGCAGCGTCGAGCCGCTCGCCGGGCCGATGGCGCCGCTCCAGCACCGACTCCCAGTCGCTCAGCGCGATATCGGGCGCTCGCACCTGCACGCCGTGGCGCTTCGCGTCCTGCACGAGCTGCGAAGGCGAATAGAAGCCGAGCGGCTGACTGTTCAGCAGTCCTGCCAGAAATGCCGCGGGCTCGTAACGCTTGAGCCACGAACTCGTGTAAACAAGCAGCGCGAAGCTCGCCGCATGGCTCTCCGGAAAGCCATAGTCGCCGAAGCCCTCGATCTGCTTGCAGATGCGATCGGCGAACTCCTGCGAGTAGCCTTTCGCGCGCATGCGCTTCGTGAGATCGGCCTGATACGGCCGCAGGTCGCCGTCGCGCCGCCATGCGGCCATCGCGCGGCGCAGCTTGTCGGCTTCCTCGCCGGTGTAGTCGGCGGCGACCATCGCGAGATGCATCACCTGCTCCTGGAAGATCGGCACGCCGAGCGTGCGCTCCAGCACCGGACGCAACTCCTCCTTCGCGTATTCGACCTTTTCCTCGCCATGCCGGCGTTTCAGGTACGGATGCACCATGTCGCCCTGAATCGGCCCCGGCCGCACGATCGCCACCTGAATCACGAGATCGTAGTATTCGCGCGGCCTCAAACGCGGCAGCATGCTCTGCTGCGCGCGCGACTCGATCTGGAACACGCCGACCGTGTCCGCATGGCAGCACATCTCGTAGACGGCCTTGTCTTCGCGCGGAACGTCCTGCACGCGAAACTGCGGCAAACCGCGCCGAAGCGCGACGAATTCGAGCGAGCGCCGGATCGCCGAGAGCATGCCGAGCGCGAGCACATCCACTTTCAGGAGGCGCAGCGCGTCGATGTCGTCCTTGTCCCACTCGATCACGTAGCGGTCCTTCATCGCCGCGTTCTCGATCGGCACGAGGCGCGAAAGCTTGTCGCGCGCGATCACGAAACCGCCCACGTGCTGCGAGAGATGGCGCGGAAAGCCGCGCAACTCGCGCGTGAGGCGGATGAGCTGCTGCGTGACGTGCGAGTCGGGCGAGAAACCCGCCTCCTCCAGATGGCGCGCGATCGAGTCGGGGCCGTCCCACCACTGATGCGCGCCCGAAAGCTTCTCGACGAGCGTGTTGTCGAGCCCGAGCGCCTTGCCCACGTCGCGCAGCGCGCTGCGCGAGCGATAGGTGATGAGCGTCGCGGCCAGCGCGGCGCGGCGCGTGCCGTACTTGCGATAGATGTACTGGATGACTTCCTCGCGGCGCTGATGCTCGAAGTCGACGTCGTTATGATATCCCTCGATATCCTCCCGATATCGGGATTTTTAAAATGGGGCAAGCCCGCGAAGCGGGCGCGCCAGTCTCAAGTGTGGTCAACTTCGGAACCGGCCAAAAAGCCGGCTGTACACAGGCTTGACCTGTGTACAGCGAAGTTGTCCACACGGGGTGAACCTACGGTTTTTCGTCAATCACTTAAAAAACGCTTGTGCGTTTTTCTTGTATCTACGTTGCGGGAATCCTATCGTGTACTGATACTACTGATAGCGAGCGAGGCTCCCGTGGCCCACCAGCGGTTCTGGTCGATCAAGTATGTATGGACGGTCGAGTTCCCCAATACGAAATTTCCGCTCGTTTTCTTGAACGGCTCTCCCGGCTTTCTAATTAATCAATGGGTCGCGTTCTTACTGAACGCGGGCATTAAGCAATCACTTTTTGATGAAATGCTTCGGGCCGTCCTCGGACTTTTCGAATACTGCCTCGCGAAGTTCGGCGACCGACCGCTCTCGGAAAGCGAATCCGTCGATCTAGTGATTGGCTTCCTAGCGGCAAAACAGAAAGGCACTGATCGACCAGAAGCGGAAATGGGCCTCGGCCTTGATTGGAGGCCGGTTGGTTATAAGACCGTGCAACGCTACATTTCTGCGTTAAGAGAGTTTGACAAGTTCCAGGTTACGTTTCACGGAGCGTCTCCGTTGCTTCAAGTCGAGGCCCGCCTTTTAAGCAACTGGGAGAAGTACGCCGAATTCCAGCGGCGGACCAAATTTGATCTTCTTCTTCACTTATTCCCGGGGCGGAAGCACGATAAAACGGTAGTCGTTCCAGTTGCTCCAGACGCACATGGCGGCAAGAAGCGGAGAGACTTCCTGTCCCCGAAGTCGTTCCCTCTCGATCGGTTCGTTGATCTCGTGGAGTCGACTCCGAACCCGCGGGACAAGATGCTGTTTTTGCAGCTTTTTGGACTGGGGATGCGAGAGTCCGAGCCACTTCATTTATTTCTCGCTGACGTTATGGGTACGAGTCCGCTCGGTGAAGCTCGTATCCGGCTTGATGATCCCGAGACCGGAGAGTGGCGCTGGGAGGACAGCAAGGGGCATCGCCATCATGCCACCCGCGCTGCCTACCTTGAAAAAGAGTGGAAGAACACCGTCTTCCGTGCCTCGCTCCCAGACCTATATTGCCTGCGCCCCCGCAACAAGTATCGTGGGCACGGTGGAATGCGCGTCGGCTTCAAAGGGATGACATTCCACGATAGCCCTGGAGCTACCACCGAAATGTTTGGCTATGAGGCGCATTGGATCGATCCACGCATCGGAATCTATTTTCGAAAATGCCTCAACGAGTATCTCCGCGAGAACTTCTACGGCAAGCCGAAGAAGTGGCCGTTTCATCCATGGCTCTACATCCAGCTTGACCGAAACACGTTTGGGATGCCGCTGACGATACCGGCGTTGAAGAAGGTGTGGGATCGGGCCATACAGCGTCTTGGCCTTGAGCATCTTTCTCTTGGACCGCATTCGTTGCGTCACCTCGCGGGTTATTACTGCGCGACAGTTTTAAGGCTTTCCAAGGACATGACCCAGGTACTTCTGCGTCACGCCCGGCTGACAAGCACAGAGGATTACTACCACTTGTCGCCCTCTGAGGTACGACGGCAGATTATCAAGGGCGTTTCCGGAGTTGAGCTTCCTGAAACAAGGCTGACTCTCGATGTTCCCGCACATTGGACCTCTTAGCGAAGCCTGGAGCCCACGATGCGAAGTAGCGGTAACGAATCGCCGGCAGGCAGCGACACAAACGGGCTTGCGCATCCTGGATGGCAAAGCTTCATGCGTATTCTCGACGAGACCAGTGCATCCGGAAAAAAGCACCAACGCGCGCAAGTTCAAAGCCTACTTGGCTGGTGCGAAGAACGCGGTATAGGTTCACCCGACGAGATCAGGGCTTCCGACATTCTCGACCCCTGCGCGCCGGATCGCGATGATACTTTCAATGCGTGGCTTTGGGCGCGCATTAGAGAGGGAAGTCTCAAGGAAGGGACCGCGTCTATCTACTGGAACACCGCTTCGCGCGCTTTTTCCCTTGTAGTCAATTCTCTCAAGCTCTCAGCCGATACTGCACTGCCCCTTGCGGAAAATCCCTTCGAACCGCACCAAAACCCGTTTCGATGCTTATTTGGAAGCCCAACTTCGAAGAACCGCCTGCCGGAAACGTTACAAGAAGCGCTATTGAACGTTTTGCTTGATCCTGGCCCAGACGGTGTACCGACCTACGCGTGGATTAAATCATATTTCAAACAGGACTGGTTTTATCCTCAGATCGACGGTAAGACACTCGCGGAGAAAGTCTGGTGTCCCTCTCGCGCCAACGCTCTCGCGCTGCTACTGATGCTTCCTCTACGTGTGAAGCAGGTTAGATGGCTGGATCGCGGCCTGTTCGACACGGAGGTCTGGAGCGTCGACCAACGTTGCTATGTTCCAAATGAGCACCCACTTAAGAATTGGAGATACAAGGACGGAACTTCCCATCTGGAACGATTCGGAAGACCATCTGGCGTGCTGCAGAATCTCTCCGACCTGCTCGTCAAGAGCGCCCAGTTGGGGCTGTTCATCAATACCTCCAAGGTACCGATGTGGTCGCCAGAGAGCAGACGAGGTTACGACATGGCATGGCCATATATCGAGCCAGCACACATTACGCAAGTTGGCAAAGACGTCGCACTCTGGCTGAACCGCCCGTACTCCACCATCTTCGAGCAAATCCGCTGGATGAATCGATACGCTCCTAACCCTCGTCCTGTGAGCTTCGCTGATACGTGGGAGGACCGGAGCCAAGTGAATGAAAGGTACTTCGATCAACTTCCGTGTTTCACCCCTCTTTTCGCCGACTTATCGGCAATGAGAGACGTCGAAGACGCGTCCGGAAACGGGTTTCATATACCAGTCTCAAGGGATCTGATTGGGAAGGCTTTCTCGGCGCTATCTCTTGAGACAGAGCGACGGTACGCGCTCGAAGATCGACATGTTGTGCTCACCAAACCGAGCACCTCGAGCAGAGCGGTTAATGGGCGGCTTCACGCGTATGAGCTCCACGGGCTAAGGGTCGCGGGAATCTCGAGGCTCATCGAATCGGGCGTCCCGGTTAGTGTCGTTCAGGAATATATCTCGGACCACGCGACCGCCGTGATGATGTTCCACTATAAACGGGCTGATCGACAAACGCTCAAGTCAACGATCATCGCTTCACTTCAGCGGAAGCAGAACGTTCATCGCTGGCGCGAACAGCGCGAGAGGCTTTCCACTCGTCCCGAAGTGTGGTCCTGCAATTATCATCAGAAAGAGCATCGCGGAAACGGGTTGCTCGACACGTACATTGGCTGGATCTTCGTCCCTGGCGGCATCTGCCCGGTTTGTGGCGCGCTTTGCGAAGTTGGTCATGTAAACAAGTCATCAGATCCCGACCAGTCAACGGAGCATTATTCTCCGGTTGAGGGAGGTTGCGGTAACTGCAGATTTTTCAGCACTGGGCCTGCGTTTATCGTTGATCAGGCACTCGCAATGAACGAGTTGATGCTCGAACTTCGGATGCACGCCCGCAGCCGTCGGGCACTCGTACAGGCACGTTCGGAGATTTCATGGGACGACGTCCCCGGCCTGAGAGAGGATGAGCGGCGTGAACTTGCCATTGCGAAGGAGCGCTTACAGGACGAGATCGCGGCTATTGACCGACTGTGTGAACCGACGATACTGGAATGGGTCAATCGCTATCGTATGTTCTCTGACTCGATGGAACAACTCAGTTATTCGAACGACACGGGTTCGGCTATCGAAGAAGAATCACTCGCCAAGACCCGTTTAGTGTCCTCTGGCTCGAGCGATGACATTCAGCATGAGATAGAAATCAAACTTGAGGAAGCCGGGGAGTTCGCGCTGGCGCTAAACATCCTGGATGCCGCAACCATTCACGGCGGCCTTGAACACGCATCTTCTCTATCAAAGGACGTTTGCTGTGACTTCATGGAACGAATCCTTCGCGCGGAGGGATCGCGATCGCTTCTAATGGATATCCGTGATCCTCGCGCACGCGCCGAAGCGGCTCACGCTCTAGCGACGATGGCTGAAAGCATGGTCGGAGGACGTGCCGTGCAAGAAGCGATTGACCGCCGCGGCCCTCTTCCTTTCGACCGAAAGCAGCAGCGCGCATTCTTACAACTCGCATCAGAGATCGTTTCCCGATCGCCTTCGCCCGAAGGCTCGCTGGTCCCATCCACTGACCGTTTCATAGAGGGGAACAAGAATTGAGATCGAACGAAACAGCCGAGGCAATTTACATGAGGCTGTTCGAGCAGGTCGGCCCCAAGGCTCGATCGAGCCTTGAACGGATAAAGAAGGCGTGCGACCAAATCGAGCTAGCCAAAGGGACAATGAACTACAGCCGCGTTGCAGCAGTGGCCACGGAACAATTTGGAGGACCTCGGCCCCAAACGATACAGAACAATAGCGAGCTTAAGCTGTATATCGCCGCGCGAATGAGTGAGTATGCGGCGCACTTGTCTAAACGGCATCGCGATCCGCGGCGAAGCAATCCTCAATCGGCTCATCCCCGGCAACCCGACGCTTATCCGGCTGAAGGATTAGACCCGAAGGTCCGACTTTGCATCGACTTGTTACGCGATGACAACACCAGGCTCGTTACGGAGAACAAGAATTTATCGCTCTTGCTAGAACGAGAAACGAAGACACGTCCAGTTTCTCTCACGTCCGCATTTGCACTCGGCCCAACTGAGGATCTCTCGCTACCAATCGAGATTCTCCCCCAAACGTCCGATATGCCTGTGCCACTTCTCTCCGCTTTGCGAACTGTTTTCAAAGGGGAGGTGGCGGCCTTGCGCGTGGAGCGACGGGACAACCTCACGTGTCTTGTCGCCTGCGCGCCTAGCGATTTGAGGGTCCTACTTACACCCGCTCAATGGGAGTCGGCGAAGGAGTGGATCGCGGGACTTGGCGATGATAATTGACGCTCGAGCATCTTCGTGCTCGCTGTAGGGAGCTACATACGATGGACAAAGCTGAACTCAATGCTTCCGCGGTCACACGAGACCTTAGCGTACTCGATAGAGCCGTGGGCTATTGGTCTAAGTCGGAGGTCCTTTTCAACACGAGCCAGAAGGTGGTTATTCTGGATAGCTCATTGAATTCAAGTGACCTTTTGAAACTTTCTGAGGATCTTGGCTCGGAGTATATCAAGCAATCACTAACAGCCCTCGCAACGCGACTTCTCACCGAATTCGGTGAAGATTTCGTCGCCAATGACGAATTGTCCTTCGAGCTCCCCGACATCGAGTTTAAGTTGAAGAGATCGGCGCTTGCCCGATTTGGGCTAAATATCGGTTACCAGGAACGCGGAAAAGCGTGGATCGGTATTGCACGACTCGTATCAAAAATACCTGATTTGGATCTACCTGGAAGAATCGATACCCTATCCGATATATTTTTAAAATTGCATAAATCTCGCGATATTACAGTCAGGTTTCAATATAAATCTCATAATCTATCATTTTTCAATTCCACTGAAGTTAATAGATTTTTAGAGAAGCTTCGCCCTCTCGAAATCGAAAATGCGTTGGAATTTTTGCTGCAAATAGCAAGATTTACATTTGATCATAAGTTCCCACGCAATGAAGTTCTTTCGCGTAACGTCGCGCCCCTCAAACTGCTGGATGAGCTCGGGGTAACTCCACTTCAGACAACTCACGAAATCGCACTTTACAAGGTCTTGCACATAGCTTACGCAGCGGAAGTTCTTCTCGCAGCCCTAGCGCTAAATCGTTCGATACTGCTTTCCTACGATACGATTCCATGTAGGGCTGCCGCTGAAACGCTTGATAAGGTCTTTTCCCTTACAGACTCACCGTTCACGACTTCCGATCGTCGTTTGATTCGGGGTGTCACTTTCACGTCTACGATCCGCTCGCCTTTTGATTTTCCGGAGAACATAGTAGAACGAACAAACTATCTTCTTAAGCGAGGTGTAACAAGCTCAATGGTTCTCTACCGATCGTCCATTGAGGCAATACAGTTATCGAGGAGGGATCTTCCGCCCTGGCCTCTGTCGCTTCTTGACGGCAGGAAATCCGCCCGCGCATTGGTTAGGGCCGAGTTCGAGGTTCCAATCAGCAGTAAGCCCCGCAACGAACCTGAGACGCGGCACAAGCCCAGAAGTCCCGCCGAGTTGAGAGCGTCTGCCGGACGGTTGGGCGGCGAGTGGAACAGATTCACCCAGATCTTCGAGAACTCAAGTGCTTCCGGGGAGCAGCATTTCAATGCGGCAATGCGGACGATCGTGGACTGGGTAGAAGAAAGAGGATTTCGTACCCCCGGCGATATTGAGGCCAACGATCTCCTTAATTCTAACGCACCGCTTTGTGCAGGGAGTTTTTTCTCTCATCTTAAAAATCGGGTTGCATCCCAGAAGATAAGCGAATCGACCGCGTGGTCGTACTGGCATGAAGTGGCGCGTGCTTTCTCAATTGTAGCGAAAGCATTGCTTGTTTCGCCGGACGCGGGACTGCACTTGCCTGCTGATCCGTTCGAGGGAATCAAGAATCCTTTCTCGATAGACAGAGGCCCCAAGAGCCCGCGACCGCGTCTGCCACGTTCGGTCCAAGAGGACATGATTGAGATTCTCCTCGATCCTGATGAGGATGGGGATCCAACTTTTGAGTGGGCGAAGACCGCATGTCCTAACGATACTTTTATTAAGCGAGACAGTTTCAATAGCGAAGCCGAGATAGTGTGGTGTCCAACACGAGCGCGCCTGTTAGCGCTTTTGTTGATCGTTCCGTTGCGTCCCAAGCAAGTGCGATGGTTGGATAGAGGCCTGATGGACGAATGTATCTGGAGTTTTTTGACTCAATCGTATGTGACGAACACGCATCCCTTGTCCGCATGGCGATACGCGGATGGCTCGTCACATCTCCAGCGTTACGGTCGACCGAGTGGCGTCATACAACCCCTCACGGACGGCCTATTGGGGGTCGTTGAGCCTTGCATTTTCGTCTCCACAAACAAGACCCAAATGTGGGCGCCCCGCGACCGCAAGGGCTATGAGCTTCCGTGGCCGTTCCTGTCCGAGGACGAAGCAGGTAGTCTTGGAGTCGAAACAGCTCGATGGATAAGGCTGCCATATGATCTTCTGCGCTCGCAGACGGAATGGATTAATGCGCATTACCCACATCCAACTCCGGTATTTTTCAATGATTCACGTTCTGATGAGGTTGCGGTCAATCAGAAACATTCCGAATTTCTTCCTGCATTCACCCCTCTTTTCCTTGACCTTTCCACGGAATTTTTCCGGAACGACAAAGGCCGAACGAAGCACTACCTTCCCGTTTCGCACGCGAAAATTACAGAATTGTTCGACGCGCTCTGTGCCGAGACTGAAGATCGCCTCGCAGCTAAAGGTGAAACAGTTGAACTCACCCGAAAGACTACGGGTGGCAGAGTCAGTCTGTATGATATTTATAGCGTTCGACTGGCGGGGATTTCCTGGTTGATCGAGATGGGAGTGCCTATTCACATTGTGCAGGAACTGGTCGTCGCCCACCTCACCGCTGTGATGACCGCGCACTACAATCGCCCCGAGTCCCGCGGAGTTACCGAATTAATTATTAAAAATATCTCTGAAAACCAGACTGTGTACGGCTGGGATCGGCACCGCGCCACGCTCGCTCATCAGGAAAAAAAGTGGACATTTAATCGTCAATACGCTCGGCATCGCGACGCGGATCTTCTGCTCCAGTTTTGGGGCTGGAAAATTGTCCCCGGCGGTATCTGCCCCCTTGGTGGAACGGGATGCCATGTTGCCATTCCTAACCTTGACGATTCCGACGCCCGCGCGAAACCACGTTTTTCCGCAATCATCGGAGGATGTGGAAACTGCCGATTCTTCAGTACCGGTCCGGCATTTCTCATACAGCAAGCCCAAGCAATGAACGAAATTATGCTCGAATTGAGAGGTATCGGTAGAACGCGAAACGGCGTCCAAGACGCTTTGCATGAATTGTCGTGGCGAGATACGTCAGATCTGGACACCAATGGCCGAAAGAAGCTCGCGCTTGAGGCCGAATTGCTAAAGGAGCAGATTTCCGCAATCGACAAGAAATCTGAAGTGCTGATTCTCGAGTGGACAAACCGCTACAAGATGTTTGTGGAGTCGGAGAAGTTGGCATCAGGAATGGTAACGGACGATGCGTCGTTTGCTGACTCAGAAGATGAAGAACTGACATTGCTTTCGCTTGGCGAAAGTGAGGAGATCAGGCGTCAGATTGAGGTACGCCTCGAAAGCGGGGGAGACTTTTCGCTTGTCAAGAACATATTGGATAGCGCGATTATGTTAGGCGGGATTGAACGCTGCAGTATTGGCGCGCGTGAATCGTGTGTCAGATTTATGGATCTCGTGTTGAGAACGGAAGGATCGCGCTATCTATTAATTGATATTCCTGATGATCGGACACGTCATAACGCAGCTTATCTGATGGCTTCATTTGCTGAACGCCTCGTTGGCATTAAAGGGATTCAAGATTCATTGGACGGTTCGTCACCACTATGCGTGGAGGATGAAAATCGGAATAGCTTCTTGAGTTGGGTGGATGAGGTACTCGCTGACGCCGCCGGAAAGCGAACCGTTGCCGATCTATCTGGGCCAGACACGCCCGATTGATAGCTGTTCACCGAAAAACGGACCACTACGTTGCTGGAACAGGGAAAGGCTCTTGAGCTTTTAGATTCGCTATCGCGCCCTAAATTTGACGTTGTGGATCGACGATCAAAAAGCAGCCGTCCCGTAAGATCTCACCTTTGGCGGCCTAACCGTGCAAAAAGCTTTGTAGCTTGCCCCCAATTTCTGGCCCGAATGCTATCTAATCGTGTACCCGCGCGTGGCAGCGGTGGCCCACGAAGATTCAAGCGCCATCCTGAACCACGACCGGAGAATCTATTTCATAACGGCTTGCGCAGACGCATATTCGCCGGTACGATACTGTATGAATGTACAGTATTAGGGGGCGGAAATGGCTTTGCCGCTTGCGCAGATCGAAGATATCCACCCGGATCTATGGCGTGCGTCGCAGCTAGCATCGGCACGAGCCCGAACAGTGGCCAGTGGGTACGAGGCGCTTGACGCTGAATTGCCGGGTCACGGCTGGCCCACTGGATCTTTGAGCGAGATTTTGCTACAACAGCCAGGCTGTGGCGAGCTCCGCTTGCTCAAGTCAGCGCTGGGTGCAGCGACGAAGCGGTCAGTTATGCTGCTGCAGCCACCCCACACGCTCCAACCAACCGCCTTTTCATGGTGGGGACTCAATGTCGAAAACATCCGCGTGCTGTCTCCATCCTCGAACGCCGACGCATTGTGGGCCGCCGAGCAAATTCTGCGGGCTGGGACTGTCGGCACCCTGCTTTTCTGGCAGCAGCACATCCGTCCGGAAGCCCTGAGGCGATTGCAGCTGTCTGCGCAGCGGTCGGAAACGCTTTTCTTCCTTTTCCGCCCTATTGCGGCAGCAAGCTCAACATCTCCGGCGCCGCTGCGCATAGCGTTGGAAGCGGTCAAGGGTGGGCTGAATATCTCATTCGTCAAGCGTCGCGGACCTCACCGAGATCAGCCCGTTTTCGTCCCCTTGTCACCTTCACCTGTCCTGTTGAACCGAAATGCACCACTGGATCGGCGTTCATCTGCCGCGCCTGCCCATCGAGAGCTTTTGCCCGACGTGGCACACGCCAGCGCATGACGCTGGCGTCGTGGTGCTGGAAAAGGGCCGCGTACTCGCGTTAGACGCGACGGCGCACGCTCACGGGATAGTTGCAGGCATGCGCCGAGGCGGGGTACTCACCCTCGCACCGAATGCGGACCTGAGGGAGCGCGACGTGGCACGCGAAGAGCAGACAGTCAGGAGTGTTGCGTTTGCTCTTCTTCAGTTCACACCCAATGTCGTCGTAACCGAGGAGCATGTCGTGCTTGCGGACGTCACGGCAAGCTTGCGGCTTTTCGGTGGTTTGCGCTCTTTGCGTCAGCGCATTCGCAGCGCAATTACGGCCTTTGGAGTGACGGGTTCCATATCCGTCGCGCCCACGGCACAGGCCGCCTGGCTTCTTGCACGGGTTGACGGCGGCTTTGCAGTCTCGATTCGAACCTTGTCCCGTCGATTTATGAGTGTCCCGGTGACCGCTGTACCGGCAGCGCGCAAATTTGCGGAGTGGTTCGAGGGACTGGGCTGCACGTCGATCGCTGACGTGATGCGATTGCCGCGCGCAGGATTGAAGAAGCGATGCGGCACAGCCGTTCTCGACGTGCTTGATCGCGCAACGGCAGCAGCCCCTGAAGCACATGAGTGGATAACCATGCCGCCGATCTTCAATGAGCGGATAGAACTCCCTGATCGCATCGAACACGTCGAAGCGACGCTTTTTGCCGCGCGACGACTCACCCTCCAGATGACAGGCTGGTTAGCCTCGCGCAAGCTGGCAATAGCCCGTTTTGTCCTTTCGCTAGAGCATGAGCGCGGGCGCAAAGCGATTCCACCAACCGAGCTTGAGATTGCACTCGGAGAACCCACCTGGCACGAGGAGCATCTCGTTCGTCTCCTGAAGGAGCGGCTTGCACGGGTCGAACTTGCCGCGCCCGTTATCGCGCTGCGGCTCAAAGCGAAGGATGTGCGCGAGGCTGAGGCACCGAGCGATTCGCTATTTCCGGAACCGGGTGGCTCCATCCAGGATCACGCACGACTAATGGAACTGCTGACAGCACGACTGGGAGCAGAAAACGTTTTGCGCCCCAATCCGATAGCGGACTTCCGACCCGAAATCGCTGCTCGATGGGTGCCCATTTCAAGCGACTACGCAAGGGCGGGCCGAGAGTTGCCGCGTGACCTGCCGCGTCCCTCGTGGCTGCTAGACAAGCCCATAGAACTCATCATGCGTGGGCACCGACCGTTTTACGGGACACCACTGCGGATGGTCTCTCCGGGTGAACGGATCGAATGCGGCTGGCAGGACGAAGAAACAGTAACCCGTGATTATTTTGTCGCCGAAGCAGAGAACCATATGCATTACTGGATTTATCGCGAGCGCGTTGGCGTCAGCGATGAACGAGAGCCGCGCTGGTTTCTGCATGGCCTGTTCGGCTAGCCCCGGAGCGAGTGATGTTGGCTTCGCCCTATGGCGCACTGCCCGATTACGCAGAGCTTCAATGCGTCTCAAATTTTTCGTTTCTCCGCGGAGCGTCGCACGCGGACGATCTCTCCGAGCGCGCAGCGCAATTAGGCTATACCGCGATCGCAGTGACCGACGAATGCTCGCTCGCGGGTGTCGTACGCGCGCACGTTGAGGCGAAGAAAGCGGGCATTCCCTTCATCGTCGGCTCCGAGTTTGGATTGACCAATGCTGATGGTTTGCCCGCGCTTCGTTTTACCGCGCTAGCGATGAATCGCGAGGGCTATGGCAACCTGAGCGAACTGATCACGCTCGGCCGCATGCGTGCCGACAAAGGTAGCTATCGTCTGGCGACGCGAGATCTTGACCATCCAGAGCCTCCTCACGCCCATCTAAAGTCGCTCCCCGAATGCATTGCGATCCTCAGCCCGGAATATCCGGCAGACGAGGCGCGCCTTGATGTGCAGATGGAATGGTTCGCCACTACATTCGGTGAGCGTGCATGGGTCGCGCTGACGCTCCACGCTCGCGCGATGGATGACATCCACCGCGGTGTGGTCGAACAGATAGCCGTGCGTCATGGCGTGCCCATCGTTGCAACGGGCGCTCCGGTCATGCATGTGCGCTCACGCAAACCGCTTCAGGACGTCCTCACGGCAATCCGGCTTGGCCGACCCGTTGCTGATTGCGGATATGACCTCGCGCCAAACGCCGAGCAGCACCTTCGAGCCCGCCTGCGCCTCGCGAACCTGTATCCTGCCAGAGCACTCGCTGAAACCGTTGCAATCGCGCGGCGCTGCACATTCTCGCTCGACGAACTGCGGTATGAATATCCCGACGAACTTGTGCCAGACGGCTTCACGCCTGAGGCCTATCTGCGTCAGGAAACATATATCGGCGCACATCGGCGCTGGACCGCAGGCATCCCCAAAAACGTCCAGACGCAGATCGAGCACGAACTCGCACTTATCGCCGACCTGAAATATGAGCCGTACTTCCTCACGGTCTATGACATCGTGCGTTTCGCTCGGAACGAGGGGATCCTTTGCCAGGGCCGAGGCTCTGCCGCCAACTCGGCAGTGTGTTACTGCCTGGGCATAACCGAGGTCGACCCTGCACGATCATCGATGCTCTTCGAGCGCTTCATCAGCAAGGAGAGGGGGGAGCCTCCGGATATCGATATCGACTTTGAGCACCAGCGACGTGACGAAATCGTTCAGTACATCTACCGCAAGTACGGACGCGATCGCGCAGCGCTGACAGCTGCGGTCACCACCTATCGGCCCCGAAGCGCACTGCGTGAAGCCGGCAAGGCGCTGGGCGTCGATCCGGCAATTGTCGATCGTGTTGCGAAGGCCCACCAATGGTTTGACTCAAGTCAGGACCTGCTGATCCGGTTCGCAGAGGCTGGACTTGATCCCGAGGCGCCACTGATTGCGCAGTGGGCGAATTTCGCCGCCCTGCTGCTCGGCTTTCCACGCCACCTGTCGCAGCATAGCGGTGGTTTTGTGATCAGCCGGGGCAAGCTCTCACGCCTCGTTCCAATCGAGAATGCGGCAATGGCAGATCGATCGATCATCCAGTGGGACAAAGATGATATCGAAGCCTTGGGGTTGCTTAAGATCGACGTACTCGCGCTCGGCATGCTGTCAGCCGTGCGTCGCGCGCTGGATCTCATCTCGGAGAAACGCGGCGAAGTCTTTGAGCTTCAGGACATCCCCCCAGAAGACTCCGCCACATACGAAATGATCTGCCGCGCAGATACAGTCGGCGTTTTCCAGATCGAATCGCGGGCGCAGATGAGCATGCTGCCTCGTCTGCAACCGCGTCGGTTCTACGACCTCGTGATCGAGGTGGCAATTGTGCGCCCTGGCCCCGTCCAGGGCGGCATGGTTCATCCATACCTTCGCCGACGTCAGGGCATCGAGCCCGTGACATTTCCAAGCCCACAGATGGAGCAGGCGCTCGCGCGCACGCTCGGCGTGCCGATTTTCCAGGAGCAGGTCATGCAAGTTGCGATGCTCGCCGCCGGCTTCTCCGCCGGCGAGGCGGACCAGCTTCGTCGTGCCATGGCCGCGTGGAGACGCAAGGGGGGACTTGGCGTCTATTACGACCGTATCGTGAACGGCATGCTTGAGCGCGGATACGATAAGGAATTCGCCGAGCAAATCTTCGCGCAGATCCATGGTTTCGGCGAATACGGATTTCCGGAGAGCCACGCTGCGAGCTTCGCACTGCTCGTCTATGCGAGTGCATGGATCAAATGCCGCGAGCCTACGGTTTTCGTATGCGCGTTGCTCAACAGCCAGCCGATGGGTTTCTACTCTCCATCGCAGCTTATTCAGGATGCCAAGCGCCATGGAGTGCAGGTGCTGCCGGTAGATGTGGCGCTGAGCAACTGGGACTCGACGATCGAAGGCGCATCGACCGACGGCCCGTTGCGCCTCGGCATGTCGCTTGTTCGCGGCATGAAGGAGGAAGCGGCCGCGCGCATCGAGATGGCTCGGGCGGTGCGCCCGTTCCTTGATGTATCGGATCTTGCGCGACGGGCCCAGCTCGATCGTCGCGACCTTGAAATCCTCGCGTCTGCGAATGCCCTTCGTTCGCTCGCCGGTGATCGCCGTGCCGCGCTCTGGCAATCAGTTGCAGCGGTTCCTGATCGCGACCTCCTGCGCGGCGCCACTGATGACGATGAAACCCCGGTACTTGCTCCGATGACCGAAGGCGAGGAGATCGTCGTTGACTATCGTTCAACAGGTCTCACATTAGGCCGGCATCCGGTCGCCCTGCTCCGCCCCAAGCTCACGAAGATGCGCCTCGTCGCCTTCCGGACGCTCATGGGTTATCGCAATGGACAACTCGCGCGTGCCTGCGGGATCGTCACCGTCCGGCAGCGGCCCGGCACCGCAAAGGGGGTAATGTTCATGACGCTTGAGGATGAAACCGGAAGCGTAAATATCATCATCTGGCAGTCGGTGCTGGAAAAATTCCGGCGCGAAGCACTTGGCTCGTCACTGCTTGCCGTCTACGGCGTCTGGCAAAAGGAAGGCGAGGTTCGCCACCTCGTTGCAAACCGCCTGGTAGACTGCAGTAAGCTGCTTGGCGAACTCCCTACCATGAGTCGTAACTTCTGCTGATGGAGAGCCAATGAACATCCGTGTTGGCAACACATCTTGGACAGATCCCGCGCTCATCAACAGCAAGCGCTTCTATCCCTCGGCTGCAACAGCGCGGAGGCGCGACTGCGCTTCTATGCCAGCCAGTTCACGCTGGTGGAGGTCGACTCGAGCTACACTCCATGCCCAACGGAAGCAACTCCGTCCTGTGGGTCGAGCGCACACCGCCCGGATTCGTGTTCAACATCAAGGCTTTCCGCCTGTTCACTCGGCACCAGACGCCTCGAGACATGTTCCCGAAGGACATGCAACCGGCACTCCCACAGAACGGCAAGAAAAATCTCTACTACAAGGACAAGCCTTAGGACGTCCGCAAGGAGCTTTGGTGACGGTATTTCGAAGCGATCGCGCCATTGCACGAAGCCGGAAAGCTCGGCGCCGTCCACTTCCAGTTCGCGCCCTGGGTAATTTCAGGTCCCGATGGCCGGGCACACGTCGAGCCTTGTGCCGACATCATCGCCGGGCGACATCTGATGGCAGTCGAATTTCGCAACCGGAGCTGGTTCGACGAGAAACACAGAGACTCGACACTCGCTTTCGAGTGCGAAAGAAGACTTGTGAACGTGATCGTGGACGAGCCGCAAGGCACCGCGAATTCGATCCCCGCAGTTTGGGAGGTAACGAGCCCCGACCTCGCGTTGGTCCGCCTGCACGGCCGCAACCACGAGACGTGGAACATCAAAGGCGCAACTGCTGCAAGTGATCGTTTCAACTACGACTACAGCGACGACAAGCTTCGCGAGTTCTCCATACGCATTAGAGATGCTTGCCGCAACCGTCGCGCAGACGCACGTCGTGTTCAACAACCATTACGAGGACCAAGGTCAGCGAAATGCGCGTACGCTGAAAGGTCTTCTTGGCGACGCCGCAGTGCCGGTCGCGCAATGAACGTGCGGCCAAGACCGGCCCATCGGGATCGCCAAGTCGAGCGACCGCTTTTCGCGACAAAGCCGCCTTTCCTCAAGGACATCAAAGAACGACACGGGTCATCTCGAACGCGTTTGCGGCATCACGGTATCCAGTCCCGCGCAACAGCGTCATCTTGCCCTCTCGCGCTGCGAGCCGCGTAATTTCAGAGGCGTCTTTAGTGCTGTCTCCGTCTGTTGCATGACGGCGCCTATCGGTGCGTGAGCGGCGAGCACTTTCAGTAGTTGAAATCGTGGATCGCGCCTTTGTACAACGTCGCCACGGCGTTCCTGACCTTGTCAAGCCAATAGCCGTGGGTCCGCGTTCGTCCCGCAACATGCTGAACCGCGCCGTCTGGATCATCGCGGGCGGCAAGCGAACTTGTCGAGCGAAGCGCGCAACGGCCGTGCGAGGTATAAGAGAAGGCGCGCAGCCGATCAACGGCGCCCCACGCGAACATTTCGCGGCACAGCGCGAAGGAACGACGATAAATGATGTATTGCCGGTGCCCCGCTCAGCATATCTTGCGCGGATCACGCGCGGATCGACGTAGGACCTGTCCAGCCCGCGCCGGTCGATGCGGGCCGCGATCCGCAACAAAGCGCCACTGACGTTGAGGGCGCGCGATGACAAAGCTGTCGTTATCACCGAGCTTTTGCGGTAAGACCGGGGTCCAGAACAGAAGTCGCCCGGTTCCCTCCCGTGCAGCCGTTTGATCAAATTGTCCTCCGAGCAACGTTGGCGCATCGCATTGCTCTCGCCTGGGCCAAGGCAGGAACCGCAAAGTTTCAAACGGCGCGGTTATGACCTTGCTGAGTGTTCCGCTGTTCAACGAGAGCAAGCGGTTCGTTAGCCGGCTATTCCGCCGCCTCAGAGGGCTCATCGCATCGTGCATCCCGCCTTAATGACTGCGGAGATACACCAAACCCACGAACAAAAACTTCCCGCAGATGGCGCCTGTCGCGAAACCCTGTCTCGCGGGCAATCGTCTCCAGCGGATGCCGACCTCGCTCAATCATATTCCGCGCCGCCTCCAAGCGAAGTCGCTCGATGGCTTTGGCGGGCGACTCGCCAGTCTCTGCGAGGAAAATGCGGCCGAACTGCCGAGGGCTCAAGTGTGCGGCCTTTGCGAGATCGTCGACACGCAAAGGCTTTGACAGATTCACTCGCGCATACTCAAGAGCTAAGTGAATCCTGTCCGATTTTGGTGCAAGCGCCAGCATTTCAGAATGCTGCGATTGGCCACCGGACCGACGATGATGCATGACGAGCGCACGCGCGACCGAATTGGCAAAATCCGGACCCTGGTCCTTCTCCACCATACCCAGCGCGAGATCCATCGCCGCCGTCAGTCCAGCTGAAGTCCATATTGGGCCATCGACGATGAAGATCCGGTCTGCCTCCACTTCCGCCTTAGGCCAGCGCTCTTGCATCGCCGCCGCAAACGCCCAATGGGTCGTCGCGCGCCGCCCGTCGAGAAGACCCGCTTCTCCAAGGACAAATCCACCTGTGCAAAGGCCCGCCGTGCGCCGCGAGCGCTCAGACGCTTCGATGACGAATCGGAGTTCTTCAGGATCGGTGGATCGTCCGATCGGATTGACGATTCCACTGACCATCCACGTGTCCGCCACCGCGGTAGAGTCGGCCGGCTGCGTATTCACGGATACGCCTAGTGACGCCTTGGTTTCCCCACCTGCAAGTGAATAATTTGTGACGCTATAAATCTGCTCTCGCGCCACTACGTTGGCAATCTCGAAAACAGTTTGTGTTCCGATGGCCATAACCTGGAAGCCATCAGTCAAAAAGTAACCAATTCGATGCATCATTGTCACCGCGGGCCATGACCGAAAACCTGATTATAAATGTCGTTGGAGAAACACGTGATTCCCCAGGATCATAGGCTCCTATCGTCGATAGATTTTCCAACGAGGAAATAAGAATGACGGCTTCACGCGGAACTGCAGTGGTGAGCGGCGCATTGTCTGTTATTGGTGCCGCCTATGCGGATTACCTTGCAGCCAACGGTCACGATCTCATTCTGATCGATCGGGATCGCGCGAGTCTGAACGCACTCGCAGAGGAGTTGACCACCCAGACCCGCCGCGCAGTTGAGGTCGTAGCCGCCGATCGACGATCTCCCTCCGATGTCGCATTGATCGCCGAAAAGATCGATCAGGATGCCAGCGTCGTTCTGGTTGTCAGTGTCACAGATGAAGGAGTAGACAACGCGTTTTCTGCTGTGCAGGCCGATTCGCTGATCAAGTCCGTTGGACTTGAGTGTGAAGTGTCCTGCGCGGCAGTCAGGAAATTCGCCTCGAGTGGTGGCTCGGCCAACCTCTGCCGTTCAGCCGTCGTCGTGACCAGCTCCGGCAGAATAAATGGCAGTCCAGTCCCGTTTTAGCTCCGCAGAATCGCTTGAACAACCAGTTGAATACGGATGAGCACAACTCCCGAAGTTGATTCCCCGTCTCTCAGTGCGGTAACACGCTTCGCCGACCTACCGAACCGACGCCTAGCGTATCGACGTTTTGGTAGCGGTAAGCCCTTCGTACTTTGCGTACGCTTTAGGGGCACAATGGATTCTTGGGATCCTCTGTTCCTTGACAGTCTCGCCGCAAAAGGGTTCGAAGTCGTCATTTTTGACTACAGTGGACTCGGACAGTCCACCGGCGAGCGTACCTACAACCCCGCCGCACTGGCGCGAGACGCCATCGAATTGATCGGTGCACTCGAGCTTGGTCGCGTAATCATCGGTGGCTGGTCTATCGGTGGCGTAGCTGCACAAATTGTATTGGCGCAAGCTCCGCAAATTGCGAGTCACGCGGTGCTTATCGCGACCACACCACCCGGGCCGCTGGTGAAAACAGGTGAGCCCTTGTTCTACACGCTTGCAAAACGCGAGAACGACTTCGAAGACTTCGTCAGCCTTTTCTTCGAACCCACTTCAGCGAAAAGCCGCGCGGCTGCAGAAGAGGCTTCACGACGTCTCGCCGCCCGCACGTCCGACGTCAGTCCTGAAGTGCCCTATAGCTGGGCCGCGGATCAACTCGGTGAAGGCCCTAGAAATCCCGCTTTCCCAGCACCGCCGGTCCTGCAAGCGCTGCGCGCCGCTTCGATTCCGATTTTACACATTGGCGGCGATCACGACATCGTATTTCCAGTTGAGAACTGGTATGCCTTGAACGCCCAGTTCCCCAGTCTTCACCTGGTCACATTTCCACAGTCGGGACATGGACCTCAACTCCAGTTTCCGCAGGCATCTGCAGCTCACATCGTGGCATTTCTAGCTTACTCGCAAAAGCTCTCCTGCTGACGCCGCGCACAGTTTAGACAGACCCTGAGGCACGATCTTTTCAAGTAGTGGAAAAATCGGACCAATCTGAAATGAAATAAGGATTACTAATGGAAAACCTCATCGACAAGGCCATCGCGACTGCCGGCGGTCTTGACCGATTTCGTAGCTTTCGCCGCGTGTCTGCCCAGCTTCATCACATCGGCGCGCTCTGGAAACTCAAACAGTGCGAAAACGTGTTGACGCACTCGCGTGTCACCGTTGATCTTCACGAACAACGAGTGTCACACGAGCCGTTCGCACCATCGTCAGATCATTCGATCTATACCCCCTCGCTCGTTGAGATTCGACGAGCTGACGACTCGATCGTGGAGACCCTCAATCATCCGCGGGCGTCGTTCGAAGGATACGAGATGGAAACGCCCTGGTCTAATGCGCAGCTCGCGTATTTCGCGGGCTACACCATGTGGACCTATCTGACGTCTCCGTTCCTGTTGCGATATCCAGGCGTGGTGGCGCAGGAGATTGATCCTTGGATTGTCGATGGCCTGCCGTGGCGACGTCTCCGGGTCGAATTCGCACCGAGCATCGCAACGCACAGCACCGTGCAGACGCTTTACTTCGATGCAGATGGACTTCTCCGCCGCCACGACTACGAAGTCGATATCCAGGGACGCAATGCCGCCGCACGTTATCTGAGTGACTACGTCACCGTCCAAGGCATCCGGATGCCGACGCGTCTGCGTATCTACCCTCGCACCCCGGACAACATCGCCCTGCCGGAGCCGTTGATCGTCGGTGTTGATCTTTCTGACTTCCGTTTTGAGTGAGAACCCAAATGATCCAACCAGCCACGTACCGTGCGGCCGTCGCAGTAGGCTCGGGAAAACTCGAATTCGCAGAGCGCCCCGTTCCTGAACCCCGCTACGGACAAGTCCGCATTCGTGTCGAGGCCTGCGGGGTATGTCACTCCGACAGCGCCACCATTGAGCCTGAAAGAGCCGAAAGCGCCAGCGCACTCGTGCCCGGCCATGAGGTTGTAGGACGCATCGAAGCACTCGGCGAAGGTGTCGAGGGTTGGTCGCTCGGCCAACGAGTCGGAGTGGGCTTCCTTGCTGGCGAAGATCGGACGTGCCCATCGTGCCGGCAAGGCGACATCGTAAATTGCGAAAAGCCGGTCATCACTGGCATGACCGTCGACGGCGGCTACGCTGAAATCATGATCGCCGAGGCGCGCGGACTGGTTCGCGTCCCTGACGACCTGGAGGCCGCAGAAGCCGCACCGCTGCTCTGCGCAGGTCTAACTACCTTCAACGCACTTCGTAACGCTGGGGCTCGGGCTGGAGACATCGTTGCTGTCCATGGACTTGGTGGACTCGGCCACCTTGCGGTTCAGTTCGCCAACAGTATGGGCTTTTATACCGTCGCGATTGCGCGTGGTGCCGACAAGGCACCGCTGGCGCGCGACCTTGGCGCACATCGGTACATCGATGCCAAGGCCGAAAGCGTCGCTGAGGTTCTACATAACCTCGGTGGTGCAAAGGTCATCCTCGCTACCGCACCGACCGGCCTTGGCATGTCGGAGATGGTGCCTGGGCTTTCTCCTCGCGGGAAGCTCGTCGTCGTTGCGATCGCCAGCGAACCCATTACGGTGAACGCCATAGATCTCGTGTTCGGTGGCCGCTCGGTAGTTGGCGCGCTGACCGGCACCGTCGCAGACAACGAACAAACGCTTGCGTTCGCGCAACAGCGGAACATCCGTCCGCTGATCGAAACATTTCCGCTGGAGCAGGCGCAATCAGCCTATGACCGCATGATGCGCGGTGACGTTCGCTTCCGCGCGGTCCTTGTAATGAAACCCACACACTGAGGAGCCTCGCATGAATTCTCTCGCGCAAACAATCATCGATGCCCATGGCGGACTCACGCAATGGCGCAAGTTCACGAAAATTCATGCCGACCTCTCGCAAGGCGGTGCGTTGTGGGCACTAAAAGGTAAAGGCGGAATACTCGATCAGACGACTGTCACCGTAGCGACCGATCGCCAATGGGCATCGCACGCGCCGTTCGGCACGCTCGCGGCACGCACGGAATTCACCGGCGATACGATTGCACTTCTCGACGAATCGCAGAACATCGTCGAAACAGCCAACAAGCCACGCTCGTCCTTTGCTGGCCACACGCTCGAAACGCCCTGGAATTCACTGCAGCTCGCATTTTTTGCGGGATGCGCAATGTGGACGTATCTGAACACGCCGTTCGTCCTTGCATGGCCCGGCGTCGAATGTGAAGACGCGGGCGAGTGGAAGGAGCAGGACGAAATCTGGCGCAAGGTGATCGTGCGTTACCCCGATTCGCTAGAGGTATTCAGTAAAGTCCAGGCAATCTATGTCGACGCTGACCATCTTGTCCGACGTCTCGACTATGACGTGGAAATTGCAGGGAACACACCCGGTGCGCACTACGTAACCGACTACACCACGGTTTCTGGAATCCGCATCCCGACCAAGCGGCGCATCTTCCCCCGGCTCCCGGACGGCTCCTCGCTCCCGGACCCACTCGTCGTATCGATCGACCTGAGCAATATCAGTCTCACCTAAAAACTTGACGGGGCGCAGTCTGCGCTCCGGAGGAATATCCGTGAATACCAATCGCTCATCCGGCGTCGAAACTCAATTCGTCGAAGTGTCTGGTCTCCGTTACGCCATGCGCCGTTTCGGCAACAGCAACGGCGGCCTGCCGCTGCTCTGTCTTCAACACTTCACCGGCACGCTTGACAACTGGGATCCGGAAATCGTCGATGCGCTCGCCGAGGATCGAGAAATCATCCTCTTCGAAAACGCTGGGGTTGGCCGTTCGACTGGAACTGTCCCAGCAACGATTGCCGAAATGGCCGCGCACGCAATGAAGTTCATTGATGCGATCGACGTGCCCAAGCTCCACATCCTCGGCTTCTCATTAGGTGGCTTCCTGGCGCAGGAGATCGCAATCGAGATGCCGGACCGCGTGTCACGCATCATTCTTTCGGGTTCCGCCCCCGAAGGCGGCGAGGGGGCAGGCATGGATCGCCCCGAACTTGTCGCGATCTACACCGATGGCGACATGCCGATGAGCGAGAAGCTCAAGCGCCTGTTTTTTCCCTCTACGGCAGATGGTAGGGCGGCGGCGTCCGCCTTTGTCAATCGCCTTGACACCCGCAGCGCAGAGCCCGACCTACCGGCAGGCCCAGACGTAGCAGGGACACAACTACAGGCCATGATCGCGTGGGCAAACTGGAAGGGCGATGTGCGTGGGAAGCTGGCGAAGATCGGCCATCCGGTACTTGTTACCAATGGCGACAACGACATCATGATCCCAACGAAAAACAGCTTTGTTCTCGGAAGAGATCTGCCGAATGCAACGCTCATTGTGTATCCGAACGCGGGCCATGGTGCCCTGTTCCAATACGCATCGACCTATACCGCACACGTACGTGAATTCTTGCGCGGCGAATAGAGCTTGTTCGTCCCACCTCAGTCATCAAGGAATGTTATATGAAAGCCATCGTCTACTCGCAGGCAGGCCTGCCTATCGATGATCCGCAGGCGCTGTACGAAGTGGATTTGCCAAAGCCTGAACCGGGCCCCCGTGACCTTCTCGTAAAAATCGAAGCCATCTCCGTAAACCCGGTAGACAGCAAACTGCGCCAAGGCATGCAGCCACCTGGCGCGCGTATTCTCGGATGGGATGCAGCAGGAACTGTGGAATCGGTTGGAGCGGAGGTCAGGGGTTTCAAGCCTGGCGATGCGGTCTGGTATGCCGGCGACATCACACGCCCGGGAAGCTATGCAGAATTTGGACTCGTGGATGAGCGCATCGCTGGGCATCGCCCCACCAGCATTTCTGCTGCGCAAGCGGCTGCGTTGCCCCTGACAGCCATTACTGCATGGGAATTGTTGTTCGAGCGTCTCAAGGTTGCAGAGCGCGGCGGGCAAGGTGAAAGGCTGCTCGTCATCGGCGCAGGCGGCGGCGTGGGCTCGATCCTAGTGCAGCTGGCGAGCAAATTGACCGAACTCACTGTGATTGGCACGGCATCGAGAACAGCCTCACAGGCCTGGGTACGTGAGCTCGGAGCCAATCATGTCATTGATCACGCAAAGCCACTGCGTCCGCAGCTGGAAGAGCTCGGGATCAAGCAAGTCGATCACGTCATCAGCCTGACGCATACGGACTCATATTACGTGCAGATTGTGGATCTGCTCAAGCCGCAAGGCCAACTCGCGCTGATCGATGATCCCTCTACACTTGACGCGATGCCGCTCAAGCGCAAGTCAATCTCGCTTCACTGGGAGTTCATGTTCACCCGGTCGATGTACCGGACTGCTGACATGGACAAGCAACATCTCCTGCTTGATCGTGTTGCCTCTCTCATCGACCAGGGAACGCTTACGTCAACGCTAGGGCAACACATCGGAATCGTCAACGCTACCAATCTGCGAAAGGCGCACGCACAGATAGAGAGCAACAAGGCCGTCGGCAAGATCGTTTTGGAAGGCTTTTGACAGACGGGAGTAAGTTCCCTCTTCAAATCCGGCTCTGATCGCGTCGCTGTGCCCCTCCAGTTCTAAATACGGATCGCGGCTCGCGAGTGGTTCCTAAACATCACCACATGCCAGCCGCGGCTTCCGTGTCGACTAACCAACGATTTCCTCCCCGACTCAGGAACTATCAATGCAACCTCCGAGCGATTTCGATGGTCGTTCCGGCGAACTACCCGCTCCAGTGACACAACGCTCCGTCAATTCGTCACGTCGAGAGCAGATGTATCCGACGCTCTCCGACGACGAAGTGTCCCGCATCGCGCGGTTCGGAGAAGTCCGGGTATGGCCAGACGGCTCGTCCATGTTCGAGATCGGCGATCCGGGATTCGGAATGTACGTCGTACTCACCGGCGAGATTCGGGTAACGCGCCGGGATGCTTTCGATCGCGCGATTGTCATCAACGAACAGGGGCCTGGCAATTTCGTCGGTGAAGCCGGACAGCTTTCCGGAAGCCGCTGTCTCGTTGATGGTCATGCAATCGGCGAGGTTCGCGCCATACACCTGCAGCCCGCGCAGCTACGCTCGCTACTCATTGCCGAGGCAGAACTCGGCGAGCGAATCATGCGTGCTCTAATCCTCAGGCGCGTAGGCCTCATCGAAAGTGGCAGTGGAATCGTTCTCGTAACTGACGCGCCTACGCAGAAACTAAATGCGCTCCAAAGCTTTCTCTCTCGCAACAATATTCCCCACACGGTAGTCAACGCCGACGTGGATGGGGAAGTATCGCAGTTCCTTCAGAAGTGGTCTCATCATCGCCCCGAATATCCAATCGTTCTTAGCCCGGATGGCGTAATTCTCCACGCTCCCACGGAAGCACAACTTGCGGAAGCCTTGGGTTGGCTGCCCGAGTTCGGAACTGATGAAGTTTTCGACGTCGCTATAGTCGGCGCCGGGCCCGCTGGCCTGGCAACCGCCGTTTATGCCGCGTCCGAAGGACTTCGCGTAGTTGTGCTTGACCCACAAGCTCCAGGCGGACAGGCTGGCGCAAGCGCGCGCATCGAAAACTTCTTCGGATTTCCGACGGGCATTTCGGGGCATTCACTTACGGCACGAGCTTTCGTTCAGGCTCAAAAATTCGGTGCCCGCTTCGCAATCCCCCTAGCGGTTACATCTCTCGACTGCGCTTCGTCGCCGTTTCAGTTGCAGCTCGCAAACAAGACAGCCATCAGATCCCGCAGCGTGGTCATCGCATCTGGCGCCGCATACCGCAGACCGGATATCGATGGGCTCGCACGCTTTGAAGGGCGAGGCGCATACTATTGGGCGTCTCCAGTTGAGGCAAAGATATGTACTGGACAGGACGTCATCGTCGTCGGTGGAGGGAATTCGGCCGGACAAGCAGCTGTCTATCTTGCCTCACATGCGCGGCGCGTTGTCATGCTTGTTCGCGGGCGAAACCTGAACGCCAGCATGTCGCAGTATCTGATTGAACGCATCGCGACGCTCAAGAACATTGAGGTTCATTACAACGCCACCATCACCGCCCTTCACGGGTCCGCAAATCTCGAAACTGTTGAAATTCTCGAGGAATCCGATCGGACGACCCGTGAGATAGGACATGTGTTCCTTTTCATCGGCGCCCACCCAAACACCGAATGGCTCAGTGGATGCGGCGTAGCGGTTGACCCCGGCGGTTTCGTTTTGACTGGGACCGCGGCCTCCACCGGTTCCTCTGAGCACGAAACCAGCGTCAATGGCATATTTTGCGCAGGCGACGTGCGTCGCGGTTCCGCGAAACGCGTAGCAGCGGCCGTTGGCGATGGAGCCTCTGTGGTTGCGCAAATTCATCAATATCTCGAACGTCAGATCCCCTCTCTCTGACAATCACGCCGCCGCTATCTGCACCGTCGAAACGCCGATTATTTGTTGCCGGACTTATTCGCGACTGCTGGCGTGTTTTCGACCTGTTGGCGTCGGGAGGGCCAAGAAATCGTTGAGCAACCCGATGAGGCAAATTTCTTGCCTTGTCGGGCTCGTAGCATGGTCGATCCGCGGCCCTTCAACAGAGGGCGCGCGGCAATCGCCCCATAGCGGACAGTCTCCGGTATGGGAACACACCGCGCCCCCCTCAACTTCTGGCATCGGGCAGACGAAGGCGATAAAGCTCGATGGGCATATTCATTGTGGACTTCCCGTGATTAAAGGCCGGTGCACCATCGATTTGCGGCACAGGGAGGAATATGTTGCCGTGCCCATCGATAAAAGGCGCGTCGACCCAGCGCAGCCGGTTATCTCGAATCACCGTTGAGATGGTTCCGTCCTGCGCTCGGAGCATCAATGAATTATCGGCGAGCGGTGTGTAATAGAGACTGCCGTCTGCGTCCATTGCGGTGCCCCCGACCGGTGGCATATCGGCAAACCATGGCGTCACGTGCTCCGCGAGTAACTGTTCGCTCAGGGATTCATCATCGAGATATCTGGTCTCGATCTGGGACATCGGCCCCGAAAGTGGCCCAAAGTACAGCACTCTGCCGTCGGGACTTAGTTCTAGCGGATCAGCGTTGACCTTCAATGGCTTTCCATCTGCACCTGCAAGCACCTTGCCATTGACAACGATCTTGTCATCCGCTCTGGCATGGGTGAACACCGCGCTGTCGAAATGCCGGTGTACCGATCCGTCTTCGAGGTTCAGCACAAGCAACGCCCCCTCACCGGCATCCGTGAGATAGGCATGCGTACCATTGATCCGGATATCGTCAACGTAGGTGTGTGTGCGGAGCGCACCTTTAGGCAGTATGTAGACTCGTATGATCGCGTCTGTGCGTGGATCGATTCGTACGATCTTGGCGCCGCTCTCAATCGGACTCCCACCAAAATCCGGCGAACCGGTATCAACGATCCACAAGTCTCCGCTAGCGTCTGCGTGGATCGCATTGACGCTGACGAAACGCCTAGATGCATCCGAGCCCGGCTTCCAATCGTTCCACGACGCATCCGGAAACGGCGTCAATTCACCGTGTTCCCCTGCAATGGCAACTGCCGGACCCACGCTCCCGGTCCAGCGGGGTGAACTCACGATGACCCGATTTCTTGAGTCGACAACCACTGCATTCCATGGCATTTTCTCACTTGAACGAACGCTGACAAGTTGCACCACTGAAGCTTCCTTGTGGGCCCTCGTCGAGCCATCATCCGCAATTGCTACTTGTGTCGCGAAACTGGCCATCGCGCCCACGATCGCAAGCGCCAGTCGTTTTCTTTTCCGCATTTGACTCTCCTTTTTCCCGGTGCAATAGGCAGTACACGCAATCAATCCAGCACGCCTATTGAAGAATTCTGCTGTACCGAGTGACCTGCGAATAAGTGCCCGCGACAATATTCAGAATCAAAGAGACTTTGAAAGTCCCGCGACGTCAACGTACTCCAGAGAGCGCTCGGTACCCTCGTGTTTGGGAAGAGGACGCACGACAACAGTCTCGACGCACCCGGGGCTGAAATGCACAAGTCAACAGATCCTGCATGTGAGTTCCGGGGACGGCCGCTCCAGCGAGCCTAGTCAAGCGTGGCGAAGAGTAGATTCAGCCCTTCCGCAAGCAGAGGGTGAGCGATAATTGCGTCACGTATTGCGGTGTACGGCAGACCTCCGAGCATGGCCATCTGGACAACCGACGTGACTTCACCTGCCCCGGAGCCAACCATCGTAAAGCCAAGGATGCGCCCAGAATCGGGGGCCACGAGTGCCTTCATGAATCCACGCGTGGTGCCATTGGTGCGGGCGCGGGGAACCGCCATCATCGGCAAACGCGCCACCCGCACAGTGATTCCGAGTGCTTTTGCGTCCGATTCGTTGATGCCCACGCGGCCGAGTTCCGGCTCGGTGAAAAGAGCGTAAGGCACGACGCGCGACGCCGTGCTAGATGAACGCCCTTCGATCCGCGCTTTGAGCACGCGATAGTCATCAAATGAAGCGTGCGTGAACATGGGCGATCCAGCAACCTCGCCAATAGCCCACGTGTTCTTTGCGGTCGTCGCAAGCCTATCGTCGACCTTAATGTAGCCACGCTCATCGAGATCTACTCCAGCGAGATCCAGCCCGAGGTCGTTGGTCACCGGTTGTCGACCGGCTGCGACGAGGAGATGGCTGCCCTCGATCGAACCGCCATCATCGAATTCAATAGTGACCTTCTCGCCGGAAATTCCATCGACGCGGGTGATTGTCGTGGCCAGCGACAGGCGGATTCCATCCTCCTCGAATGCGCTCTGAATCTCGCGGCTGACGTCCTCGTCCTCACGCATTGCGACGCGCGGCATATTGTGGACGAGCGTAACCTGACTGCCAAGACGACGAAATGCTTGAGCCATTTCCAGGCCGATATAGCCGCCCCCGAGCACGATTAGATGCTCCGGCAGACTTTCCAGGTTCAGTGCCTCGATATGGGTCATTGGCCGGGAGCCGCGCAATCCTGGAATGTCCGGAATCACCGCGACGGTTCCCGTGTTGATATATACCTGGTCGCCAGAGAAGAGTTGTTCGGTGCCGTCATTCAGGCGAACGAGAATTCGTCGCGGTGCGACGAACCGGCCTGTTCCGAGCACAAGCTCGAGCCCGGACTGCTCAAACGAGCGACGATTGATGCCAACCATGCCGTCCACAACAGCACGAACGTTCGCATGCACTTTCGTCATGTCCACCCGCAGGTCAGGCTCGGCAGACATTGTGCGCCAGACCTGCATGTTTCGTGCGTTCTGGATCAGCGTCTTACTGGGAATGCACGCGACGTTGATGCATGACCCTCCGATCATTCCCCGCTCAATGAGCGCGACGCGCCTGCCTTTACGCGCCAGATCCATCGCCAGCGACTTGCCACCCTTGCCGCCGCCGAGAAATAAATATTCGAAATGTTTGATATCAGGCATGTACAGCTCCTCAATGAAGAGCGCGAGCTCCGCACCGCTGATAGGACGCTCGCGCTATCTACCTGGAATGGACCGGGTGTCAGTCACCCGTCAACGCGCTCCGTACACCGGCGCCGTAAGCTGGATCAATCTCCTCGAACTGCGCCACAACTCGATCAACGATGTCTTGTGGAACGCCGCCCATCGCGCGCACAATGTTGCCGAAGAGGCGCGTGCGCTGGCCTGCGTCGAACAACCGGAACAGCGCGCGAGGCTGACTGTAGTAATCGTCGTCCTCGCGATGATCATAGTGATCAACGGTGCCCACTGAGAGCGGCGGCTCGCCGGCATCGGGACGTTGAACAAAATCGCCGAAGCGGCTCGGCTCGTAGTTCACGTTGCCGCCAAGATTGCCGTCGGTACGCATCGCGCCGTCACGGTGATACGAATGGAACGGGCAGCGCGGCGCGTTCACGGGAATCTGGTGATGGTTCACGCCGAGACGGTAACGCTGCGTATCGCCGTACGAGAACAGGCGGCCCTGCAACAGACGATCGGGCGAGAAGCTGATACCCGGCACCACATTCGCGGGCGTGAACGCGGCCTGCTCCACGTCGGCGAAATAGTTCTCCGGATTGCGGTTCAGCTCGATCGTGCCCACGTCGATCAGCGGGTAATCCTTGTGCGGCCACACCTTCGTGATGTCGAACGGGTTGTACGGTACCTTCGCGGCGTCAGCTTCCGGCATCACCTGCACGCGGAAATGCCACTTCGGAAAATTGCCCTTCTCGATCTCGTTGTAGAGATCACGCTGTGCCGATTCCCGGTCCTGCGCCACCACCTGCGCGGCCTCGGCGTCGGTGTAGTTCTCCACGCCCTGCGCCGACTTGAAGTGGAACTTCACGTAGAAGCGATCGTCGTTCACGTTGATGAACGAGAACGTGTGCGAACCGAAGCCGTGCTGCTGGCGATAGTTCTTTGGAATACCGCGGTCGCTCATGAGGATCGTCACCTGATGGAGCGACTCCGGATGGCGCGACCAGAAGTCCCACGCCGCCACGTTGCTGCGCATGTTGGTGCGCGGATCGCGTTTTTGCGTGTGAATGAAGTCCGGGAACTTGAGCGGATCGCGGATAAAGAACACCGGCGTGTTGTTGCCGACGATGTCCCAGTTGCCTTCTTCCGTGTAGAACTTGATCGAGAAGCCGCGCACGTCGCGCTCGGCGTCGGCGGCGCCGCGCTCGCCCGCAACCGTCGAGAAGCGCATGAAGATCGGCGTCTCCTTGCCTACCTCGCTGAAGACCTTGGCCTTCGTGAATTGCGAAACGTTGTGTGTGATCTTCAGGGTTCCGAATGCTCCCGACCCCTTCGCGTGTACCCTGCGCTCCGGGATGACTTCACGGTCGAAGTGAGCAAGCTTTTCAAGCAGCCACACATCCTGGAGCATCACAGGGCCCCGTGGCCCTGCGGTCTGCGAGTTCTGGTTGTCGACTACCGGAGCGCCGGCAGCATTGGTAAGTGTCTTATCCATCATTGTTTTCCGACTTTGCATTTGTATGGCCTGCGAACCAGAATTCCCCTGGTGTGCGCGACTGTGCGCGTTATTCCGTAAAATTGAGAGGCTTCCCGAGTCCGAAGCCGATCAAATATTCGAGTGCTTTCGGATCGCCGGGTAAATCGAAATGCCCAACACCAGAGAGCGGGATCCAGACCACCGTCGGCCAGACAGAAGCCACGGCCTCGGATTGGGTACATGGAATAATTTGATCATCAGTGCCGTGCAGGAGAAGCGCGGGCTGCGAAAGTTCAGCGACTTGTCGCTCAAAGCTGATTTCATCAGGATGCGTTCCAGTCATCGTGAAGAGCTGGTCAAGCCATTGGGCAACTGATGACGCCGGTAGTCCGGCCTTGACCGCGAAACGCCGCGCAAAATGGCCGTAATGCATTGGCGGCGCCAGTGCGGCGAAGCGGTCGACCTTAAGTTGTTGTCCCAGTGCATGCACGACACTGGCGCCACCATATGAATGCCCAACCGCGTAAGAAAACGGTCCGGCAAGCGCCTGAACCGCGGTGAGCGTAGACGCGGCAAGAGGCAGACTCAGATGAGCGCCGCTCGAATATCCGTGTCCGGGCAAGTCCGGCATCCAGACTTCGAAACCCGCGCTTACAAGAGCGCCCGACAGAGCATCCAACTCTGCAGCCTGACTTTGCCAGCCGTGTACAAGCAACGCCGGCTTGCCCTTGCCGCGGCGATGGACCCGAACCTCAACCTCAGGTCCGTCCAACCAATCCATGGGCGCGCGGACTTTAAGCGTGAAAGTGTCGACGTCCGGAGCAACTCGCCCGGGCGCCTTGCGCTTCACAGCCATGAAGAGGCGCCCCAGCTCTTCGAGCAGCGCTTGCGACATGCTGCTTCCAACGAACCGATTTTGACTCACGTCCCCCAATCTCCTCTGCGCGAATGAGATACCCCACGAGACCGTTCCTGGAGACTCCCGAACGGCCCTGCCTGAAATGGTCGCAACTCACGATGCTCGTGCGTGCTCTATGCACCCGCTGTGTGAGCGCGCCTGCCAGCCTTCTTCATGCACAAGCATGCTGCCCAGCCATCCGCTCCGCGCCGATCATGCGGCGCACGGGAGACAAACCACTCGGAGGAAGAAGATCAACAAGCGTTAGTGCCGACCACGTATCGTGGAGCCGGCGTATTGTTGGAAAGTTGGGCTGCCAATGCGCCGCGAGATGTCTCGAACTGGTCCCATGCAGCGATCGCATGCAAGGAGGGAATCGTCACAAGTTCGCCGAGATCGAAACCCTTCAATGCAGCGTCCACCATATCGGAAGCGGACATAACAATTTCCTTGGGAAGGTGTTCCAGCGGAAGCCCGCCGATCTCCCAAAATTCGGTTGCGGTTGCGCCAGGTAACACGGCCTGAACCCGCACCCCTTTGTCGGCCAGCTCGTGATGCAGCGATTGGCTCAGCGCAAGAACAAACGCCTTGCTACCGCCGTAGACGCCATTAAGCAGTTCGGGGGTAATTGCGGCAATAGATGCAATGTTGATGATCGCGCCGTTGCCACGCGCCGCGAACTGCGGGCCGGCCGCGTAAGTCAGACGCGTCAACGCCATCACGTTGAGCTCGATCAGCTTCGTCATAGCATCGGCGTCGCTGTCGAGCAGGGTCTTATGTGTGCCAACGCCAGCATTGTTCACGAGCAGGTTGATGTTCGTGTCTTCTTTGAGCTTCGTCTCGACACGCGCGAGTGCGCTTCGATCACCGAGGTCAGCCACGATAGTCTGGATCGTTCGCCCAGTTTCATTGCCAATGTCTCGTGCAAGCAGGTCTAGCCTGTCGCGATTGCGTGCAACCAGAATGAGGTCGTAGCCGCGTTGGGCGAGACGCGCTGCATAAACAGCGCCGATGCCTGACGATGCGCCCGTGATCAGCGCGGTACCCGGTTGTGCGTGTGGCATGTTTTTTCTCCATGAAGTTTAGATGCGCTGGACCGCAACGGGGCGAACACTGGACATAGAAGACGCAGTGGCCGGATCTGTGTTATCTGATGCGTCGAAGTTTATTGGCCAATGACGGCGCGGATCAACGGGTCGCGAGCATAAAGAGAATTCAGTCTCCCCGAAGATTCAACCGATATTGGAAAAATATGGAGAGACGTCAAACACAAAAATGAACCGTGTTCATGAGAAATCGAAGACCTACGCGTGAGATCTTGTGAGGCCCCGCAGAACTGTCGATGGGTTGAAAAGACGGCGTTTATATTCTATACCTCGAAATCTCTGAATGCTGTATTCGGCTCTAGGCCATTGAGCGTGGTTATCAACATGCGTACCATTTCCCCGGGCATCAACACCCTCTGCCTTTCCAGATTCATACCTCAAACATCGGAGTCTCAAATGAAGAAGTCGCTTGCTTCCATCATGTATGTGACCTATCTCGCGTTCGCCATCCCGGCTCATGCTGCCGAAGAGAATTACTCGCCGCCGGTTGCGACGCATGTCGCGCACCAAGACAGCGCGAAGAGCCAAAAGAAGGCTCAGCGCGCCGCCGATCGCGCCCTTGCCAAACAGGTTCGCACTGCACTGACGAAAACCAAGGGACTGCAAACCATCAACATCACTGTTCTGGCTCGGCATGGTGTCATCAGTTTGTCCGGATATGTACCGGACACCGAACAGGTCCAACTTGCAGGCAATACCGCGACGCAGATCGCAGGCGTGACTTCGGTGACAAACAATCTCGTGCCGGGAGAAGCGGGACACTAAAGGCTGTTGATGTCGGGGGCGTCGCGTGTGTGAGTGTGTACACGCCCCCAAGAAACTTCGCATGCTACCCACTTGGGCCAGATGTTGAGAATGCCGATCTCAAAGAAACTGCTTTCGTAGTTTTTTGAAAATCCGAGCTCGCTTATCGTGAAATTGGCCTTTATCATTCCGGTACCGCGTCCAGAACCCGGAAGCGTCACCAACCTCCACTGACTAAGCGCTCCCGAAGCGCAAAGCACGAGTACTTACCTGCCTCAGACCGACCTAACTCTCACAGCGCAATCAAGCAGCGTGAATCACGCCTCACCTCGGCGAACATCGTCGGTCTCGTCATGGCAAACACCGTTGAGTTTTTCGACTTCGCTGTCTATGCGATGTTCGCTGGATATATCGACCGCGTGTTCTTCCCGTAAGGGACGCTCTTCGACGGCTTGCAGTTTTCACTGGCCGCATTTGCCGCTGGTCATCTATCGCGCCCTCTTGGCGCGCTCACCTTAGGCCGCTGCGCTGAACGTCGCGGACCCGAAAAACGGCGTTAGTTAGAGGGAGCCTTATGACCCGTCGTAGCCTCGCGATTGCGGTAATGCCATCCCTTCGACGCGGTGGGTCTGCCAGCGTCGTTGGTCGTGCTGCTTTGCCGGATGATCCGGGGATCCGCAATTGGTGGGGAACTTGGTGCGGTCGTTGCGACTCCCGGTCGAGCGCGGACCAACAGGTCGCCCCTCGCTATGTGGGCCGGATACCAGGTGGCAGCCCAAGCGGCAGCACAGATTCTTGCCGGAATTTCAGGCATGGCACTTGTGGAATGTCTTGCCGCAGCCGATCTCCATGCGCGGGGCTGGCGATTACCGTTTGCGTTCGCATGCAGACCTTCTACCAGTACAGTTTTATCTGCGACGGTCGATAGAGGAAGTCATGCCGTCGCATGAGTCAGATAAGCGATCAGCTACAAGCGAAACGCGGAGTTGGATCAAGCACTCGCTATGCTCCGTTGGAATGGTCTTTGGCGGCACCGTCCCGACCTATGTTGTAATTTACATCGCGGCTTTTGGGCTTTCAGGAACGTCGCCTTCTTCGTCATCCTCGTTCGCGATGGCATCTGCCATCGGTGCTGCGACCTCGCTGGCGCCGCTGATCGGCGCCGCGCTCGCAGACAAGATTGGCACGGGCATGATGATTGTCATCGCGCGGACAGCCACAGCAATCACCGTCTATCCTGTTTTCGCACTACTTTCGGGACATAACTCCCCGATGATCAGCGTGATCGCCATTTCAACTGTCGCGGCCTTGTCTGCACTAGGCGGCGTCCCGACCCTCGCATTTACCTTCGGAAATTGCCCGCTCAGAACAGGGCGGCGGGTCTCGCCTTCTCGTATGCGAATGGCGTCGCAATATTCGGAGGTACAACCCCGCTGGCTGCGTCCGCCATCGTGCGTGTAGCAGGATTTGCTGCAAAGACGGCCTGGTATATGATCTTTGCATCGGTCGTCGCGCTGAGTGCGCAACAATATCTTCAACGCGCACCCGATCACGAGATGCGATGGCAGAAGGTAACGTCCCTGACCTATCGCGTGCGCGCGGGTAACCCGACAGCTAACGGGTCGCGCCAAGCGATTCGGATATGGGCAGTGAAAAGAAGAAGCTGGTCCCGAAACCAAGCTTGCTCTCTACCCAGATGCGGCCTCCATGGGCTTCGACGATAGAGCGCGCAACGACAAGCCCCATTCCCATGCCCGACGACTTGGTTGTGAAGAATGGCTGGAAGAGCGACGAAAGCGTTTCCTCAGTCATGCCAGTTCCCGAATCTCTCACTTCAAACAGCGCCTCATCCGAACTGGTCCTGCTCGCGGCGACAGTAAGTCGCCGTTCTCCGCCCTCCGCCGAGTCGATCGCATGAACTCCGTTCAACAGCAGATTCGCGAGAACCTGCTGAATCTGGAGAGGATCCGCGAAGATCGAGAGATCTGCGTCCAGGCGTCTGTCGATAAAGACCGCTTTTGATTTTGCCTCCGATGAAATCAAAAAAGTCGCCGCTTCGACGACGCCACTTGCTGATGACAAAACGGAATGAACTGGAACCTTGCCGAGGAAGCCACGGATCTTTTTGCAGATTTCCGTCGCATCTCGCGCCCAACGTGCTGAATCCCGGATAGCTTCGGTAGCCTGCCCGATATTTGGTGAGTCGTCTTGAAGCCATCGCAGCGCGGCGTCTGCAGAGGTCCGTGTGGCCGAAAGCGGTTGGCTGATTTCGTGCAGGATTGAGGCCGCTACTTCGCCGAACAGAGAGACGCGCGCTGATCGCGCCATTTCCGCTCGCATTGCTTGCATGCGATCGTTGCTCTCCTTTTGTGCGGTCACGTCAAACCCATAGAAACAGAGACGACGATAACCGTCCTCATGCTTGGGAAGGGAGCATCGCCATACGATCGGCACCCGCTTGCCAGAAAACGTCACCAGCGTGCGTTCGCCTTGACACGCATCACGCCCCTCGAACATGGCCCGATAAACGGCGATGTTGCTAGTGCGATCAGCAGGAAGCAGTTGCTTTGCGCGTTCGAAAAAAGCAGCTTTCGTTCCCGCTTCGAATAGCTCCACAACGGCATCATTGGCCTCGACAAAAGAATGTAGTGCCCTCAAGTCAGCCACGGCCTGTGGATGTGAGCCGAACCACACATCGAGATCCGCTATGCCGCTGTGGCGTAAATCCATGATCGCCTGATAAACACGCGACCAGTCTTCAACCATAATCGGAATGGGTGCCGAAAGGAAGAGCTGATAGTTGGACAGATCGAATTGCAGCGCTCTCCCTTCCTCAAATCGTTCATCATCGTGGGGGAGAGAGAAATTCATCTTGGGCGTCCGGTAAGAAGATATCAGGCTATGGAATGAATTGATATCGGCGCACGTAATTTCCCAGTCGGGAAAACGAATACTCCGCACCAAAGCACAGCTCTCACTATACCTTAGGATGGTGCCTTCCCGCTCGGCCACAAGTTAGGCTGCGCTATATGAAGCCACGCCTAATGAAACCCTCGATTCTGAGGCGGGCGTTTGCGAGAAAAATCGTGCCTCCAAAAAACGTTTGCGTGATTGATGACGAGACCTCAATCCGGCTGTCGACCGCGGCGCTAGTACGCTCGCTTGGTCACGATGCGCACGCCTTTGACTCCGCCGAAACCTTCCTGGCCTCTGAGATCCAGCATCGCGCCGACTGCATCGTATGCGACGTGCAGATGCGCGGAATGTCCGGCACCGCCCTACTCACACTGTTACGCATGGCAGGGGCACGCACGCCCTTCATTTTCGTATCTGGCAACCTAACAGCGCATGAACGTTTGATTGCAGCCCGATACTCCGTGGCGCTCCTCGAAAAGCCGATAGATCCCGATGACCTCGTCGCCCTTGTTGTCGATATATTGAGATAGGTTCACAAAACCATATCATATCTCCAATATCACATCTCATTTTCAATTTTCACATCAAGGTGAACCCAACCTTTGACGGTCGATATATTTATACGAAGGTATAGGCTGACATTGCCATCGGTTCGATGGAATTCAAAAACTCTGCCAAATAGAATGAACGAACCAAATTCAGGTTGATCTTCGGCGGAGTGAGAAAATGGATCGTTTCCTACACGCGATGTCGGTCTTTGTGCACGTCGCCCGCTTGGGTAGCTTCACTTCTGCCGCGGAAGCGCTCGGTGTCGCCACCGGGTCTGTAAGCACAGTGGTCCGTCAGCTCGAATCGTATCTCGACGTCGCTTTGCTGCACCGCTCAACTCGTGCGATGCGCGTTACGGCCGAGGGCGCACACTACTACGAACATTGCGTAAGGGTCCTCGCTGAGATTGACGACATGACCCTAGCACTAAGAAGCACCCGCCATATCGCGCAAGGGCGTCTCTGCGTCGACATTGATCAAGAGGTAGCTTGCGTGCTGCTCCCCGAAATATCCAAATTCAGCGCAGCCTATCCCGATGTTGAATTAAAGATCGCCGTTGGAGGGGAGCCCGATGGATTGATTAGCAACGGAGTCGACTGTGCAATCGTCGTGGGCAACCTTTCTGACTCATCGTTCAAATGTCGCCACGTGGGCGTCGTGCGGACACTGACCGTTGCCAGCCCTGCTTACCTCGCACGACGCGCTATCCCAAACAGCCCAGAGGCGCTTGGAGATCACGATGTCGTGCATTACTCGCCTCGCCGTTTTGGCAATCCCAGACCTCTCCGGTTTGCGGGAGATAGAAGCGATGTGACGGTCAAGGCGTCTGAACGACTCTGCCTGAATGATGCCGTGGCCGTCCTGCAATGCGTGCTTGGCGGCGCGGGACTCGCGCAGATCTCCGAGCCGATTGCGCTACCGCACCTGCGCTCGGGGCGACTAGAAGAAGTGCTCGTCCATCATCGTCCAATGGCATCGCCGATTTCCTGTGTCTATGCAAATCAGCGACATGTTTCGATGGCGCTACACGCGTTCATGGACTGGACCGCCGCTAGCCTCAAATCTCACACGCATCGGCGCAATACTGCGTCGCCCGAGTTTAGCCTTAACAAACCTCAACGGCCGACGTGTCACATAACATCAGCAGATCAGCCGGCCAGCCTATCGTCTTTCGCGGCAGCAACTGAAATTGCAGCCTGACATAACACCGCGAAGTTGTCGCCTCTTTTTAGGAGCACACGGTGCTGGAAACACACGAACACATTGTCCAGCGGGCACTAGTGAGCCTGCTGTTGCCGTCAGCCATCACAGTATCCAACGATGCCTATGAGCGTGAACTCAGGATACATGTGCGTCGGCGCGGGGTTTCGTCACGACTAGTCGACGTCGGGCCAACCCAGACGCCGCCGTGCCGTGTAACTGTACTCGATAGACCCTCTTCTCACGCACTGACGGTGCTTTGGAGTGACGCATGCTCCGGGCATTACGGCGAGCAAACATGGCGGCTTGTTTTCGCAAAGCGGGATGCTCTCTGTGCTTTGACAGGCACCGAAATTTTAAAGGGCGACGAGGTGTTTCGCCCTCGGGTGAAACGGAACTCTTTGCCTGCGAACTGGGATCGAATGATACTCGCTAGCAAAATCAGTTTTTAGGGGAGGTCAATTTATCCTCTTATCAACAATCCATAACATCGATTTTAAAACTTTAGTAAAACGAACGAAAAATACATGAATCGAATCATTTCTGCTTTATCATTTGCTCTGGCACTCGCCGGCTCAATCTCCGTCACCGCGGCATGGGCCGATCCAGCCCTGGAACAGGGAACTCGCGAATTTGTCGATACGTTGACGGCCAAGGGCGGTCCGCCGATTTATACGTTGTCGCCAAGTGATGCGCGTACCGTTCTACTGGGCGCGCAAAGCGCCCCCGTTTCCAAGCTCCCGGCCCATATTGAAGATCGCATCTTTCCTGTAGGACCTACCGGTGACGTGAAGGTCCGCATCATCAAGCCGGCGAAGAAATCCGCTGGTACGTTGCCCGTTGTGATGTACTTTCATGGTGGCGGCTGGGTGTTGGGTGATGCAGCAACGCATGACAGGCTGGTGCGCGAAATCGCTAACGGCTCGGACGCGGCAGTGGTCTTCGTCGACTATGAGCGCTCGCCAGAAGCTCGCTACCCCACCGCCATTGAGCAAGCGTACGCGGCAACTGCTTACGTTGCGCAACACGGAAAAGAGCTGGACGTCGATCCTCAGCGCATGGCACTCGCGGGCGACAGCGTCGGCGGCAACATGGTGGCAGCAGTGAGCATTCTTGCCAAGCAACGCCATGGCCCGAAGTTCCGGTTCCAGGTTTTGTTCTACCCGGTCACCGATGCGAACTTCGAGGACGGGTCGTACCAGGAGTTTTCCCACGGTCCCTGGCTCACCAAGAACGCGATGAAGTGGTTCTGGGACGCATATCTGCCCGATGCGTCCAAGCGCAACGAAATCACGGCGTCTCCGCTGCAGGCAACGATTGCAGATCTTCAGGGTCTGCCGCCCGCACTCGTGATTACTGACGAAAACGACGTCCTGAGAGATGAAGGCGAGGCCTACGCGCACAAGCTCATGCAGGCCGGCGTGGACGTTACTGCGGTGCGTTACCTCGGCAGCATTCACGACTTCGTGATGCTCAACGCGCTGTCAAATACACCAGCCGCGCGCGCAGCGATTGGCCAAGCCAACGCGATGCTGCGCCGAGAACTTCACAAGTAGCGCGAGCGTCACTGCGGCGACGTCAACGTCGCCGCCGCTCGCTCCTCAGCTGGCCATCCTGGCCAGCATCCAACACCAAGGAGAGATTTTCATGACACGATTGACAACGCTTAAGCCTGGCGAGGCTACCGGTGAAGCCGCGACGATATTCAGCCAGATCAAGGCCGCGCTCGGAAAGGTCCCCAACGCATACGCCACCATCGGCACGCACAGCCCGCAAGGACTTTCGGCGATGCTGAACGTCGACGCTGTGATTTCAGCTAGCTCACTTGAGGCTGCGGACGTGGAAGCGATCCGCCTTGCCGTGAGTGCCCTGTCCGGATGCGACTATTGCCTTGCAGCACATACGATGCTTGGCAAAATGGCTGGCCTCACGCCCGATCTCATGAAGAGAATCCGCGCTGGCCAGGCGGTAGAAGACGCTCGTCGCGACGCGCTGCTTGTATTCGTACGGACGGTAGTCACGAGTCGCAATACCGTCCCTGCGAACGTTCTGGAAGCCCTACGTGTAGCCGGCTACAGCGAACGCCAGGTCATAGAGATTATCCTGGTCATTACTTCGATCACCTTTACCAACCTGGTAAACCGCGTCAACGACACAGCGATCGATTTCCCGAAGATCGATTGATCTAAGTGCCATCGCACTATCGTGCCACTCATGGTCTCTCTGCGTATCCCGTCCGAAAACATGACGCTTTTCGTCGTGCAATTGTGCCTGGATTACAGTCCGGCTACATGTTGATTCGTGTACCATCAACTGGCCGTCGAGCTGGCACGTTTCAATCGCTTTCTCAGGACCACACCGTGCTTGCGTAATGTCTCTCGCCCGCGTTCCGCGATCTTCAAAGAATGCGTCTGTGGAGTTTGTGCAATGTCATCCGGTCCAGGAAGGTTGGAATTCGTCTCTACCGTTTATATCGTTGACGATGAAGAAGGTATTCGACGCTCGCTTTCACATCTTCTTCCCTCTGTCGGCCTAAACGTGCAGTCATTTGCGAGCACTGCGGAGTTCCGGTCGGCTCCATTGGCCGATGCTCCCTGTTGTCTATTGCTGGACATCCGGCTACGCGGAGAGAGCGGCCTGGCATTTCAACAACAAGTCACCGATCGACAGGATATTCCTATTATTTTCATTACCGGCTTTGCCGATGTTGATATCTGCAAACGGGCAATGAAAGGCGGTGCGTTCGATTTTCTGGTGAAGCCATTCTCTGACCAGGATGTCATCGATGCTGTCAATGGCGCACTCGTCATCGATCAGAGACGGCGTGAGCGGATGCAGACTCAAACCGTGCTCACACGCGCGTATGAGCAATTGACCCGCCGTGAGCGGGAGGTACTCGCATACGTTGTAAGTGGAGCACTGAACAAGCAAATTGCGGCATGGCTGGGCGTCAGCGTAATTACAGTGAAGTTGCACCGCGCAGCTGTCATGAAAAAAATGAATGCGTCTTCCCTCGCCGATCTCGTGAGAAAAACTGGGGCCCTTGACATCCAGTTGCCCGTCATGCCAGAGAGTTGATCGCCAGGTAGTCAGCAGCGCGGTCGGTATGATTGAGACGTTTCCAGGCACGTCGACAACAATAAAATTATCACAAAAACTGTTTCAACATATTTGCACAAACGGGAACACTTTTCTTTGTTTCAATGATCGGGGAAACGCTTTGGATTTGAACGCTACGAGATCAACCGCCTCCATAGAGACGGTGAGAATGGAGGACGGGATTCGGGAAGAGCGTATCTCCAAGCATCTTGCACTTCGGATCCTCCCCATCTTCATGTTTGCGTATGTGGCAGCGTACGTCGATCGCATCAACGTGAGCTTCGCGAAGCTCCAGATGAGCCTCGATCTGGGTTTCACAGATGCTGTGTTCGGCTTCGGGGCGGGCACCTTTGCGCTGGGCTATGTGGTGTTTGAAGTTCCCAGCAACATGATCCTACAACGGGTTGGCGCCAAGCGGTGGCTGACGCGCATTATCCTGTCGTGGGCAATCGTTTCCGTCTTAACCACATTCATTCAGACACCGAAGCAATTCTATGTCATGCGGTACCTGCTGGGCGTAGCAGAGGCCGGCCTAGTCCCCGGAATTGTTTACTATATTTCACAGTCGTTTCCCCGATTTCATCGCGCGAGAACGCTATCCGCCTTTTACGCCGCGCTACCTCTAGCGGGGTTAATCGGCTCCCCGTTAAGCGGGTTCATCATGGAGTATCTGGACGGTGTGGCTGCACTGCCTGGCTGGAAGTGGATGCTCGTCGCCGAAGCGCTGCCGGCATTCGGTGCCGCGTGGCTTTGCTGGACATATCTGGAGGATGACGTAACGGCAAGTCGCCACCAGACGGACGCAGACAGGGCATATCTGGCCAAAACGCTTGCCGAGGATCGCGCGATTGCGGCCACCACGAATCACAATGAGATGTTCGCAAGCTGGGTCTTCTGGACCTTCGGGCTGATCTATTTTCTTGATGTGTTTGGGATCTACGGCTACACACTCTGGGCACCGACCATCATCAAATCTCTTGGTGTGCATGGCGATTTCATGATTGGCCTTATCGCCGCACTGCCAAATGCGGTAGCGGTCGTCGTGATGGTTGCGGTGGGACGCAATGCAGATCGCCGTCGGGAAAGACGACTGCATACGGCTGCTCTGCTCCTGATCGCCGCCGCTGGCCTCGCACTGTCACTGGTTTGGCGCGACAACCTCTGGCTGACAGTTATGGCACTGTGCATCGCGAATGCGGGGCTGCTTTCCATGCCCCCGGTCTTCTGGGGAATGCCGACCGCCGTCCTTGGACCGAGTACGGCTGCGAGTGGGATTGCATGGATTAGTGCCATCGGAAACATTGGAGGTTTTTTCGGTCCATACGTCGTCGGGATTCTCAAGCAATCGTCAGGCGGCTTTGCGCTTCCTGTCTCGTGCATGATCGCCTGCCTGCTCTCCGGCCTCTGCCTCACGTTGCTGTTGCCGAAGCACCTCGTCAATCGGTAACGAAACAAGCTGCGTCCGCAACGGTCAGGTGCCGCAATCATGGCACCAGCTCCCTGCTATGACTCCACAACGAAGGTGCCCGACTATTCCTCCCGGGGATGTAGCCCAAGGGCATTCGCACTAAGCACGAGTTCAGGAAGAGAGCGCGCTTCCATTTTTCGCATGGCTTGACCACGATGAATCTTTACCGTGATCTCGCTTAATCCCATCTCGGCTGCGATCTGCTTGTTCAATAGTCCACAGACCACGTATTTCATGACCTCTTGTTCACGGGGCGTGAGCGTTTGGTAGCGACGTAGAATATCTGCCGTTCTGCTATGAGATTTACGCATTGCCTCGTTTCTCAACAATGCGCTTTGTATGGCGTCCAGCATGTCCTGGTCACGGAATGGCTTCGCGAGGAAATCAAAAGCGCCGTTTTTCATCGCCTTTACTGACATCGCTATATCGCCGTGAGCCGTTATGAAAATGATTGGCAGCTCGACGTCAGCAGCGATTATCTGCTCCTGTAGGGCAAGCCCGCTTTGCCCTTTGAGTCGAACATCAAGAATCAGGCAGCTCGGCACATCAGGGCGTTCGAAGTCCAAAAACTCTTGCGTTGACGCAAAGAGTTCTACCCTCTGACCGACAGATCGGAACAGCATTGCAAGTGCGGCCCGAATGGAATCGTCGTCGTCAACCACATAAACGATCGTGCTCCCTGCACTGTAATCTGTACGCTGGATCATTTGTCCGCCTCCTCTTGCAGGGGTAGTACGAACTGCATCAAAGCACCTCGTCCTTCATGTGATAGGGCCCAGATTCGACCTCTATGAGTCTCAACAATCGAGCGACAAATCGAAAGCCCCATTCCCATCCCTTCTTTCTTTGTCGTAAAGAACGGCGCAAACAACGACGCGGCATGTTCGTCAGGAATTCCATGGCCCGAGTCCTCAATACTTACCTGAGCCATGCAATCATCCAGCAACTGTGTTGACACGACCAGCCGTCGCTCGCTGCTGGCCACATTGGACATCGCCTGAATCGCGTTCATAAGGAGATTGATAATGACCTGCTGCAGCTGCACGCGATCTCCGCGGACAGGCAACGCTGTCGCGTACGATTGAGACACCTCGATGCTGTGGCTCTGAAGTTCACGACGTACAAGACCGACGGATTGTTCAACCACTGCGTTGAGATCAAGTACGACGGCGTCCGGGTCGCGCCGTTTTGCCATGCTCCTGATCTGTCGAATAATTTCCGTCGCGCGCCTCGCGTCGTGAGTCATCTGCTCTATGCCATAGCGCACCTCTTCGAGATCGGGCACCTCGCGATTCAGCCATCGCAGGCCTGCTTCGCCTGCGGTAACGATTGCGGCCAGCGGCTGCGTAACCTCATGGGCGATGGACGCAGCCAACTCCCCAAGCATTGTGATGCGTGTAACGTGGGCTAGTTCGGCTCTAGATTTCTCCAAGGCGAGTTCGGCGCGACGACGCTCTTCGATATCCGTGTTTACGCCGTACCATCTCAGAATCCGCCCAGCGGCATCTCGCAGCGGCGCCGCGCCAATAATCATGTAGCGATACTCACCGCTAATGAGCTGCACCCTCGCGCTGACCTCGAAACTCGCACCAGTCGCCAGCGCATTTCGCCACTCGATCTCGAAGGCGTCGAAATCTTCCGGATGCAAAATGTCGCGCCATGCAGTCCCGCCATCACCGACGTCCACGCCACAGTCGGTCCATCGCTGATTGCGATAAAAAAGCCGGCCGGCATCGGACGCACTCCAGACCATTGCAGGAATCGCATCGACTATCGAAGCGAGCTCTTCCTTCTGATGCCTCAATTCACTATCAAGAGACTTTGCCTGAGTAATGTCGCTGTCCGTTGAGAGTATCGCAACAGGTTGCCCCCATTTGTCACGCGATACGTTCCAGCGGCTCGATACCACGACGGAGCGTCCATCTCTCGCTCTCCTGGTTAGCTCACCTTTCCAGCCACTACTTTCCAGAGCGCCCTTCATGAGTTCCGCAATTGGAAGCGCAGCGTCGGTCTGTGTCAGCTCATGGATATCCTTTCCCAACACTTCCGTTTCATGCCACCCATACAGGCGCTGCGCACCTTGACTCCAGAATGCAATGCGACCGTCAAGGTCACAGGCGACGATCGCATCATGAGTGAGGTTCAAAAGATCAATCTGCTTTTGCAACGTACCCTTGCTGCTTTGATTGCGCAGCGCGAGAGCTGACACTGTGATGATCGCAAGCACACTGACCACACACCGCGCGAGCGATGCTGGCGAGGTTTGGTCGCTTTGCGCCAGCAGAAACCCAAGTACCGTGAGCGAGACGCATGTCCAAGCCGCAGCGACCGTCAACAACTGTGAAGCCACCGATGCAACCAACAATACAACGACCACATACAGGACGGCGACCGCGACATTAACGGGCGTCATCACGTCGGTCGCAAACACCAAGACTCCTAGCACGATTGCGATGGAATGAATCAACCGCTGCCGTTTCATCACCGCTCGCTCAGTTTCGCTCACGGACTTGACGCGACCATCATCGGCACAGTTGGACTGCGTTTTATTAGCATCGGCTTGCAGTGTGCGCTGACGGCTCCGCTGACGATCATCATCCATAGGCTAACCTGGTAATAGGGCGAATTGGTTCATCAATTCATCAGTGGTCGTCCAAAACGAGTTCGTCCAAACGCTGTTGAATCTTGGCTGGGTCTATCGGCTTGCTGAACACGCAGATCGCGCCGAGTTTTTGGGCCTGTCTAAACGTCGCCTCGGATGGAAACGCCGTTATGAAGATGATGGGTGGGGCGGGACCGCGCTGGAGTAGGATTTCATACATCTCCAGCCCCGTAATGCCCCCCATTTGCACATCTGAAACAATGCAAGCAACGTCCACGACCATGTTGGCGTTCAGAAATGCCTCTCCGGATTCGTAGACCCGCACCTCCCACCCCAACGATCTGAGCAAGCTTCTCATTGCGTTACGCAATGATCGGTCATCGTCGACAATCGAAACAACACCTGAGTTAGGCATACAACACGGTCCTTGACCAATAGTCCATTGGGTATCAAACATGAGCGCGTGCAAGGTCGAGGCCCGAGCGCGATCCTATGCCCCCGACGTGCGTGCGAAAACTATACTTGTGTATAGGCACACCTATGCTGCGAGTCAGGTTTGGGCAATGCGCCAGGCTCAAGAATTCGCGACGAACGTGCTGACGCGCTCCCGTGCTCTCGACGGAACTCGTAGTGGGACAAGGTGCCCTTTTGCGCCCCAGTACGGCTGCCCATACCCGATGCGTCCACTACGGACGCGACACGCGCGTCAGCTTCCGGTCGCTGTTGAAGCTTTCCCTGGATCCAGTCAATGAACGCGCGAATCGACATCGGGACTTGTCGCCTGTCGGCATACAGCACTGAAATGGGCAACGGCGATGGGGCATAGTCATCGAGAATGCTTACAAGTCGGCCCGCCGCGAGATCCTCTGCGACCATCCTCTCGCAAACTTGCGCGATTCCGAAGCCCTCCACGGCATACCTCACAGCTGAGCGCGCATCCGCAACCGATATCTTCTCGGACAACCGGATTCTGGTTTCAGCGCCGTCTAGCGAGTATCGAAACTCGCGGGCAGGGCCGAAGCGACGAGGGCTGTAGTGGATAACCTCGAGGTGCTGAAGATCCTCAGGTTGGGCCGGAAACGGGACCGTAGCCAGGTATGCTGGACTCGCGACCGTTATGGCACGAAACTCCCCCACTCGCCGGCTACGCAGCGACGAATCGGAAAGATTCCCGACCACTACTGCACAATCGACTCCATTCGCAATCAAACCCTCTGCTTCACCGCCAACATCCACCCGCAGCCCGACCTCTGGATAGGCCGATCGGAATGTGGGCATGAGAGGCAGGATACTGTCGGCAACTTCCTGATCAACGTCAACCGCTAGCCGCCCCCGTGCGACCTTTCCGGCTCCGTTGAGGTGCTGCGCCATCTCTTCGATCTCGCCCAGAATTCGCTCACAGTGTTCCTGATACTCACCGCCTTCGGTCGTCGTGCGTACGCAACGCGTCGAGCGCTGGAGCAGGGTCACGCCGAGATGCCCTTCCAGCTGCCGTATGAGCGTACTGGCGGACGCCGCACTGATCCCGAGAGTTTCTGCTGCGGCTGTAAAGCTACCTGTACGTGCGACGTGGCTAAACACCGACATAGCGTGCAAAGTGCGATCCATAGCGTGCTCCGAAATCATGGCGTGAAGAGATGTCGGAAACAGTCTAATAAAGTCACGCGACCCGCAATATCAGATACTCGGAAACACGCCCTATACGATAGTGCTATCTGACGCTGCGCAGTCATTGGCCAATCGCTTCGAAGTTGGCAATGTCGCCGCTTCGTACGGTGCAAATTCCGTGAAAACGCGACGGGTACGCGTTGGCACGAGCATCATGCAGCGCGTGGTGCTCGCCACCGTGTTGGGCGTAATAAGCTGCAAGCCGCGCGGGGTTTCACCGGCTGGCGATGTTTTCAGCACGCCCGCCATTCGGCAATGGACCTCCGAGCAGAAACCGGCACAGGTTCAGATCCGTCTCATAGTCATAGCACAGCACCGGGCCGGAAAGCTCCGGAGCGCCACCGATCCACTCGCGTAGCGCTTCACGCAGAAGCACGAGCGGCATCGCGCGCGTCTCGAACCGGCCCAGTTGCGGAAGAGCGGTTGCGCGCGCGAAGTCACTGCGCAATTCCCAGTCGAAATCAGCGCGCTCGCCGTAAAACTCATAGCCGTTCTCTCCCACGATCGCGAGACCGATCAGTTCGCATCGGGAGAAGTCGGTGAACTCCATGTCGATGAAATAGCGATTACTCCATCCGCTATGCTCGCGCTCATCAGGTAGCGGCCAGCTGCGCGCGCCATGAAAGTTGGTATCTGTCATCGTTCTTTCTTCCTTGCCGCGACGGAATGAGTTTCTGAACGAGCGCTTGCGCGGCTCATCGCCCGCGCATCAAGGTTCTTCGAAGGATGCGCCGTAATCATCCGGCGGCCCGTCGGGTTTCGCGCCGCGCGCACGGTCGGGTGTTCCGGAAACGGGATTGCGCGCGGCAACAGCGAAGCATTGCAGCTGAGCCCGCAATGGCGCTTAGGTTTCTCAGAACGCGTGTCTGGGATCGGCACTTTGACGTGCTCTGTCGAGAGCGGCAAGGCTTTTCAAACCCCTCCCGCGACGATAAAACGTTCGTTACGAATGGTCCGCTTCAGGCCGATGCATCCAAGCCAGGCGAGCCTCCAGTTCTGCAAGTACCGCCGGCGCGCTGATACCTAATATTGGATGGGTGTGGATGAGTTGAGATCGACACACCGTCGGCCAACTGACCTCATCGTCGTCGAGCGCAATCCATGCTGCTGGCTGGCGTCGGCACACGTCGCCCCAGACCTGCATGCCGCGCGGCACGGACCTGAACCACGCCGGATTCATAGCGCGGTGGAAGGTCGCGCCCACCACGCGCATACGTAGTGCCAGCGGCAAGCGTCCGGCCACTTTGCGCACACTACGAAACACTCGCACCCAACTGGTGGATAGCACGATACGCAACTCAGGGTACGGCTCAAGGCACCGGGAGAGAAGTTCCGTATGCTCGAAGAGCGTGTGTCCCGGAGGGCTCGCAACATACGGCCCAGTGCCCGGGCGGCGCCACACATCTTCCGGATGCAGAACCCCGTCAAAATCGAGATAGAGCACGACGCCGCCCCGCACACGCGGCCGGATGTCAAGCTCATCAACCGCGCCAGCCCCGACACAAGGATGCGAGTCCATCAGGATTCTGCAGGCTCTTTCGCGCGCCAGACTCGCCTGCCGCGCGCCGGGCGTGAAGCGATTCCATACGGGACGGAGAACTTGCGCCCTGCTGTCGTCGTGAACTGCGTCACCGAGAACAGCTTGTTATCCCGCTCACTGAATTCCGTGGCCCCGATGCGGATCTCGCTGAGCGGCTCAAGACTCCACTGGTCAACTGGTCGAGAAAGCCGCGTATTAACCACTGCTGCCCCACGTACAGCAGTGTCGCCATCTACGAACTGGTCCAGCGAGCCGGCACCGGATGTCAAATCCATCCAGATTACGCTCGGCATCCTTCGCTCGCCAACCTGCGACACGCGAAGGACCAGCAACTCACCCGGAGTGCACTGCTCCGCTACTGCATAAACGTCGGCCCCGTACACCGCAGATTGGATCGGAAGGACATTCTCAGGTTCAACCACAAACATACGTAAAAATCCCAAAAAGCCACTCTGCGCTTACAAATGAGTCGTAAATGCCGTGGCCAAGACGGCATCATATCGCGACCATCGTAGGATGCAAAGGGTATCGGTCAAACTGGACGACGCAGGACATCTCACCGCAATAGGCGCGACGGTTCGCGCTCACCGACAGGAGTTTGGTGTTTCCCAGGAAGCACTTGCGCACCTGACTGGAATTGACCGCAGCCACATGGGGCGCATTGAGCGCGGTCAGCGCAACCTATCCGTTCTTAATCTGATTCGGATCGCCGACGCACTCGGCATTTCCCCGTCGACGCTTCTCAAGAACGCGGGCTTATAAAGAGCCGCGGCGGCCTCCACGCCAGCGAACAAACAACTGTGTCAGCTCACACGCTGATGCGCCGCGAACCGCGTGATCACGTGGCCACGCTTCAAACAGCGCCCTTGCCCGATCCGTTCGCCGTACCGTTTCATGCCGGACGCACGGTTGCAGCGATGAGCAAAGAAAACTCAAGCACGCTCATTCGCGAATATGCTCAAATTAACGCTTAATCCAAAACTGTTAGGGCGTCGTGCTGTGTCGGCGACTCAAACAAACATGCTAGAGGGCCATCCAAGTGACCACTGAATTTCAGGAATACGTTTCGGTATCCCAAAAGCTGAAGAGCTTTGGAGTTACTCCTCCGAACGGCCTAGCAATACCGCCGGACAACCTTGCCGCGGCGACATCTATCGATGAGCTTCGACAACAAGTTGAAGCCGACACGGTACGAACTCTGCTGAAAGCGAACGAAATCGCCTATGGCGAGATCTTCGACGAAGACCATTAGCCTCCGTATTTGCAACGGTATAGCTTTGAATGGTTCGGCCCGAGCCTGTTTGTGCCGGCCGGCCTGCTCTCGACGGATCCCAATCTCTTATCCGTCACTTTGGGAATCATCACAAACTACCTGTATGACGTCTTCAAAGGTGCCAAGCATGGAAAAGCCACGCTGGACGTGATCTTTCAGAAGAAGGATGGCTCCTGCAAGAAAATCCACTATAGCGGACCGCCTGAAGGATTAGGCAATATCGCGGAAATTGTGAAGCATCTCGAGGGGGAGTAACGATCATGACGGGCACCGAGCAGCCAGCGAAGATGAGCTTGGATCAAGTCGTCAAATACTTCAACGCCGGTATCGAGGAGGCCGAAGTCCTTCGCTCCCCCGCGCGCTCGAGCAAGCTCCAATTGGAACAGTGTCTTGCCTTGGATTTGCTGATGTACAACGCGACGCAGGTCAAGCGCGATGCAATTCGCCGGGATAGCGAGAACCACGCGAACCTCTTCTTGGGGTTTGAGTGTGCCATTGGTGCAGTTCGGTCGGAGTTGCAGATGTGGCTTCTGCTGAAGCGCGATATGCCGAATGAGGCGTGGAATCGGCTCGTTGCGGCGCAGATTGCATGCCTAGACGCGACCCGCGCACACACCGGCTTTCGCACTGCGAGCAACGCCTTAAAGACCTAGAGACGCTGGAAACTACGATATTTCCCCCGCAGTCGTTCTTGAGCGCAGGTTTCGTGTCAAATCGATTGGACTGTTCGATCTGCGAAGAGCGCTACTCGAAATGTGAACATCTACGAGGCAAACCTTATATGGGCCCGTTCTGTGAAGTCATTCATCGGAACCCGAGGGCAGACCACGTCGCTCTGGTCAAAGCGCCTGCGGACAAGCGTTGTCGGGTTGTGTCTTTCAAGACAGGTGTTCAACGAGGATGACGCACTTGAAGTGAAGTCTATCCTCCTTACTCTCGACCGTTATCCATACATGGAGCGAACGGCTGAGGTCCTTAGCCCACAGCTGCAGTCAGCAATATCCGGAGCGCCATCCGCCGCGTGAAGGGCTAAGGATGCCTGAGCGAGCGAGGAATGATTTTTCGTCCGAAACTGACCAAAGAGCACGCAGGCATGGCAAATTCGTCGCAACACGAAGTGGACTGCAATAGCGAGCGAAATTCCTCCACTTGCTAAAATCTCCCGAAAATGCCGCGGCGATTTGCTCAGCGCATCGAGCAATGCAATCGATCAAGGTAGCGATAGCAAGTATCGCGAGTCGCGCGCAGCCCCGATGCCGACATTAGCCAGGCGATTTACCGGCTGAAAAACATAAAGAGGAAGCAGACCATGCAACAGCAGGTACGAAGCCTGACGTTGGGGAACGTCGAGCAGATAACAAACGAATTCGTCAATTCGATTTCAGAGATCGGCGAATCCATCCACGGGCTTCGTGGCATAGCACTCTTCACTGCGCTAAAGAGAACAGCGTTGGGACACGGGCCTTACCCCCACGTCACGCTTTTCGAGGCAGCCAACCGGATCATGTCTGACCTTGTGATACTTCGTGGCGTTGCTGGTCTACTTCGTGCCGGAATGTTTGGCATCGACACATATCTTGTCGAGTTTGGTAACGAGAACAAGAACGGCTTTGATATACGGGGCGAGAGTGCACTCGGTCACACGATCATCGGTGAGGCATTCAACGTGGCTCCGTCGTATTTCACCGGGAAGAGGTGGAGTTCGGTTGAAAAGCTGAAGAACGCAGACGCCACGCACCGGCTTCTTCTTGTCAACGACGATGCGGTATCCCCAACGTATGAGCCGATGCCTAAGACGGGACTCCACTACGTGTTCGTAAATATTGAAACGGGAGCAATAAGAGTTCTCTCGTCTAAAGACGAAGCCACTCCGACATGTTGAACGCAATCCGGTGTCGGCTTTATACAACGTCCGAAGGAGAAGGAGCCGTCGCATCGTGCAACGGACGAGTTTTATTAGCCCGATATCAACCTTCACGACCCGGTTTCAGCGATGACACTCATCAGCCCGAACGACTTTCAGAAAACTCACCTCTGCAAGGTGTTGTGCACGACAACCCAACTGCCACGTCTACTCGGCGTGCACAATCGAAACTTCTCGCTGGTTGCTCAAAAGAAATCCACACTGAGCGTATTCGATAAACTCGAGTTTTAGCCCGCTTGAGGTACCAGGATACAGCCTTAGCTCCCACGTGTCCCGTCTGTATTCCGAGATAGGCACATCAAAGAGAATGTTGGCCCGTCGATCCTTGTGAGAAGAACGGTCATCCGACAGATCGACGTTGACGATTCTCCCTTTCCACGTGAAACCGAGCAAAACTCCGTCTGCGATTGCCTGGGCACCGGCACCTTGCGGCGTGTGATGAAAGTGCGCGGCACTAACCACATCAATGCCGAACATCGTCTTCGAGAGATATATGGCTTGCGCGGAACTCAGGTCCGTAACGTGAAAGATTGGGACCACGCCTTGCGTTTTCGCGTCGAGTTCAAAGGCGGCTCGCTTGTAAGGAGTCGCGTTTTTCTCCAGCCACGTGGTAGTCAAAGGGTCAGCTGGACACAGCATGTCACGAAGGAAATTGAACATGCAGAATTACCACTCGATCAGTAAGCCGGTTTTACGAAGAAAGTCGTCGCCTACAAGCATCGGCTTGTAGGCCATGCCCGTTAGCTCATCCGCCGGGCGGATAATCGTGAGGCCAAGCATCTCAGGCCGCTTCTGGGCAATGCCCATTGTCGTGGCGAGCGAGACATCGATGATTTCCATGCTCGGGAGGGTGAGCCAAGCGTGAAGGTTCACGGTGCCGCCATTGTGCCCAATCCGTAACATTTTGGTGATAAACGCATCGTCGAATTTGAACATGCCGTGCGCCGTGCCATCATCAATCCAGCCAAGGGTGTACATCACCGGGCAATCAAGCCAGTCTTGAACGACGGAGCGCATGCGATAGTGAATTGACATGCACTGCGACATTAAATCTTCAATACCCAGCTCTCCCAGTCCGTCTCGCATAACGTAAGGGAAGCGTGCCAGTCGATTTGCGTCAAACCAGCGACGCGTGGTCTCCAGTTCGAATTGGGGTGCGAGCAGCCCAAACTCTTTGGACCGCGTAACTGCTGCTGCAAATTCGTGTGCGTAGCTCAAAAACCGCTCTATTCGCTCGGGACGTAATTTTCATATCGGTCGTTTGCAACGGAACTTTAGAGTTATCAGCAATTAGGAATCCGACTGCCGCTTTTAGTGAACAAACGGAATCCTTAACAGCCGCAATCAGAGGGCAAACCTCACGCGGCAGGTAGACTTACTGTCCTCAGTGTTTCGAGAATGTCACGCCATGTTGGTTGATAGATCTTAAGCAACAAATTCTGCTCTTTCGCGACCTGCGTCGCGAGGTCATCCATCTCTATCGATAGCTGATTCAGCCCATTGAGCTTCGCCGCACTATCAAAAATTCGTCTGGATCCATCGGGAACCGACAGCGTTTTTGCAAACTCGTGATTTCTAGCTAGATAGTCAAGGTGGCGTTGTGTCTCTGCCAAGATGGCGAGCTCGTGAAAATAGCCGCTGGCAAGCCCACCAATCTCTGCATGCCACATCGTTGCCGCGATATCGAAACTGGGCAGCCCATTGACCAGATTACTATCACTATCGGCCTTTACGTGCTTGCAAAGACGAATCGATTTTTTCAGACCTGCCAGCGTCATGGCATCTCGCTGATTCAACTCATCGATATGCTTGAACGGCATGTTCAGGATGGTCTGCTGCTTCTTGCGGTCAAGTATGTAGACCCCACGATCTCGCTCAGAGAACGATTCCTGGTACGCCGCGGTGTTATGCCAGTGAGATGGAACAACGTCGACCGGCCGTCTCAGCGATCCGCCAGAAATCTTGATCGCCTTCGCGCCGCTGACGTCCACGGTTGCCGCAGGAAACTTGTTCTTCAAAATCGCTTCGGAACGAGTGCGCAAAGTATTTAGCGCTGACAACGGCGTGAAGCTGATCGGGCTGTTGTAGTGTCCTGCTCTGCTCTGACGGCCAGCCGCGTCGTACGTGAAAAAGCCAGCGTCCAAGACAAGAAGATCGACGTCACTCACGCCGCGGATATGGATGTTAGCGGCAACAGAACCCTGGATACGAAAATCAACAACGATGTCTTCGTTATTTAACCCGCTCGTGAGCTGTTTTGCGATTCGATCCGCTTCTTCGAGACTTATCCTTGTGTAATTTGCATCGACTTCTTGCATTGAGCCGAGGGTGTACTCCGTGTAGGGCTGCTCTTTTGCCCTGTTCTTATAACCCTCCTGCACAAGGCTCTTCGCCAACACCTCCAATTGGCTATCTTGCGCCACAGCTGTAAGACGATCGATCCCGCTACGCCGGGAATCCAGCCGAGCAATTCGATCCTTGATGGTCCGCGCCATATTAGCTTCCCCTCGTGAGGGTCATGGTTCCGTAGGTGAAGCGGCCGTGACCATTGAAATATTCGCCGGCAGCTGAGCTCAAATCGTGAGTGAATAGGAGCTCTGCAAACCCTCTATGTGCGGAAAGTTGCCCTTCCCCGATGTTCGGTTCGTTTTTGTAGTTATACATAAGCCGAAAGCCATCGGCTTCGTCATACACAATTGCAGCAGTCACGCTGTTCGACACCGACTGGAGAGTTTTAAGCCTGATTCGAACGCGATCCCAACTCTGCACGATGACCACGTCTGCGCTCCATCGAGTGCCGGGCGTGCCGTCTGCTTGAATAGACTGCCCGACACACTGCCATTTCCCGCTAAGATCGGGAACGCGCAGGAGTCGGGCAAGATAGGGAAGCTTCCAGACCTTACGGTCGAAAAGCCAGTAAAGCGCTCCGTATACGACTCCGGCAGTGACCGGCCAGAGAACCACTGATGGGACGTCTTTCAGAATACCCAACGAGTGGGCAAGTTTGACCAGCGCGAGGAAGGCAGTGACAACAACTGACGAGATAGCGGCAGCTAGCCCCCCGATGGTGTGACCGATCTTCGCACGGTTCAGGCCGCCGACAATTGAATACTCGTGTTCCATCTTGCGTCCCCGGTTTCACGCCACTTAGGCGCCCTGAGCCTGATTTATGCAGATGGCATCGATACTTGCGATGCCCGCTTTAAGTCGCGCATTTTTATACGCTTTAAAAGAAACCTTGACGAAAATTCCTGGCTATCTGGATCGAGACATCGAACCGTACTCCTCCGCCTCACAAAATACGGGTGACTTTCCCGCTTCGAAACTTAAACAGCTCCAACTTGGTCGCCAAATAGACTCGGTCAACGCCTTGCACGCAACTCATCGCCATGCAGCTGTTAAAGGCCGAGCCGCGATTTACGACTTGAGGAATAGGCTGTGCACGTGGGTGAAGCCGATACGACCACCCAGATATCCGATAAGTGTCGGCCGTATCGCGGCGACAGACGAGGATAGCGCCATCATGCACCGCCGCGTTAAGATTGATCGCTCGCTCGCGCAGGCTGACGAAATCATCAGTCAGTAGCATACCGACGGATGGGCTTGGATCGCGTAGCATCGCGCTGCACCCATCGGGAAGCCCCACACCAGTACACAGGCAGACGATCACAGGCGCTTGCGGATCGGCGCGACCGCGCAACTCCACAAAAATTCGATCTATTCTATCTAATATCAATTAAATAATCCTCGCACCATGCTCCATCTTCTTCCACTTCGGTCCGTTATGCGACTTGTGTTTGTGCTGGTCGCACTTGCCGTTTTTTTGTTGACCGGAGCCGGCTTCTTCGCAAATCAAGATCTCGTTCACACGGCGACTCTGTTTGCCCGGTGGTCAGCAGGCGGGGCAACGGCAATAGTGCTTCTCGGCTACGCCGCGTGGCGATGGATCCCGCAGATTCAAAATTGGATCTTTCCATATCTTGGCGGTGACTGGGAAGGAACGCTGACCTATGACAGCCCGGGAGGCAAAGCAACGATCCCGATTCAGCTCCTTGTGAAGCACACCCTGGTTGGACTTCGACTACTACTTGAGAGCGCCGAGTCTACGTCCGAGACGTTGGTTGTCCATGCCGAGAGAAACGCTGATTTTGCGCGCTACCGGCTGTATTACGTCTATATGAATCAGCGGAAGGAAGGCGTCGCGGGGAGCGGAGCTCGCTACAGGGGAGTCTCCGTGCTGCGACTCGACGCCGAGAAAATGCGACTCGACGGCGACTATTTCACGGAAACCCACCGTCACGGCACACTTTCGTTAACCTACATTCGCCCCACTGCCTGGTGGAAGATCTGGCGCTGAAGGGTCCTTTCCGCTTAGGCATTACGGAAGCAGTAACGGTGCAAACGCGGCCTTGCCATTCGGCCGCGCACACTGCGCGCCCGGCCCGATCTGAATTTTCCTTCGGGCCGTGCTCTCGTCCCCAACCGATTGCTCGACGCGCTATCCGGCCCGCAGGCGGCCAGATTCCACGGGACGATTGCCCCCGTTGATTGTCCTGATTCTCCTAATTCTATCGGTATATATACCGCCGCGTATCGCCCGAAGCCGCCCGTCGACTGGACATCGCTGACAAATCGGGATGTTTAAGGGTGTGATAAACATCGATGTCGGGCGGCTCGCTGCGCGCGCGGGACAAGAAGCGCGCGACGAGCATGTTCATCTGCACCGGATCGATTTCCGTGATCATCAGGCAGTAGCAGACCACCGAGTTCGCCGCCGAGCCGCGCCCCTGGCACAGAATCTTCTGGCCGCGCGCGTAGCGGACGATGTCGTGCACGGTCAGGAAGTACTTCTCGTACTTCAGCTCCTCGATGAGCGCGAGTTCCTGTTCGATTTGCCCCCGGCGCTTGTCGTTCAGGCCGTCGGGCCAGCGCTCGTCCGCGCCCTGCATCACGAGCTTGCGCAACCACGTCTGAGGCGTCTCGCCAGGCGGCACCAGCTCCTCGGGATATTCATAAGCCAGCTCGCCGAGCGAGAACGTGCAGCGGCGCGCGACGTCGAGCGTCGCGTCGAGCGCCTCGCGCGGATAAATCGTGCCAAGCCGCACGCGCGAGCGCAAATGACGCTCGGCGTTCGGTTCCAGCGCGCGACCGCACACGGCGAGCGGCTTGCCGATGCGGATCGCGCTCAGCGTGTCCTGCAAGGGCTTGCGCGAGCGCGCGTGCATCAGCACGCCGCCCGCCGCCACGAGCGGCAGGCCGCTTTCCTGCGAAACGTGGCGCAGCACTTCGATCTGCGTGTCGTCGCCGCCCGTTTGCCAGAGTTCGAGCGCGAGCCACGCGCGCTCCGCCGCGAAGCCCGCGAGCCAGTGCGCGGCGCGCAAGGTCTGCGCGAGCGTGGCCGTGCGCTGGGGCACGAGCAGCAGCGCGCAATCGCGCAAGTGTTTCAGATGCGCGAAATCCGGCGCGGGATCGGTGAAATCGGCGGGATGCAAGCGATAGCTGCCCTTCGTCGCACGCGAGCGCGCCAGCGTGATCAACTCGCACAGATTGCCGTAGCCTTCGCGGTTCATCGCGAGCGCGACGAGCGTGCAGAACGGCGCGCCCTGCGCATCGACGAGATTGAGTTCGCTGCCGATCAGCAAATGCAGCGACGGCTCGAACGCGCCCAAGGCCGCAGCAGCCGCCTCGCCGCCGTGCCCGCGGGCCTCGCGCACGGCTTCGTCGTGCGCCTTTTTGCGCGCCTCGTCGTACTCGTTGAGCGCGCTCCAGGCGCGCACGACGCCCGCAAACGAGCATTCGTCGGTGATCGCGAGCGCGCGGTAGCCGTGACGGATCGCCTGCTCCACCAGCTCGCCCGGGCGCGACGCGCCGTGCAGGAAGGTGAAGTTGGTGAGGCAGTGCAGCTCCGCATAGTCAGGAAGCTGCGTGCCCGAATAAGGTTGCGCGGGCAACGATGCGCCCGTCCCGCTGTTCGACATGATTCCTGAAACCGGTAAACGACAAACGAGCCGAAAAACGAGCGCTAGCCGAAAAGCCCTTGCAGATACCACTGTCCGCCAATGCGCTCGCGATACAGCCAGAACATGCGGCCCTGGTCGTCGGCGGCGACATAGTAGTCGCGCCCGACGCCCTCGCCGTCCCACCAGCCCGATTCGATGCGCTCGGTGCGCGTGATCGTCTTGAGCGGCCGTCGATAAACGGGCCGGTCGCCGCGCATCGCCAGCTTGAGCGGCTTTTCGAGCAGCCACGCGGGGCGCGGCTGCGTGGGCAGCGGCACCTCCGGCAAATCGAAGACGCTCTGCACGGGTGCGTCCGCTCCGGACGCTTCCTGCGGTCTGGCTGCCTTGCGCGGCTTGCGCGCCCGCTTCGCGCCGCTCTCGCGATAAGGCCGCGCCGACATCGCCAGCTCCGGCCGGTGATCGTCCTCGGTGAAGAGTTGCAGCACGTTCTGCTCGCCGAGCCGCGCGCCAATGCGCTCGAAGAGTTGCCCGAGCGACGCCTCGGCGGCCTCGGCCATCGGAAAGAGCGTGTCGGTGGGCGCCGCATATTCGCTCACCTGCGAGGCGACGAGCGCAAGACCGATCACGGGTGCGGCGAGCTCGGTCTGGTTCAGGCGCTCGCGCAGCAGCCACAGCAGATGCTCGGCGTCGCGCGAAGGCGCCGCCCAGGCGATCGTGAGGCTCGACGTGCGCGGCGCGTGACGCGAGGCCAGCTCGTGCTCCAGACGCAGCTCGAAGCCGCTCAGCGCCGCGTGCTGGGCTGCGAGCCAGCCGGCCAGTTGCATCACGAGCCGGCGCGCGGCGAAGAGCAGCGCCTCGGCGCTCTCCACGCGCGCCTGCAATTCGAGCGATGCGTGAAACGACGGGGGCGCTGCGAACCAGACGCGCGGATCGGGCGCCTCGCCGCGCGCCTGCGCGAGCCAGCCGAGCACGCCGTCGCCGAAACGCCGCACGATGCCGTCACGCGGCAGCCGCCGCAAGTCGCCGAGCGTCGCGCAGCCGATCTGCGTGAGCGCGTGGTCGTGCTGCGCGGCAAACGGCGCGAGCGTGACCGGCAGCGCGTCGAGCACGCGTTCGAGCGTCGTTTCCTTGAGCACATGCCAGCGGCGCGAGGCCCGCGTGGCGCGCGCCTGCGCGAGCGTCCACGCGCCCCACGCGGTGGGTGCGCAGGCGATGCGCGCGACGTGTCCGCAACCGGCCACCGTCGCCGCGACCCTGGCGAGCAGCGCGCGCACGCCGCCGAAAAGACGCAAGCCCGAGCCGACTTCGAGCAGCAGCGTATGCGACTGCGCGAGCGAAACCTTGGGCGTATAGGCGAGCAGCGCGAGGGCAAGCGACTCGAACGCGCGGGTCTCGCGCGCCGCGTCGGGGTCGAGCAGCACGAGCCCCGGCGCGAGGGCGAGCGCATGCGAGCGCGTGCTGCCGGGCTCGACGCCCGAGCGCAGCGCGTCGAGATCGGCGATCAGGATGCGCGTGTGGTCGGCGAGCGCGTAGCAGCGCGGCGCGGCGCGGCCATCGACATCGTCCGCATCAACCTCAGCATCGGCCTCTGCATCGGCCTCAAACGGAGCCGATGGGAACGACGTTGATGCCGCCGGCGGCATCAGCGGTCTGACGGCTTCCAGCGGCAACAGCGGCAAGGTGACGGCGATCCACAGCATGATTGACCCCGGGCCACGGCATGGCGAGCGAAGCTGCATCCGGCTGGGGCAGCACCGCGTCCTGCAACGGCAATGTAATGACAAGTGGTTGAGCGGGCGGCGGCCCGCGGCGCTTGAAGATATCGACGGAGAGCGCGGCGAGCTGCATCCATTGCCGCCGGTTCAGCGTCGCGTCGGCGGGCGGCGGCACCGGCGAGCAGGTCATGCGCAGCGGCGCCGGCGACGACTGGTTGCGCGCGGCGAGCGGCCGCACGAGAAACGCGAGCGCCTGCGAATCCTGGGCGGCGACCTGCAAGCGGCGCAACGCATCGGCGCGTGCCTTCGCCTGCCAGAGCAGCACGGCGCCGATGCCCTCCTGCTTGAGCGCCTGCTCGGCCACCCAGGCGGCTTCGTCCTCGGCCGCGCGCACCCAGATCACGCGCTCGAGCGCGAGCCCCCACGCCTTGAGCGCGCAGGCGTACGGACGCCACGGCGGCGCGACGAGCAGCACGTGCCGCCCGGCTTGCGCGGTGAGCGCGCGCAGCGCCGGCGCGACAAGCCGCATCTCGCCCACGCCGCCCTGCTCCACGAGCAGCTCGGTCAGGCTGCCCGCGGGCCAGCCGGCGCCGGGAAGCTGGGCGTCGAGCGGCGCGTGGCCGCTCGGCACCGTGCGCTCGCTGGCGTGGGCAAGCTGGTCGCCCTGCCACACGCGGCTTTGCAGCCGGGGGGGCAAGTGCGCGGCGAGCTGCGCAGTGATCTGGAGGGCTGCTGCCATGTCGTGGCCTGGTTGATGGGAACGCTCCGCCCTGCCCGGCAAGCAAATGGGGCATCGGCAGGAAGGAGGTCGATTCGCCTCCACCTGTATATTTATACAGTATTTTATGGGATTAGAGGAAGGCGGGAAATGGGGGAAGGGTCATTTGGCGATCCATTGCAGATCACGCAGACGGGCGAGTCGCGCACACGCTGAGGGTGCGCCGACGTATCTCGCCCGCCGTTTCCCGCCTGTCCAGGATCAGGACACGTGCGCCGACGTCATATTGAGCGCCACCGCCTGCGCCACTTCGATGCCGTCGATGGCCGCCGAATAGATGCCACCGGCATACCCGGCGCCTTCGCCGGCCGGATACAGGCCTTCGACGTTCACGCTCTGGTAATCGTCCTTGCGACGAATGCGCAGCGGTGACGACGTGCGCGTCTCGACACCCGTGAGCACCGCATCGTGCATCGCGAAGCCCGCGATCTTCTTGTCGATCTGGGGAAGGGCTTCACGGATGGCTTCGATCACGTAGTCGGGCAGCGCCGTGCTGAGATCGGTGGGGTGCACGCCCGGCTTGTACGACGGCACCACGGAGCCCAGCGATGTCGACGGCCGGCCGGCAATGAAATCACCGACCAGTTGACCCGGTGCCTGGTAATTGCCGCCGCCGAGTTCGAACGCCCGCTCTTCCCACTTGCGCTGGAATGCGATACCCGCCAGCGGACCGCCCGGATAATCATCCGGTGTGATGCCGACCACGATGCCCGCATTCGCGTTACGCTCGGCACGCGAATACTGGCTCATGCCATTGGTGACCACGCGGCCGGGTTCGGAGGTCGCGGCGACCACCGTGCCGCCCGGGCACATGCAGAAGCTATAGACCGCCCGTCCGTTATTGGCGTGATGGACCACCTTGTAGTCGGCCGCGCCGAGTTCCTTGTGGCCCGCAAACTTGCCGAAGCGGCTGCGGTCGATCAGTCCCTGCGGATGTTCGATGCGAAAGCCCAGCGAAAACGGCTTGGCTTCCATGAACACGCCGCGATCGTGAAGCATCTGGAAAGTGTCGCGGGCGCTATGGCCGACCGCCAGAACGACGTGGTCGCAGCGCAGCGTTTCACCGTTCGAGAGCGTGAGCGAGCGCACCTTGCCCTGATCGATTTCGATATCTTCGACCCGGGTTTCGAAGCGCACTTCGCCGCCCAGTTCGTGAATGGTGGCGCGCATTTTTTCCACCATGCTGACGAGGCGGAACGTGCCGATGTGCGGCCGGCTCAGATACAGGATGTCTTCCGGTGCGCCCGCCTTGACGAATTCCTCGAGCACCTTGCGGCCATAGTGGTGCGGATCCTTGATCTGGCTGTACAGCTTGCCGTCCGAGAACGTCCCGGCCCCGCCCTCGCCGAACTGGACGTTGGATTCCGGGTTGAGCACGGACTTGCGCCACAGCCCAAAGGTGTCCTTGGTGCGCTCGCGCACGGCTTTGCCGCGTTCGAGGATGATGGGGCGGAACCCCATCTGCGCGAGGATCAGCCCCGCGAACAGACCGCACGGCCCCATGCCGATCACCACCGGACGCGGGTGCGTCGCGTGCTCGGGCGCCTTCGCGACGAAGCGGTACGTCATGTCAGGCGTCACCCCGCAATGCGGCTTGCCTGCGATCCGCTTGAGCACGGCTGCCTCGTCCTTGACTTCAACGTCGACGATATAGGTCAGCTTGATGTCCGAACGCTTGCGCGCATCGTGCGCACGGCGGAAGACGGTGTAACGGACGAGTCCGTCCGCCGCTACGCCGAGGTCCGCGAGGCGCTCGCGAACCGCGGCATCAAGATCGCTTTCGGAGTGGTCGAGAGGGAGTTTGACTTCGGATAAACGTAACATGGCTGCCAGGGTGCGATCGCCACGGGAATCGTGGCCGATCCGTATTTTATAAGCTCGACGGCCCGCACCGACGGCTCCACGCAGTGACGGCCCGCAATCTGTCGTAAGCCCAGTGGCGGCACGCTATCCGGTGGTCAATGTTGGGGGTCAAGCAAAGCAGGCGAAAAAGAAAAGGGGTTACAGGCCAATGGCGTGTAACCCCTTGATTCCGTGGTCGGAGCGATAGGATTCGAACCTACGACCCTCTGATCCCAAATCAGATGCGCTACCAGGCTGCGCTACGCTCCGACGAATCAGAGATTGTATCGGTTCTGCGCCTCCCCCGTCAAATCCAGATTACGCAAATCGATCCCGATCCCGTGTTTCCCATACCTTGCCGCAGGTATCCATGGCGGGCAACATGGCAAAAAAGGCCGCGCGGCACGCAGCCGGCCGCGCGCGCACCCATTCCCGTGACATAGGAGACGCCATGCATCTCATTCTCTGGCGCCACGCCGAAGCCGAAGACGTGGCGGCGAGCGACCTCGCCCGCCAGCTCACCACGCGCGGCCGCAAGCAGGCGCAGAACGTCGCCCGCTGGCTGCGCGCGCGCCTGCCCGACGACACGCTGATCCTCGCCAGCCCCGCCGCGCGCACCATCCAGACCGCCGAGGCGCTCACCGACCAGTACCGGGTCGTGCGCGAACTCGCGCCGGACGCGAGCGTCGACCAGGTGCTGAGCGCCGTCGGCTGGCCCGAAGGCCTTGCGTCCACGGTCGTCGTGGTCGGCCACCAGCCCACACTCGGCGAAGTGGCGGCGCACCTGCTCTCGGGCGGCGCCGACCCGCGCGGCTGGGCCGTGAAGAAGGCAGGCGTGCTCTGGCTCGCCAGCCGCGAGCGCAACGGCGGCGATCAGGCCGTCCTGCACGCGGCCATCACGCCCGAGCTCGTCTAACCCGTTTCACCCCGTCTAACCTCGCCTGAGCCCCCCTCCGCCGGACCGCCCGCATGCGGCCCGGCGCGACCGCCCGCCTTACATGACGTCATTGAATCGTCATTGCGTTGCCATGTAACCGTAACCGGGTCTTACTACATTGGCCGAAAAAGTTCCCTTACCTTTCGACCAGGACGCCCCATGCGAGATCTGCCGACGCCCACCCTGCCGTTCGCCTCGACGCTGTTCGAGTCGAATCGGCGTCTGCCGCGCGCCGAAGAGACGGTCACCCCGCAGCATCGCCTGCAAGTGGCCTGGGCTCGCAGCGACGAGGAACTGCGCGAGGCGCAGCGCCTGCGCTACCGTGTGTTCGCCGAGGAAATGGGCGCACACCTGAGCGGCCCCGCCGGTCTCGACGTCGACGCCTTCGACGCCTATTGCGACCATCTGCTCGTGCGTGACCTCGACACGCTCAAGGTCGTCGGCACCTATCGCGTGCTGCCACCGCACCAGGCCGCGCGCATCGGCCGCCTCTACGCCGAAAGCGAATTCGACGTCTCGCGTCTCGCGCATCTGCGCCCGAAAATGGTCGAGGTGGGCCGCTCGTGCGTGCACCCCGACTATCGCAGCGGCTCGGTCATCATGTCGCTGTGGGGCGGTCTGGGCGGCTACATGACGCACAACGGCTACGAAACGATGCTCGGCTGCGCGAGCGTCGCCATGGCCGACGGCGGCCACTATGCGGCAAACCTGTATTGCTCGCTCGGCGCGAATGCGCTGACCGCGCCCGAATATCGCGCGTTCCCGCACACCCCGCTGCCCGTCGACGAACTGCGCACCGGCGCCGTCGTCACGCCGCCGCCGCTCATCAAGGGCTATCTGCGCCTTGGCGCGAAAATCTGCGGCGCGCCCGCCTGGGACCCCGATTTCAATACCGCCGACTTCCTCACGCTCTTCCGTCTTTCGGAGATCAACGAGCGTTATGCGCGTCACTTCCTCGGCGAGAGCGGCGCACGCTGACGTCTGCTGAAGTCTCGTCCGCCGCTCGGTGGACAAAAAAAGCCCGGCTCTGAACCGCACACGTCGAGCCGGGCATTCTTTTTTGGCGGGCACGCATGGCGCGCGCCCCGCCGCGCTCACGCTTGTGCCTACTCTTCCGTATAAACCACGCGATACGGAATGCCGACCTTGCCCCACTCCGCCGCTTCCTGGACCAAGTTGTAATCGGTCAGCGGATTGTTCTGGACCCAGGCGTTCGGCAGCAGCACCTCATAACCATTGCCTTCCTGCTCCACCGTGATGTGCGGCAGGCCCACGTCGGCACGCCGGCGACACAGCAGCGCGGCGAGGCGCAGGCAGAACAGCAGCGGCCATTCCACGTCGCGCGTTTGCGAGAGCTTGCCGAGCTTGCCCACGTGGCCGAGCACCAGCGCGGCAAGGCGCGCCTGGTCGGTGCGCGAGAAGCCGGGCATGTCGGCGTTGCTGGCGATGTAGGCCGAATGCTTGTGGTACGCGCTGTGCGAGATCGAGAGCCCGATCTCGTGCAGCGAGGCCGCCCACGCGAGGAACATGCGGTTTTCTTCGCGGCGCTCCTCGTCGGGCTCCTCGAACTGGTCGTAGAACTTCACCGCCAGCTCGCCGATACGGCCCGCCTGCGCGCGATCCACGCCGTAACGGCGCATGAAGCCCTCCACCGTGACCGTACGCATGTCTTCGTGCTGCGAGCGGCCCAGCAGGTCGTAGAGCACGCCCAGGCGCAGCGCGCCGTCGGTGGTGTCCACGTAGTCAATGCCGAGCTCGTCGAACACCGCGATCATGATCGAGAGGCCGCCCGCCAGCACCGGCACGCGATCGGGCTTGAGCGCGACGAGCTTCAGGCGGTTCACGTTCTCCGCCTTGATGAGCGCGCGCTTGAGGCGCTCGAGGCCGCCGCGCGAAATGCCGTGCGTCACGCCCGTATCGTTGAAGCCGTTCGCCTCCACGAGTTCGGCGAGCGCGCGCGCCGTGCCGGAGGAGCCGATCGCCTGGTCCCAGCCGGTCTTGCGGTAGTCGGACGAAATGATCTGGATTTCGCGCGTGGCCGCGAGTTCGGCCTGGCGCATGGTGTACTCGTCGACGTTGCCCGAGGGGAAGAACTGCCGGCTATGGCTCACGCAGCCGATATAAAGGCTTTCCATGCGAATCGGCGTGTAGTGCGCGCCGATGATGAACTCGGTCGAGCCGCCGCCGATGTCCACCACGAAGCGCTTGCCGGCGCTCGCCGGCACCGAGTGCGCGGCGCCCGCGTAAATGAGGCGCGCCTCTTCGCGGCCCGCGATCACTTCGATCGGGAAGCCGAGCGCGGCTTCGGCCTCGGTGAGGAATTCGCGCGCGTTCTTGGCCACGCGCAGCGTATTGGTCGCGACCGCCCGCACGTGGTCGGGGTGGAAGTCGCGCAGCCGCTCGCCGAAGCGCTTGAGCGCGTCCCAGCCGCGCACCTGCGAGGCGCGATCGAGCAACTTGTCTTTCGAGAGGCCGGCCGCGAGCCGCACCGGTTCGCGCAGCGCATCCACCGGGTAGATCTGGCTGCCGGCGTCGGTTTCTTCGACGCGGCCTACGATCAGACGAAAACTGTTCGAACCGAGATCGACGGCGGCAAGCAGTTGGGGATTGGTGACCATCGAGGGGGCAGGCTCCATGCGTGCATACAAAGACGACCGTGCGGCCATACGGGCTTGCTGCGCCGCAGCCGCACTGTCCAAATGCGTCATTTTAAGCGTAGCCGACTTCACGATGTCGCTCCTCGCATTCGCCATGACCATGGGTACTTTTACCCAGCGTGCATGTTCGCAACGCGACTTGTCGATTTCGTGAAAATGCAGCGTAAAATTTATGACACACCGAATGTCACAATAAAGTCATATTACTGTGAGAATTTCCGAGCGTCCGTTCGAATCATTCCCTGACATTCCGTTTTCACTGCCAATGTCCATCCGCTATCCCTTACTTAATCGCGAACTGGGCATTCTGGGATTCAATGAGCGCGTGCTAGCACAGGCGTCCGATCCCGCTGTTCCTTTGCTGGAGCGCCTGCGCTTCATCTGCATCACCAGCAGCAACCTCGACGAATTCTTCGAAGTCCGCATGGCCGGCCTTCAGGAGCAGATGCGCGACAACCCCGGTGCGCTCTCTCCCGACGGCATGTCGCTGCAACACGTGTACGACCTCGTGGTCGAGCGCGCGCAGCGTCTCGTGCATCGTCAGTACCGCATGCTGCACGACACCGTGCTGCCAGCGCTCGAACAGGAAGGCATCTACTTCCACGGCACCGATGCCTGGAACGAAGCGCAGACCGCCTGGGCGCGCAAATATTTCCTCGACGAACTGCTGCCCGTGCTCACGCCCATCGGGCTCGACCCCGCGCACCCGTTCCCGCGCGTGCTCAACAAGAGCCTGAACTTCGTGGTCGAACTCGAAGGCAAGGACGCGTTCGGGCGCCAGGCCGTGATGGGCATCGTACAGGCGCCGCGCGCGCTGCCCCGCCTCGTGCGCATGCCGCAGGAGCTGTCGGGCTTCCAGCACGGTTTCGTGCTGCTCGGCTCGCTGCTCCAGCGCTTCGTGGGCGAGTTGTTCCCGAGCCTCGTGGTGCGCAGTTGCAATCAGTTCCGCATCACGCGCAACAGCGAACTCTTCGTCGACGAAGACGAAATCACCAACCTGCGCGTGGCGCTCCAGGGCGAACTGCCCGCGCGCCACCTGGGCAACGCGGTGCGCCTCGAAGTGTCGGCGGAAACGCCCGCGCATCTGGTGCGGCGCCTGCTCGACGAAAGCGGCCTCAATGAAAAGGACTGCTATTTCGTCGATGGCCCCGTGAATCTCGTGCGTCTCATGCAGTTGCCCGAGATGGTCGATCGCCCCGACCTCAAGTTCGTGCCGCACGTGCCCGCCATTCCGCGGCGCATCGCCGCGAACAGCAACATGTTCGACGTGATCGATCAGGACGACGTGCTCCTGCATCATCCGTACGAGAGCTTCCAGCCCGTGCTCGAACTGCTGTTGCAGGCCGCGAACGATCCGAACGTGGTGGCGATCAAGCAGACGATCTACCGCACCGGCACCGACTCGCCGCTCATGGATGCGCTCATGCAGGCCGCGCGCAACGGCAAGGAAGTCACGGTGGTCGTGGAGCTGCTCGCGCGCTTCGACGAAGAGACCAACATCAACTGGGCCTCGCAGCTCGAAGCCGTGGGCGCGCACGTGGTGTACGGCGTGGTGGGCCACAAGTGCCACGCCAAGATGATGCTGATCGTGCGCCGCGTGCCCGTGAACGGCCGCATGGCGCTGCGCCGCTACGTGCACCTGGGCACCGGCAACTACCATCCGCGCACGGCGCGCCTCTACACCGACTTCGGCCTCATGACCTCGGAGCCGAAGATGTGCGAGGACGTCCACCACGTGTTCCAGCAGTTGACGGGCATCGGCGGCGAGTTGCAGTTGCACGATCTGTGGCAGTCGCCTTTCACGCTGCACCCCAAGCTCGTCGAGTCGATCCGCGCCGAGGCCGAGGCCGCGCGCGCGGGCAAGAAGGCGCGCATCGTCGCGAAGATGAACGCGCTGCTCGAACCGACGGTGATCGATGAGTTGTACGAAGCGTCACAGGCGGGCGTGAAGATCGACCTCATCATCCGCGGCGTGTGCTCGCTGCAACCGGGCGTGCCGGGGCTCTCCGAGAACATCACGGTGCGCTCGATCGTCGGGCGTTTCCTCGAACACCATCGCATCTACTACTTCTATGCGGGCGGCAAGGAAGATGTCTATCTGTCGAGCGCCGACTGGATGGACCGCAACCTGTTCCGCCGCGTCGAAGTGGCGTTCCCGATTCACGACCGCCGCCTCAAGCGCCGCGTGATCGCCGAAGGGCTTTCGACCTTCCTCGGCGACAACCAGGCCGCCTGGCTCATGCAGAGCGACGGCCACTATCGCCGCCGCCGCGCGGGCAAGGCCGTGCGCAATGCGCAGTTGAGTCTGCTGGCGAAGTTCTGCCCGTGACGACGTGAAACGGGCCTGGAAACAGGCCCGAAAACGCTGGACACAAAAAAAGCCGCTTCATACGAAGCGGCCTTTTTTATTGGCTGCGCCGAACGCTCACACCGGCGCGGGCTGCCTTCTCGTCGTGCGGGCGACGGGAAAGCGCACCGTGAACGTGCTGCCCCGCCCTTCCTCGCTCTTCACTTCGAGCGCCGCGTCGTGACGCTGCAATACGTGCTTCACGATCGCGAGGCCGAGGCCCGTGCCGCCCGTGTCGCGCGAGCGGCTGCGATCCACGCGGTAAAAACGCTCGGTCAGGCGCGGGATGTCGGCGGCCGGAATGCCCAGGCCCGAGTCGGTCACCGCGAACACCGCGTTACCGTGCTCCACGCGCCAGGACAGGTGCACCTTGCCGCCTTCCGGCGTGTAGCGCACCGCATTGGTCGCGAGGTTGCCGAGCGCGCTCATGATCTCGGTTTCGGAGCCCGTCACGCTCAGCCCGTCGTCGAAGTCGGTCGTGACGCGATGATGGCCGCCCGAGAGGCTTTCGGCGTCCTCGCGCACATGCCCGAGCACCGCGCGCATGTCGACCATCTGGTCGCCGGGCTGGCGCCCCTCGCCTTCGAGCTTGGCGAGCACGAGCAGGTCGGTGACGATGTGGCGCATGCGCGAAGCCTGCTGCTCCATCAACTCCAGGTAGCGGATGCGCTCGGCCTCGGAAAGCGGCAATTCGCGCATCGTTTCGAGAAACCCGGAAAGCACCGTGATCGGCGTTTTCAGTTCGTGCGAAACGTTGGCCACGAAGTCGCGCCGCATGGCGTCGGTGCGCTCCAGTTCGGTGATGTCCTGCGAAAGCACGAGCTTGCGATTCTCGCCGTACGGAAACACCTGCACCGAGAGCACGTTCTGACGCTTCGCCCCCATGCCGCGCATGATGAGCATTTCCTGGTAATCGTGCGAATTGAGGTAGCGCACGAAGTCGGGCTGACGCACGAGATGCGTGATGTGCTGGCGCAGGTCGCGCTTCGCGTCGAGACCGAAATGAATCTCGGAGATCGCGTTGCACCACTCGATCTGGTCATGGTCGTCGAGCATCGCGACGCCGTTGGGCGACGCCTGGATCGCCTGAATGAAACGCGAGTGCTGCTGCTCGACCTGGCGCACCTGGGCGTGCCAGCGCTTGGCGAGCTTGTGCAGACGGTAATAGATTTCGCCCCAGACGCCGGGGGCGCTCGGCACTTCGCCGTAGACCGGCGCGTCGAGCAAACGCCAGAGGCGCTGCTTGTGGAAGGTGCTGAAAAGCATTTGCGCGAGCAGCGCGAACACGGCCACGCCCAGCGCGACCTTGACGCCGAGGACCGCGCCAATACCGGCGCAGACGAGCGCGAGCAGCACGATCGATACGAGGGAGCGCGCCCAGATGATGTTCATGTTCCAGCGATCGAAGAAAAGTACAGTCGGATGCGGGCACGCAACATCGTGTTGCCATCACGCGAATAGCGGCGACGGCGAAGCAGCGGCGCCGCCCGGTCAATCACCCTGCGGCGCTACCGTGAAACCTGCGCTCAGGCGCTCTTCGCGAGACGGTAGCCGCTGCCGCGCACCGTTTCGATCATAGCATCGCACCCCGCCGGCTTGAGCGCGGCGCGCAGACGCTTGATATGCACGTCCACGGTGCGCTCTTCCACGAACACGTGATCGCCCCACACCTGGTCGAGCAACTGCGTGCGGCTGTGCACGCGTTCGGGGTGCGTCATGAAAAAGTGCAGCAGGCGAAACTCGGTCGGGCCGAGGTCGAGCTTGATCTCCGAGCCTTCGGCGGCGGCCGCCACGCGGTGCGTGGCCGGATCGAGCTTCAGGCCGTTGATCGCCACGACGTCTTCGGTGAGCTGCGGCGCGCGGCGGCGCAGGACCGCCTTGATGCGCGCCATCAGTTCCTTGGGCGAGAACGGCTTCGTCACGTAGTCGTCGGCGCCAATTTCGAGGCCAAGCACCTTGTCCTGCTCGTCGCCACGCGCGGTCAGCATGATGATCGGAATATGCTTCGTGCGCTCGTTGTTGCGCAGGTCGCGCGCGAACGTGACGCCCGACTTGCCCGGCAACATCCAGTCGAGCAGGATGAGATCGGGCAGCACGTCGCTGATCAGGTTTTGCGCCTGCTCCGCGTTGTAGGCGCGGATCGGGCAATGACCTGCGTGCTGCAAGTTCACCGAAATCAGCTCGGAAATGGCGGGCTCGTCTTCGATGACGAGAATGCTGCTAGGCATCGGCACCTCTTGACCTTGTTACCTGTTGAGTTATTTATTAGCTGAGTGCTTCGCGTTCGAGCGCGTCGCGCGACTTGTGGCGCACGTCCGTACCCTTCACGATGTAGATGATGAACTCCGCGATGTTCTTCGCGTGGTCGCCGATCCGCTCGATCGCCTTGGCGATGAACAGATAGTCGAGGCCCACGGAGATCGTGCGCGGATCTTCCATCATGTAGCTCACGAGCTTGCGCACGAAGGCGCGGAATTCCTCGTCGATCGCCTTGTCGTCGCGCACGATCTGCGCGGCGGCCACGGTGTCGAGGCGCGCGAACGCGTCGAGCGCGCGGCGCAGGATCGACACGGCCATCTCGCCCGAAACCTTGATCTCGGCGATGTTGACGGTGCGCGAGGCGCCGTCTTCCATCAGGCGCTTGGTGCGCTTGGCGATCTTTTCGGCTTCGTCGCCGGCGCGCTCGAGGTTCGTGATGGTCTTCGAAATGGCGAGCACGAGGCGCAGGTCGCGCGCGGCCGGCTGGCGGCGCGCGATGATGTTGCTGCACTCCTCGTCGATCTCGACTTCCATCGTGTTGAGGCGGTCTTCGGCGACGATCACGCGCTCGGCGGCTTCGCCGTCGAACTCGTTCAATGCCTGCATCGCCGTGATGATCTGCGATTCGACGAGGCCGCCCATTTCGAGCACCTTCGACGAAATGAGGTTCAAATCGGCGTCGAACTGGCTGGACAGGTGTTTGTCGGACATGTTTTCCTCCCTGCTGCGGTCAGCCGAAACGGCCGGTGATGTAGTCTTCCGTTTCCTTGCGGACCGGCTTGATGAAGATCTTCTCGGTGTCGCCGAACTCGATCAGTTCGCCGAGATACATGTACGCAGTGTAGTCCGAGCAGCGCGCGGCCTGTTGCATGTTATGGGTGACGATCACCACCGTGTAGTCGCTCTTGAGTTCCGCGATCAGCTCTTCGATGCGGCCCGTCGAAATGGGGTCGAGCGCCGAGCACGGCTCGTCGAGCAGCAGCACTTCGGGACGGATCGCGATGCCGCGCGCGATACACAGACGCTGCTGCTGGCCGCCCGAGAGGCCGTAGCCGCTCTGGCCGAGCTTGTCCTTCACTTCGTTCCAGAGCGCCGCCTTGGTGAGCGCCCATTCCACGCGGTCGTCCATTTCCGGACGCGAGAGCGTTTCGAACATCTTCACGCCGAACGCGATGTTGTCGTAAATCGACATCGGGAACGGGGTCGGCTTCTGGAACACCATGCCGATGCGCGCACGCAGCAGCGAAATGTCGCGCTTCGTGGTGAGCAGGTTCTCGCCGTCCATGAGGATCTCGCCCTCGGCGCGCTGCTCCGGGTAAAGCGCATACATCTTGTTGAAGGTGCGCAGCAGCGTGGACTTGCCGCAGCCCGACGGGCCGATGAACGCGGTCACCTTGCCATCAGGAATCTGCAAGTTGATGTTCTTCAGCGCGTGATACTTGCCGTAGAAGAAGTTCAGATCATTCACTTCGATCTTCGGCTTGCCGAGCGCCTGCGGGCGCGCGTTCTGGGCGGGGTCCGCAGGCTGAAACCCAGCGGAGGGCGCATTGCCGTGCGCAGCGGTGTTGAGGTGACTCTCTGCCATGTTCATCGGGAACTCCGCCCTTACTTATTCGAAAAGACCGTGCGTGCAAGGATATTCAAACCCAGCACACCCAGCGTGATCAGGAAAACACCGGCCCACGCAAGCGACTGCCATTGCGCAAACGGGCTCATCGCAAACTTGAAGATCGTGACCGGCAGGTTCGCGATCGGTTGATTCATGTTCGCGCTGAAGAACTGGTTGGACAGCGCGGTGAAGAGCAGTGGCGCGGTTTCGCCGGCAATACGGGCGATGGCGAGCAGCACGCCCGTCACGATGCCCGCGATCGACGCCTTCAGCGTGATCGACAGCACCATCTTCCACTTCGGCGTGCCGAGCGCGAAGGCTGCTTCACGCAGATTGTTCGGCACGAGCTTGAGCATGTTCTCGGTCGTGCGGATCACGATCGGAATCTGCAACAGCGCCAGCGCGATCGCGCCGGCCCAGCCGCTGAAGTGGCCCATCTTCGCCACGACGAGCGCGTAGACGAACAGACCCACGACGATCGACGGTGCCGACAGCAGAATGTCGTTGATGAAGCGCGTGACGCTCGCGAGCCACCCCTTCTGGCCATACTCAGCGAGATAGATGCCCGCGAGAACACCAATCGGCGTGCCGACGAAGGTTGCGATCACAACGAGCAGCAAGCTGCCGACAATGGCGTTGGCCAGCCCGCCGCCATCGGTGTTCGGCGGCGGCGTGGACTGCGTGAACAGATCGATCGTCAGGCCGCCGATGCCGAGCGAAATCGTCGTGTAGAGAATCCACACGAGCCACAGCAGGCCGAACCCCATCGCCGCGAGCGAAAGCGTGAGCGCGATCGCGTTGGTCAAACGGCGACGGCGTTGCAGCTTGTCGCGCATGCGATCCAGTTCGGGGCCGTAAATCGCCCCCGGAATTTTCATCATCGGCTCGCTCATCGCGCACCCTCCGCTTTTTCAAGGCGCAGCAACATGAGCTTCGAGATCGACAGCACGATGAACGTGATCACGAAGAGGATCAGGCCCAGTTCCATCAGCGCGGCCGTATGCAGGCCGGGGCTCGCTTCGGCGAACTCGTTGGCGAGCGCCGAGGTGATGCTGTTGCCGGGCGAAAAGAGCGACACGTTGTCGAGCAGGTTCGTATTGCCGATCACGAACGTGACGGCCATCGTTTCACCGAGCGCGCGGCCAAGGCCGAGCATCACGCCGCCGATCACGCCAGTCTTGGTGAACGGCAGCACGATCTTCCACATCACTTCCCACGTGGTGCAGCCGATGCCGTAGGCCGACTCCTTGAGCAGCACGGGCGTGACTTCGAACACGTCGCGCATGACCGAGGCGATGTACGGAATGATCATGATGGCGAGAATCACGCCGGCGCACAGCATGCCGATGCCGATGGGCGCGCCCTGGAACAGCGCGCCGATGATCGGCATGCCGCCGAGCAGCGAGCCGAGCGGCTTTTCGAACCACTGCGCGAAGATCGGCGCGAACACGAGCAGACCCCACATGCCGTAGACGATCGACGGGATCGCGGCGAGCAGTTCGATGGCGATGCCGAGCGGCCGGCGCAACCACGCGGGCGACAGCTCGGTGAGAAAGAGTGCGATGCCGAAGCTCACAGGCACGGCGATGATGAGCGCGATGAGCGACGTGGCGATCGTGCCGTAAATGGGCACGAGTGCGCCGAACTGCTCGCTGGGAGGATCCCAGTCAGCAGTCCAGAGGAATGCGAAACCGAACTTCTGGATCGTCGGCAACGAGGCGACGAGCAGCGACACGATGATGCCGCCGAGCAGCAGCAACGTGATGATGGCGGCGAGGCGCGCGAGGCCGCCAAAAATGATGTCCCCTGCCGGGCTGGGCGCTTTTTGCTGCGCGGCATTGCCGGGCGGGTTCGACACGAGCGGGACGTCGGACATGGTGACCTGGGTTCCAGTTGCCGCGAGCACGGGGCTCACGACGTTAAGGCAGCAGTGGGACTACAGATCGCCCGCTTTCCGGCCGTTAAGCCGTAGAGCGGGCGGCACATCTGAGCAGCACAGTTTCAGGCGAGCTACAAGCGAGAGGGCCGCGCGCGTCACGCGGCGGCCCTGTTCACCGTTGCCTGAGCGCTGGCTTATTCGGCGATCGGCTTGCCGCTCGCGTCCTTGACCTTCTCCTTCCACTGCGCCTTGATTTCGCTCACGACCGATTGCGGCAGCGAGATGTAGTCGAGGCTGTCAGCAGCCGGCGTGCCATTCTTGAAGGCCCAGTCGAAGAACTTGAGCGTTTCCTTGCCCTGGTCCGGCTTGTCCTGTGCCGTGTGCAGCAGCACGAAGGTCGCGCCGACGACCGGCCATGCGTCCTTGCCCGGCTCGTTCGTGAGGATCTGGTAGAACGACTTCTTCCAGTCCGCGCCGGCGGCCGCTGCCTTGAACGTTTCGGTATCCGGCTGAACAACCGCGCCCGACTCGTTCTTCATGGCAGTGTAGACCATGTGATTTTGCTTGGCGTAGGCCCACTCGACGTAGCCGATTGCGCCCGGCAGACGCTGCACGAAGGCTGCGACGCCGTCGTTGCCCTTGCCGCCCGTGCCCGTCGGCCATGCCACGGTCGTGCCTTCGCCGACCTTGGTCTTCCACTCGGGGTTGACCTTCGAGAGGTAGTTCGTCCAGATGAAGCTGGTGCCCGAACCGTCGGCGCGGCGAACCACGGCGATGTCGAGGTCAGGCAGCTTGACCTTCGGGTTCAGTGCGACGATGGCCGGATCATTCCACTTCTTGATCTTGCCGAGGTAGATGTCGCCGAGCACCGGGCCCGACAGCGTGATTTCGCCGGCCTTGACGCCCGGCACGTTGATCGCCGGCACAACGCCGCCGACCACGGTCGGGAACTGGAACAGGCCTTCCTTGGCCAGATCGTCGTCCTTCAGCGGAGCGTCCGAACCTGCGAAGTCGACGGTCTTGGCTTGAATCTGCTTGATGCCGCCCGACGAGCCGATGCCCTGGTAGTTGACCTTGCCGCCACCCGACTTCTGATAGGCGTCTGCCCATTTCGTGTAGATCGGTGCTGCGAAGGTGCTGCCCGCGCCAGTGATGTCAGCAGCGTGGGCTGCGATCGCGAAGAGCGCGCCAGCAACGCCAGCGAGCGCGGTTTGCATCAATTTCATGAGACCTCCAGGTGTGTGAGCGGATGAACGACACCGCGAAGCTTAGGGGCTCTTTGTGACAGTACCGTGACGATTCATGAAGCCAACGTGACACTGCGATTACTGCCTGAAAGGCACGTGGATATGCGCATCGGGAGGGATGCGGCGCGCGGCGGCGGCCTCGCCTGCAAGGCCCTGCGCAGGCGCAAAGGCCATCTGGCGCGGTTTTGGCGGCCTCTGAGGGGTCCGACGCGGAAAGATTCGAGGAAACCCTCGATAGCGGTTTGGAAACCGCTACGTGATGTTTTAAACGTTTGCCTGGTTCCGTCGCGATGACGAAAAAAACGCAAAAAAAGATGCGCACGACGCCGGGTCGCGGCGTCGTGCGCATCGGTTTGATTCGAGCGTGGTGACCCGGCGGGTCATCACGCGGGTCGTCATGCGATCGAGCGCTTGACCACCCCGGCGATCGCTTCGGCGTAGTGAACGGCGTCGCGCTCTTCGCGGGCCTCGACCATCACGCGCAGGACCGGTTCGGTGCCCGAGGCGCGGATCAGCACGCGGCCACGCCCCTTGAGCTCCGCTTCGGCGGATGCGATCGACTGCTGGATCGCGGCGTTGCCCTTCCAGTCGGCGCCCTGCGCGATGCGCACGTTGATGAGCTTCTGCGGGAATAGCTGCACGCCGTCGAGCAGTGCGCCGAGCGTCTGGCCGCTGCGCTTCATCGCCGCGAGCACGAGCAGCGCCGAGACGATGCCGTCGCCGGTCGTGTGACGATCGAGCGAGAGAATGTGGCCCGAGCCTTCAGCCCCGAGCTGCCAGCCGCGCTCGCGCAATTGCTCCAGCACGTAGCGGTCGCCCACGTTCGCGCGCACGAACTGCACGCCCAGGCCTTCCAGTGCCTGCTCGACCGCGAGGTTCGTCATGAGCGTGCCGACCGCGCCTTCCACCTTGCCGTCGGTCGCGATGCGGTCCTTCACGAGCACGTAGAGCAACTCGTCGCCGTTGTAGAGGCGGCCATGTGCGTCCACGACCTGGAGGCGGTCGGCGTCGCCGTCGAGCGCGATGCCGAGATCGGCGTGATTCGCGCGCACCGCGCGCACGAGTGCGTCCGGCGCGGTAGCGCCCACGCCGTCGTTGATGTTGAAGCCGTTGGGCGACACGCCGATCGGAATGACGTCGGCGCCCAGTTCGTGGAACACGTGCGGCGCGATGTCGTAGCCCGCGCCGTTGGCGCAGTCGATCACGAGCTTCAGGCCGCGCAGGTTGAACGCCTGCGGAAACGTGCTCTTGCAGAACTCGATGTAGCGCCCGCCCGCGTCGTGCAGGCGGCGCGCGCGCCCAAGCTGCTCGGACGGCGCGCACGCGAGCGGCTGCTCAAGTTGCTCCTCGATCTGCGTCTCCACCTCGTCGGGCAGCTTGTTGCCGTCGGCGGAGAAGAACTTGATGCCGTTGTCGTAGTACGGGTTGTGCGACGCGCTGATCACGACGCCCGCGGCGAGCCGCAGCGCGCGCGTGAGGTAGGCGATGCCGGGCGTCGTCATCGGCCCGGCCAGCATCACATCGATGCCTGCCGCCGACAGTCCCGCTTCCAGCGAGGCCTCGAGCATGTAGCCAGAAATACGCGTGTCCTTGCCGATCAGCACCGACGGCCGGGGGCCGGAGGCCGCTGCCGAGCCCGCGAGCACCTTGCCCGCGGCATAGCCCAGCCGCAACACGAAATCGGGCGTAATCGGCGCCTCGCCGACCTTGCCGCGCACCCCATCAGTTCCGAAATAACGACGTCCCATCTCTCTATCCCTCGGTTTGGTGCTGCCTTTGTCCTGTCTTTGGCCTGGCCCGCGCTGCGTGGCTCAAGCGCGCGGCGCCGTCGCACCGCCGGTCATGGCGTCGCGCATCGCGCCCCAGACCTTCAGTGCGTCCACGGTAGGCGCGACATCGTGCACGCGGATGATCGCCGCGCCCCGCTGCGCCGCGCACACCGCCGCCGCCACACTCGCGGCGACGCGCTCGGGCGCGGGCCGGTTCACCAGTGCGCCGAGCATCGACTTGCGCGACATGCCGGCAAGGATCGGATACGGCGCGACACCGGGCGCCACGGCCGGCGCGGTTTCAGGCAGATGCGCGAGCAGCGCGTAATTGTGCTCGACCACCGACTTGCCGAAGCCGAAGCCCGGATCCACGCTGATGCGACGCTTCGCCACACCCGCCGCTTCGAGTTCCGCGCAGCGCTGCGCGAGAAACTCGCGCACCTCGCGCACAACGTCCACGTAGTCGGGTTCGCCCACCTGCATCGTTTGCGGCTCGCCGAGCATGTGCATCACACACAGACCGCAATCGCTGCCGCGCACGGCCTCGATCGCGCCAGGCATCCGGAAGCCCCAGATGTCGTTGATCAGATCCGCGCCCGCGGCGAGCGCCGCGCGCATGACTTCGGGCTTGTACGTGTCGATCGAAAGCGGCACGTTCGCGCCCTTGAGCTTCTCGATGAGCGGAATCACGCGTTCGAGTTCTTCGTCGAGCGGCACGGGCGGCGCGCCCGGCCGTGTCGATTCGCCGCCGATGTCGATGATGTCCACGCCGTCGAGCATCATCTGCTCGGCGCGGCGCAGCGCGTCGCCGAACGCGAGGTAGCTGCCGCCGTCGGAAAACGAATCGGGTGTGGCGTTGAGGATGCCCATGACGAGCGGACGCTCGAACGTCAGCGTGAAACGGCCGCACGCAAGCGGTTCAGGTGGGAGATTACCCTGTGAAGTGATATTGGGCACGTCAAGAAACGTCAGATGTGTAACGAGATGCGGCGCTGCGGCAGACCGGCCATCCGGCGGCCAGCCGCGCGCCAGAAATGCAAAACGGGCCGATGTGAACTTCACACCGGCCCGCAACTTTACTCGATTCGGATCACGCCGGTGCGGTGGCGCTACCGGGCTTGACCTCAGTGCCCGTGCTCCCGCCCGATGAAGGCGCGTCGCCCGCGGACGGCGTGCTCTTCGGCGAGCGCGGCGGACGGCCGGCCATGATGTCGTTGATCTGATCGGCGTCGATCGTTTCCCACTCCATGAGCGCGGCGGTCATGGCTTCGACCTTGTCGCGGTTCTCATCGAGCAGGCGCTTGGCGAGGTTGTACTGCTCGTCGAGCACGCGGCGGATTTCCGCGTCGACCTTCTGCTGCGTCGCTTCCGAAATCACGCGCGTGAAGCCCTTGCCGAATGCGCCGCCGTCGTTGTCGTCGTCGGCGTAGACCATCGGTCCGAGCGCGTCGGTCATGCCAAAGCGCGTGACCATGGCGCGGGCGGTTTGCGTCGCCTTGTTGAAGTCGTCCGAGGCACCCGTGCTGATCAGGTTCATGAACAACTCTTCCGCCACGCGGCCACCGAACAGAATGGCCAGACGATCCAGCAGATAGTCCTTCGAATACGTTTCGTTGTCGTGCTCGGGCAACTGCCACGTGACGCCCAGCGCGCGACCGCGCGGAATGATCGTGACCTTGTGCACCGGATCGGCCTTCGGCAACAGCTTCGCGATCACGGCGTGGCCGGACTCGTGGTAAGCCGTGGCGCGCTTCGCCTCTTCACGGATGACCGCCGACTTGCGCTCCGGCCCCATGAAGATCTTGTCCTTCGCGTCTTCGAAGTCCTGCATCTCGACGATACGCTTGCCGCGGCGCGCCGCGAACAGCGCGGCTTCGTTCACGAGGTTCGCGAGGTCGGCGCCCGAGAAGCCCGGCGTGCCGCGCGCGATGACCGCTGCATCCACGTCGTTGGCGATCGGCACCTTGCGCAGGTGCACCTTCATGATCTGCTCGCGGCCGCGAATGTCCGGCAGGCCCACGTAGACCTGGCGGTCGAAACGGCCCGGACGCAGCAGCGCCTTGTCGAGCACGTCGGAACGGTTGGTTGCCGCGATCACGATGACTCCCGAGTTCGCCTCGAAGCCGTCCATCTCGACCAGCATCTGGTTCAACGTTTGTTCGCGTTCGTCGTTACCGCCGCCCATGCCGGCGCCACGATGACGGCCGACCGCGTCGATTTCGTCGATGAACACGATACACGGCGCATGCTTCTTCGCCTGTTCGAACATGTCGCGCACGCGGGCCGCGCCCACGCCGACGAACATTTCCACGAAGTCCGAACCCGAAATGCTGAAGAACGGCACCTTCGCTTCGCCGGCAATGGCACGCGCCAGCAGCGTCTTACCGGTACCCGGAGGGCCGACCAGCAGCACGCCGCGCGGGATGCGCCCGCCCAGCTTCTGGAATTTTTGCGGATCGCGCAGGAAGTCGACGAGTTCCGACACTTCTTCCTTGGCTTCGTCGCAGCCCGCGACGTCGGAGAAGTTGACGGCGTTGTTGTTCTCGTCGATCAGGCGCGCGCGCGATTTGCCAAACGAGAACGCCCCGCCTTTGCCGCCCCCCTGCATCTGCCTCATCATGTAGAACCAGAACACGATGATCAGGATGGTTGGCCCGAGGTAGTACAGCGCGGAAACCAGCGCGTTCGGCTCTTCGTCAGCCTTGCCGCTCACCTGCACGCCGTATTTCATCAGGTCGCCGACCATCCAGATGTCGCCCGGGGAGACGATCTGGTATTTCTGGCCATCAGCCGGAGTGACCGTGAGGTTGCGCCCCTGCACCACGACAGTCTTGACCTTGCCGTTCTTCGCGTCGTCCATGAACTGCGAATAGGAAACGCCTTCCTGGACACGGGGCTTGTCGAACTGCTTGAACACGGTAAACAGCACCAGTGCGATAACCAGCCACACCGCTGCCTTCGAAAACATGTTGTTGTTCAAAGCACCACTCCTTCACTCATAGACGGGCGCCTACATTTGCCTTGCTGCACCATCAAAGCATTCTAATCCAGTACAAGGACCCCTGCCATAACGTTTCGCTACCGCAGGAATAGCCTCAGCGCCTTGTCCGGACCGCGTTTTGCGCCCTTTTGCATCTGCTTGACCGTCAGCCCGCACCTTGGAGCATTAATCATGCCCCAATTAGCGGGAACGCTTCAGATGTTTACCCAATATAAACGTTTCAGCCGATTTGTCGCGCGAAGCTTTCGGTTTTCGCGCGGCCACGACCTTGAACTGTTGCTTGAACTTCTCGACGATCTGGCTGTAACCACTGCCGTGGAAGCATTTGACTAAAAGGGCCCCATCGGGTTTCAGATGATTCTCCGAGAACTCGAGCGCGAGATCGCACACGTGCTCGATGCGCGCCGCGTCAGCCAACGCGACCCCCGAGAGATTGGGCGCCATATCTGAAATTACAAGATCGACCGGGCGGCCGCCCACCAATTCTTCCAGTTGCGCGAGCACGTCGTCCTCGCGGAAGTCGCCTTGCAGGAACTGCACGTCGGAGATCGGCTCCATCGGCAGGATATCGAGCGCGATGATCGTGCCGTCGATGCCGCCCTGGCGCTGGTCGTCGCGTTTCGTGCTCTGCGCGAGCTTGTTGCGCGCGTACTGGCTCCAGCTGCCGGGCGCGGCGCCGAGGTCCACGATCACCATCCCGGGACGGATCAGCTTGTCCTGCTCGTCGATTTCCTTGAGCTTGTACGCGGCGCGGGCGCGGTAACCCTCCCGCTGCGCCATTTTCACGTAAGGGTCGTTGATGTGGTCGTGCAGCCACGAGTGGTTGAAGCGATTTTTTGCCATTAAAGATGAACTCTTGCTGCGTGATTCCGCGCTTTTAGCGGATAATACGCGTTTAATTCGTGCGGCCGTCGCGGCTCGCCAGACCGGATGTGTGTTTCTCCGGCGGCGTAAGTGCCCGCGCCCTGCCGTTCTCCACGGTTTTCCGTTGTTCCGACGCGCTTTGCCCGCTGGCGGCCCGCTACCTGCGGACCGCGTTCACGTCTGCCCAGGCCTGGTTCATGCCTGTCGACCCGCGCGGCGCCGTCATTTTAGTCGAGTCTGCCACTTCCCATGCCCGCCCTCTCTCTTTCCGCCGAACAGCGCTCCGAGCTGCGCTCCCAGGCTCACGCGCTCAAACCGGTCGTGCTCATCGGCGCCGAGGGATTGACCGACGCCGTCCTCAAGGAAATCAAGGTTCACCTTGACGCTCACCAGCTCATCAAGGTGCGCGTGTTTGGCGACGAGCGCGAAGAGCGCATCGCGATCTACGAAGAGATCTGCGACCGCCTGAACGCCGCGCCCATCCAGCACATTGGCAAGTTGCTCGTGCTCTGGAAGCCCGAAGAAGCCAAGGCGAAAACCTCCACCGCCCGAGCCGGCGCACGCGGCACCGTGTCGCGCCCCGCTGCCGACGTGCCGAGCGCCCGTGAAGCCGGCAAGCGCGGTGCGTCGCCGCGCGTCGTGAAGGTCGTCAAGGCGAGCGACAATCCCATGCGCAAGCCCAAATCGCAGAAGGTCACCGTCAAGGGCAACGAGCGCGTCACGCAAGGCGGCAACATCAAGCGCGCGAAGAAGCGTCAGACCAGCTCCAAGCGCACGCACCAGAACGCCAAGTAACAAGGAAGCGCGGCCACCACCGAGCCGCGCTTTTTTTTGGCCGGCGCGCTGTCAGCGTGGCGCGGACTCCGCACGCTGCACCAGACCGGCGGCACGCGCCGAAGGCAACAGCCAGACGAGCCATGCGCCAAGCAGGCTCTGCACCAGATAGAAAAGGCTGGACACGCCGTGCAGCAATCCAAAGCGGCTTGCATACGGCGAACTGGCGACATCCATGCCCGCGCTCATGGCCTGCACGCGCAGCGCATTCATGAACGGTTGCAGCGCGAAATAGCCGATCAGCACGCACAGCAGCATGATCGCCAGCACCCAGCGCAGGCGGCGATAGCCTGCCGCGCCACGCCGCGTGAGCAGGTTGGAAAGCCCGAGCAGCAGCACGCCGCACACCACGCCGACAATGCCTTCGAGACGAAACAGCTGGGCGGCGATTCCGCCCGCCACCACCCTGTCGAGCGACGCGAACAGCACCGGCGCGACCATATAGCCGATGGTCAACTGGCTGCCGACCCACAGCATGGCCAGCCACCCGAAGAGCCGGTGCGGAACGAGCGAAACCGGGGTCGCGGAACTTGCGTAACCTGTCGTACTCACGGCAGCGCGCCCCTCAGACGTAGCGAACCTCGATGACCTCGTACTCGCGCACGCCGCTGGGCGCTTGCACTTCGGCGACATCGCCTTCGGACTTGCCGATCAGCGCGCGCGCGATGGGCGAGCTGACCGAAATGAGCCCGTGCTCGAGATCGGCTTCGTCGTCGCCGACGATCTGGTAGGTCACCGTCTTGCCCGACTCGAGGTCTTCGAGATCGATGGTCGAGCCGAACACGATCCGGCCGTCCGCTTCGAGCGTGGCCGGATCGATGATCTGCGCGGCCGCCAGCTTCGACTCGATCTCGGCGATGCGGCCTTCGATGAAGCCCTGCTTTTCCTTCGCGGCGTCGTATTCCGCGTTTTCCGACAGATCGCCTTGCGCGCGCGCTTCCGCGATCGAATTGATGACCGCCGGACGCTCGACGGATTTCAGGTGCTGCAACTCTCCGCGCAATTGATCTGCGCCGCGCCTGGTCAGGGGAATCGTGCTCATAAACAACTCGTACGGGCCATCAGGGCCTCAAGAAGGCCGCGCCACGCGCGCGATGCGCGCCGCGTTGCGGCCATAAAAAAAATTCCGCGGTTAAGTGCATCCCACGAGGGCGGCTGCGCGGTCTGGCGCAGCCTGAAAACCCTGTTGGGACGCCGCTTAACCGCGGCACATTCAGCTTTATTAGCCTGCCTCGTTGGACGTTAGACAGACAATTGAAGCCTTAGTTTAGGCGAGCGTGGAGGCCTTGTAAATCATAGACTTCCAGGTTCTTCAGATAGCGCAGACCCTCGACGGCGGCACGCGCACCCGACATCGTCGTGTAGTACGTGACCTTGTTGGCCTGCGCGCTCATGCGAATCGAGCGCGAATCGGCGATCGCGGCACGCGTTTCGTCGACGGTCGTGAACACGAGCGAAATCTCGCCATTCTTGATCATGTCGACGATGTGCGGACGGCCGTCCTTCACCTTGTTCACGACCTTCACCGGCACGCCGGCCGCCTCGATGGCGGCAGCCGTGCCGCGCGTCGCGACGAGGCCGTAGCCGAGTTCGTGCAGCATGCGCGCGACTTCGACGGCCTTCGGCTTGTCCGCATCCATCACGGTGATGAAGACCGTGCCCGATTCCGGCAAGCGCGAACCCGCGGCCAGCTGCGACTTGAAGAGCGCTTCACCGAAGGTCTTGCCCACGCCCATCACTTCGCCCGTGGAACGCATTTCGGGTCCAAGCACCGGGTCGACGGCCGGGAACTTCACGAACGGGAACACCGCTTCCTTCACGCTGAAGTACGGTGGCACGACTTCCTTCGTCACGCCCTGCTGCGCCAGCTTCTGGCCGACCATCGCGCGCGCCGCGATCTTCGCGAGCGGCAGGCTGGTCGCCTTCGAAACGTACGGCACGGTGCGCGACGCGCGCGGGTTCACTTCCAGCACGTAGATGATGTCCTTCTTCGAACCGTCATCCTGCGGCACCTGCTGGATCGCGAACTGCACGTTCATCAGGCCGACCACGTTCAGGGCCTTGGCCATCGCGCCGGTCTGGCGCTTGAGTTCGGCAACCGTTTCCTGCGAGAGCGAGTACGGCGGCAGCGAGCACGCCGAGTCGCCCGAGTGCACGCCAGCCTGCTCGATGTGCTCCATCACGCCGCCGATGAACACGTCCGTGCCGTCGGAGATGCAGTCGACGTCGCATTCGATCGCGTCGTTCAGGAAGCGGTCGAGCAGCACCGGCGAATCGTTCGACACCTTCACGGCCTCGCGCATGTAGCGTTCGAGGTCGCGCGGCTCGTGGACGATTTCCATGGCGCGGCCGCCCAGCACGTACGACGGACGCACGACGAGCGGGTAACCGATTTCGTCGGCGAGCTTGAGCGCTTCGTCTTCTGCGCGTGCAGTGCGGTTAGGCGGCTGGCGCAGACCGAGGTCTTGCAGCAGCTTCTGGAAACGCTCGCGGTCTTCAGCGGCGTCGATCATGTCGGGCGACGTGCCGACGATGGGCACGCCATTCGCCTCGAGGTCGAGCGCGAGCTTCAGCGGCGTCTGGCCGCCGTACTGCACGATCACGCCAACCGGCTTTTCGAGGTCGACGATTTCGAGCACGTCTTCGAGCGTGAGCGACTCGAAGTACAGACGGTCGGACGTGTCGTAGTCGGTCGAAACCGTTTCCGGGTTGCAGTTGACCATGATCGTTTCGTAGCCGTCTTCGCGCATCGCGAGCGCGGCGTGCACGCAGCAGTAGTCGAACTCGATACCCTGGCCGATCCGGTTCGGGCCGCCGCCCAGCACCATGATCTTCTTGTTGTTCGTCGGGTTGGCCTCGCACTCGTCCTCATAGGTCGAGTACATGTAGGCGGTCTTCGTGGCGAACTCGGCCGCGCAGGTGTCCACGCGCTTGTAGACCGGGCGCACGTTCAGCTCGATACGGCGGCGGCGCACGTCGGCGGCATTCGCGCCGAGCAGCCTGGCGAGACGGCGATCCGAGAAGCCGCTTTGCTTCAGGAAGCGCAGCTCGTCCTTCGAGAGGCTTTCGAGCGTGCGGCCGCGGGCCGCCTCTTCCTTCTTGATGATCTCTTCGATTTGCGCGAGGAACCACGGGTCGATTGCGGTTTCCTCGAAGATCTCTTCGCGCGTCATGCCCACGCGGAACGCGTCGCCCACGTACCAGATACGGTCCGGACCGGCTTCGCCGATCTCGCGGATGATCTCGTCGCGGCTCGTGGTCTTTTCGTCCAGACCGTCCACGCCGACTTCCAGACCGCGCAGCGCCTTCTGGAACGACTCCTGGAACGTGCGGCCGATGGCCATCACTTCGCCGACCGACTTCATCTGCGTGGTGAGGCGCGGGTCGGCTTCGCGGAACTTCTCGAACGCGAAACGCGGGATCTTCGTGACGACGTAGTCGATGGTCGGCTCGAACGAAGCCGGCGTCTGACCGCCCGTGATTTCGTTCTTCAGTTCGTCCAGCGTGTAACCGACGGCCAGCTTGGCCGCGACCTTGGCGATCGGGAAGCCCGTGGCCTTCGACGCCAGCGCCGACGAGCGCGACACGCGCGGGTTCATTTCGATCACGATCATGCGGCCCGTGCGCGGGTCGATCGAGAACTGCACGTTCGAACCGCCCGTGTCCACGCCGATTTCGCGCAGCACCGCCAGCGAGGCGTCGCGCAGGATCTGGTATTCCTTGTCGGTGAGCGTTTGCGCCGGCGCGACCGTGATCGAGTCGCCCGTGTGGATGCCCATCGGGTCCAGGTTTTCGATCGAGCACACGATGATGCAGTTATCCGCCTTGTCGCGGACCACTTCCATCTCGTATTCCTTCCAGCCGAGCAGCGACTCTTCGATCAGCAGTTCGCGCGTAGGCGACAGATCGAGACCGCGCTTGCAGATCTCTTCGAATTCTTCGCGGTTGTACGCGATGCCGCCGCCCGAGCCGCCCAGCGTGAACGACGGACGGATCACGACCGGGTAGCCGCCCGTGCCGGTGGCTTCGGCGATCTCGACTTGCACCTTGAGCGCTTCTTCCATCGAGTGCGCGACGCCCGACTTCGCCGAACCGAGACCAATCTTGGTCATCGCGTCCTTGAACTTCTGGCGGTCTTCGGCCTTGTCGATCGCTTCCGGCGATGCGCCGATCAGCTCGACGTTGTACTTCGTCAGCACGCCGTGGTGGTGCAGGTCGAGCGCGCAGTTCAGCGCGGTCTGGCCGCCCATCGTCGGCAGGATCGCGTCCGGGCGCTCCTTCTCGATGATGCGCTCCACCACTTCCCACGTGATCGGCTCGATGTAGGTCACGTCGGCCGTGTTCGGGTCGGTCATGATCGTCGCCGGATTGCTGTTGACGAGGATGACCTTGTAGCCTTCTTCACGCAGCGCCTTGCAAGCCTGTGCGCCCGAGTAGTCGAACTCGCAGGCCTGGCCGATGATGATCGGACCCGCGCCGATGATAAGAATGCTCTTGATGTCTGTCCGCTTGGGCATAACGCTCTCGCTAAATATTCCTGTGTCTTTTACGTCTGGCGGCAACCTGCTTGCCGCCAGGGTGCGCGCGTGGGCCGTGTTCGGCTTCGGCTCGCTGCGCACCCTGCTCTGCTCATTCCTGCCGGCTCGCTGCGCTTAGGCCTTTGCCTTGTCCATCAGCGCCGTGAAGCGATCGAACAGGTAACCGATGTCGTGCGGACCCGGCGACGCTTCCGGGTGGCCCTGGAAGCAGAACGCGGGCTTGTCGGTCAGCTCGAACCCTTGCAGCGTGCCGTCGAACAGCGACACGTGCGTTACACGCGCGTTCGCGGGCAGCGTGTCGGCGTCCACCGCGAAACCGTGGTTCTGCGACGTGATGACCACGCGGCCGTTGCCGAGATCCTTCACCGGATGGTTCGCGCCATGGTGGCCCGTCTTCATCTTCATGGTTTTGGCGCCCACGGCGAGGCCCATGATCTGGTGGCCGAGGCAGATGCCGAAGGTCGGGATGCCGCGCTCGATAAAGGCTTGCGTGGCCTTGATCGCGTAGTCGCACGGCTCCGGGTCGCCGGGGCCGTTCGAGAGGAACACGCCGTCCGGGTTGAGCGCGAGCGCGTCTTCAGCCGTGGACTGCGCCGGCAGCACCGTCACGTCGCAGCCGCGCTCGGCCAGCATGCGCAGGATGTTCTGCTTCACGCCGTAGTCGAACGCGACGACCTTGTACTTCGGCGCCGACTGCGTGCGGTAGCCTTCGCCCAGACGCCATTCCGTGGTGTTCCACTGGTACGGCTTGTCGGTCGAAACGACCTTGGCGAGGTCCATGCCCGCGAGGCCCGGGAACGAGCGCGCAAGTTCGATGGCACGGGCTTCGTCGTCGGAACCGGCGAGGATCGCGCCGTTCTGCGCGCCCTTGTCGCGCAGGATACGCGTGAGCTTGCGCGTGTCGATGCCGGCGATGGCGACCACGCCTTCGTCCTTCAGATAGTCGCCGAGCGTACGCTCCATGCGGAAGTTCGAGGCGAGCGTGGGCAGGTCGCGAATGATCAGACCGGCGGCATGGACTTTCGTGGCTTCGACGTCTTCGGCATTGACGCCGACGTTGCCGATATGCGGATACGTGAGGGTGACGATCTGGCGAGCGTAGCTCGGGTCGGTCAGGATTTCCTGATAACCGGTGATGGCCGTGTTGAACACGACTTCACCGATCGTATGACCCGGCGCGCCGATCGAGTAACCACGAAAGACCGTGCCGTCGGCGAGCGCGAGCAGAGCGGGAGAGAATGACGGCAACACGGGAGACTCCTTGGGGGGAGCACCCTGTGCCGACCTGTTATCCGACGTTGCGATCTTGCGACCTGGGAGCGGCTGCGGCGTCGGCATTCCAGCCTGATGGGGCGGGAACGCGCGCGCGGCTCGCTCGTTTCGCTGCTTCTCCGTGCGTTTTTTGGCTGTCCCTGGCGCCGGGCCTGAACGTGCGTTTGTGACGCTCGATCGGGCGGCAGCCGGCCAGTCGACGGTGAAGCGCGGGCGGCGGATGAACGGATGGGAGGAGGTAGGCGCTAGGGTGCGGGTTGATAAGCTCAAACCTAGAAATTATAGCGCGAAAGTCACCTTTCCTTCAAATTTCAGGATGACGCCGGCGACGGCGAGCGCCCTCGCACCCCGGTGCACGGCACTTTCCACTATAGCGGGCGGCCGCACGGCGGCAAGCGCTGCCTCGCGCAGCGCAACCGCATTCCTGCCCTTTTTCGATGCGACCCACCAATGAAAACGCCGCCACCTGGCGGGGTGACGGCGTCAAGCGCAACAAAATGAACAAAACGGAAAAGTGATCGGAGCGAAATACCATGCGCTGCCCCCGCAACGCACGTTTGAGCACCCTTCGCCAGCCGCTATTTTGTCTTGTGCTTCTGCGTTTGGGTTTCGGCCTTCGCGCGGCTTGCCGCACCCTTGGACGCCTTGCTGGGCGCAGCGCTGACCGTTTTGGCCTTAACCGGTTCGGAAACCTTGACGACCTCGGTGTGCGCGCGACCGTGCTTCTTATCGTATCGCGACTTTGGCCCCGTGTCTGCAACGCGGGTGCCAATTCGCTGCACACCGCCGCCCGAAACGTTCGTTGCCAGACGCTCAGGCCCCGGTTCGCTCGGCATGGCCTTGTTGACCGGCACGTGCAGCACAAGCACCTGACCCGGCGCGACGAGATCGCGGCGCGTCTTGTTCCAGGCCTTCAACTGCCCAACCGACACGCCATAGCGGCTTGCCACCGTTTCCATCGACTGCTTGCGGCGCACGCGGATCAGCATCTTGCGCGTGTCGGGCACGTCCGGCTCCATGGCCAGCACGGCGCTTTCGGCCACGTCGGCGCTGATGTCCTCGTCGTCGGCGTCGTCGGTGCGCGGCACCACGAGTGTCGAGCCCGCCTTCAGGCGCATGCCTGCCGGAATCTTGTTCACCGACATCAGCGTGTCGGCGTCCACGCCGATCTTCTGCGCGATCGCGGCCGGCGTGGTGCGCGCGTCGGTCGTGTAGACCGTCCACGAGGAAAGCTGGCCCGAGTACGACTTGAGGTTGCGCTCAAAGGCGCTCGCGTTGTCGAACGGCAGGAGAATCTGCGGGTCGGTCGCACCCAGGATGACCGGCTTCTTGAACGACGGGTTGAGCGAGCGGAACTCGTCGGTCGACATGTTCGCGAGCTTGGCGGCGACGTCCACGTCGATGTCGTGCGAGGTCGTGACCGTGACGAAATACGGGTGGTTCGGAATGGACGGCAGCGTGAGCCCGTACTGCTGCGGGTTCATCACGATGTTCTTGACCGCTTGCAGCTTCGGCACGTAATTACGTGTTTCGCTCGGCATACGCAGGCTTTGATAGTCCGTCGGCAGGCCTGCCGCCTCGTTGCGCGCAATGGCGCGCTGCACGTTGCCCTCACCCCAGTTGTAGGCGGCGAGCGCGAGATACCAGTCGCCGAACATGTCGTGCAAGCGCGAGAGATAGTCGAGCGCGGCGCTGGTCGAGGCCAGCACGTCGCGGCGCTCGTCCTGCCACATGTTCTGCTTGAGGTTGTAGGTGCGGCCGGTGCCCGGCACGAACTGCCACATGCCGGCCGCCTTCGCGACCGAGAGCGCCTGCGGGTTGTACGCCGATTCGATGAAGGGCAGCAGCGCGAGCTCGGTGGGCATGTGCCGCGCCTCGAGTTCCTCGACGATGTGGTAGAGGTACTTTTGCGAACGCTCGGTCATGCGCGCGACGTAGTCGGGCCGCTGCGCATACCAGTTGGCGTTCATGTCGACCAGATCGCTCTGGAGGTCGGGCATCTGGAAGCCGCGACGGATGCGCCCCCAAAGGTCGGCATCGGCGCTCGTCAACTGATTGACGGAACCTTGATCGACGTTAATCGTTTCTTTCGCTGCGGAGGTCCTGCGAATGAGGTCGGCGTTGGTTTGGGCGTTGGCTGGGGCTAGTGAACTCGCAGACTGTCCCCCGCCCGCACAGGCGGCGAGCATGAGGACCAGCAGCGCACTGAGTATGAATCGCATGAAAATCTACATCCGCATGGCTGGAATTTGCAGCCGATAGTACGGAACGAGTCCGTTTCCGTCAATCGGAATTGTTTGAAAAAAATCCATGAAATCCACAGCTTGGGTGTGATTCCGGACGATTGGGTTGAGCATGCCCCCTGACCCGGGTGGGTCAGCGGAACCGATTCTTCCATTCGCGCATCATCGTGAAAGCCCCGAGCCGATCCGGCACCGGTTCGTGCAGCGCCTCGGTGAGCGCGGCCTGGACAGCCGCATCACCCGCGCGCAGGAACGGATTGACGGCGCGCTCGTGCGCAATCGTCGTGGGCAGGGTCGGCACGCCGCGCTCGCGCAATGACGCCGCCTCGCGACTCCAGTCGCGCAGTGCGGCGTTTTTGGGATCGCAGGCAAGCGCGAAGCGGATGTTCGACAACGTGTATTCGTGCGCGCAATGCACGTGGGTCTCGCCCGGCAACGCCGCGAGCGCATCGAGCGACGCGAGCATCTGCGTGGGCGTACCCTCGAAGAGGCGGCCGCAGCCGCAGGCGAACAGCGTGTCGCCGCAAAAGAGATGCGGCGTGCCGGTGGTGTCGGCGGCCTGGAAGTACGCGATGTGGCCGCGCGTGTGGCCCGGCACGTCGATCACCGTGAAGTCGAGCGCGGGGGCATCCAGGTGCACCGTGTCGCCGCCCTTCACGCGCGTGACGAACGGATCGAGCGGGCCGAGCGCCTCGCCGGCGGGACCGTAGACGGGCACGCGCGCGTGCGCGAGCAGGTCCGCCACACCGCCGACATGGTCGTTGTGGTGATGGGTGAGTAAAATAGCGACGAGCCGCCAGCCGCGTTGCGCGAGGTACGCGCGAACCGGCGCGGCGTCGCCCGGATCGACGGCGACGGCATTGAGGCCGTCCGACACGACCCAGATGTAATTGTCTTCAAAGGCCGGAACCGGTACGTACTCGTATACAGCGCAAGCAGCGCTCGTCTCGCACGAACGCGCGTACTCAAGCGGACTCTTCATGGGGCGACGTATTTTTCGACATGTCTGACCGATTGATTATAGACTGGCCCGCCTGGACCGCATCGCCTGCCGGCAGGTATGTGCTCGGTTGGGAACAGAAGCAGCTCGACCGCGTGGTGTCGAACGTATTCGGCTACCATGCGTTGCAGCTCGGCCTGCCCCAACTCGACGCCCTGCGCGAGAACCGCATGTCGTGCCGCGGCCTCGTGCTCGACGCCGCCAGCGCCGCGAGCGCGCCATATACCGTGCCGGGCGCAGTGCCAATGGGCGTGCCGGGCGCGCCGGAAGGCGTCGGCTTGCCTGCCGCCGTCGGGCCGCAGGCGCCCCACGCCCCCCTGGGCCGCAGCACCGTGTGGTGCGACTATCTCGATCTGCCGTTCGAGGCGCAGAGCGTCGACCTCATCGTGATGCCGCATACGCTCGAATTCACGAGCGACCCGCACCGCCTGCTGCGCGAGGCCGAACGCGTGCTGATGCCTGAAGGGCAACTGCTGATCGTCGGCTTCAACTCGCTTTCGCTGTGGGGCGCTCGCCAGTCGGTGGGCAAGCTGACCGGCCATCCGTTCCTGCCCGCGCGGCAGGACCTGATCGCCTTCACGCGCCTGAAAGACTGGATCAAGCTGCTCGGCTTCGAGCTTGAACGCGGGCGCTTCGGCTGCTATCGTCCGCCGCTCGCGACCGAGCAGTGGCTTGGCCGCTACGGTTTCATGGAAGCCGCGGGCGACCGCTGGTGGCCGATTTTCGGCGCTATCTATATGGTCACGGCGATCAAGCGCGTGCGCGGCATGCGCCTCGTCGGACCGCTGAAGGTCAAAAAGCCGGTGCTGGCGGCGAGCTTGAAGGCGGCCGCCACCACCCCTTCCCCAACACGCAACAAGGACACATGAGCACACCCGACTTCGTCGAAATCTTCACGGACGGCGCCTGCAAGGGCAACCCCGGCCCCGGCGGCTGGGGCGCGCTGCTGCGCTTTGGCGGGCAGGAAAAGGAACTGTTCGGCGGCGAGCAAGGCACGACCAACAACCGCATGGAACTGATGGGCGTGATCGCGGCGCTCGAAGCGCTCAAGCGCCCGTGCAAGGTGATCGTGCACACCGACTCGCAGTACGTGCAAAAAGGCATCAGCGAGTGGATTCACGGCTGGAAGAAGAAGAACTGGATGACGGCCGCCAAAACGCCGGTCAAGAACGACGACCTGTGGAAGCGCCTCGATGCGCTCGTCGCCCAGCACGAGATCGAGTGGCGCTGGGTGAAGGGCCACGCCGGCCACCCGGAGAACGAGCGCGCCGACGCGCTCGCGAACCGCGGCGTCGCCACGCTCGCCGAACGCTGAGCCGCCCCGTAGCACCTCGCGTCACCCTATTGAGCCTTACACGACATGCGCCAGATCATTCTCGATACCGAAACCACCGGCCTGAACGCCCGCACGGGCGACCGCATCATCGAAATCGGCTGCGTCGAGCTGGTGAACCGCCGGCTCACCGGCAACAACCTGCACTTCTACATGAACCCGGAACGCGACAGCGATCCGGGGGCGCTCGCGGTGCACGGCCTGACCACGGAGTTCCTCTCCGACAAGCCGAAGTTCGCCGAAGTCGCGGACCAGATCCTCGACTTCGTGACGGGCGCGGACATCATCATCCATAACGCGCCCTTCGACATCGGCTTTCTCGATGCCGAACTCGCGCTGCTCGGCAAGCCGTCGTTCAAGGAACATTGCGGCGAGGTGATCGACACGCTCGTGCAGGCCAAGCAGATCTTCCCCGGCAAGCGCAACTCCCTCGACGCGCTGTGCGACCGCTTCGGCATCAGCAACGCGCACCGCACGCTGCATGGCGCATTGCTCGACTCGGAACTGCTCGCCGAGGTCTATCTCGCGATGACGCGCGGCCAGGAGAGCCTCGTCATCGACATGCTGGGCGAGCACGCCGCGCCGGGCGAAGCCGCCGCGCCGCGCGTGCGGCTCGAGTCGATCGAGTTGCCGGTAATCGCGGCCAGCGACGATGAGTTGAGCGCACACAATGCGCTGCTCGACGACCTCGACAAGGCGGTCAAGGGCACGTCGGTCTGGCGCACCCAACCCGCCCCTGCCGAAGAAAAAACGGCCGATGCGCAAAATGCTTAAAAAAGGCTTTACAAGATCGAAAATGCCCGGCATAATTTGAATCTCTTCGGGTGGTTAGCTCAGCGGTAGAGCACTGCCTTCACACGGCAGGGGTCACTGGTTCGATCCCAGTACTACCCACCAGAATTCCTGGTGTTGGTAACGACAAACACCGAAGAATAAAAAGCCTCGTTGCGCAAGCAACGAGGCTTTTTGCTTTGTGGCTCTGCCTCGCAGCGCGCAACAAGCCGCACCTCTCTCTCCTGCCTCCTTCCCACTGAGGAAATCCCTGGCCTACCCGCCCGGGGTGGTTGCCCCGCGTGGCCAGGCTCCTAAGGTAACGCCAGACACAGGCAATACCGAAAGCGCGATGGAAAACCCCGCGCACGGACAAGGAGACATCATGAAAACACCGGGCGTCGCCGCTCCCCCCATCCATCTCGAAATCACCGACTTCCCGTCCTGATTCCACTGAGTCGGCCGGCGCGCGCAAACGCCCTGCGCAGACCCGGCCATATCCCGCGTTGCACGCATCAGTCCGGCGCCAGCCGACACCACGAGATCGCCCATGTCCACTTCCTCTTCCTGGCAGCCGAAGTCCGCCTGGACCGTCACGGCCCTGCTCACGATACTCGCCACGATCAACTTTCTCGACAAGATCGTCCTCGGCATGGTCGCCGTGCCGCTCATGGCCGACATGCATCTCTCGCCGGCCCAGTTCGGCTTCGTCGCGGGCAGCTTTTTCTGGCTTTTCTCGACCTCGACGGTGCTCGTCGGCTTTCTTTCGAACCGTGTGCAAACGCGCTGGATCCTGCTCGCCATGGCCGTCAGCTGGTCGGTCTTGCAGATTCCGCAGGCGTTCACCACGAGCACGCTCGCGCTGCTGCTTTGCCGCGTGATACTCGGCGCGGCCGAAGGCCCGTCGTTCCCGACCTCGGTCCACGCCCTCTTCAAGTGGTTTCCCGATCACAAGCGCAGCGTGCCCGTCGCCGTCATCAACCAGGGCGCCGTGGTCGGCATGGTGCTGGCCGGGCTCCTGATTCCCGCGATCACCCAGCGCTGGGGCTGGCGCATCAACTTCTTCGTGCTCGCCGCGGTAGGCGTGGTCTGGTGCGCGCTGTGGCTCCTCTTCGGCCGTGAAGGCACGCTCGACACCGTGCGACGCACGAGTGCCGACTCCACCGCGCCGGTAACGGCCGGGGGGCCACGCCTGCCCTACCGCAAGATCCTCACCGACGCGTCCATTCTCTCGGTGTTCCTGCTCGGCTTCGTCGCCTACTGGCTGCTCGGTCAGACCATCACGTGGCTGCCCACCTACCTCGAAAAGGGACTCGGCTTCGACGGCATCACGGCGGGACGCCTCTTCGCGCTCGTCATCGCGTTCGCCGCGCCCGTCAACATCGGCTTGAGCGCGCTCTCGCAGCGCATGCTCCGGCTCGGCGCGACCACGCGCGAGGCCCGTGCGCGCCTCACGAGCATCGTCATGATCGCGGGCGCCCTGCTCTTCTTCGCGCTGGCGGCGATCGATCTCACGCCCATGCAGAAGGTGTTCTGCTACGCGATTGCGGCCGCGCTGTCCACGTTCTGCCTGACACTTGGCCCCGCCATGATCGCCGAGATGGTGCCGCTCGCCCAGCGCGGCTCGGTCATCGCGATCAATACGGCGGTTGCGAGTCTCGGCGCGGCCGTCGGCCCCGCCGTAGTCGGACGGCTCATTCAGGCGAATTCCGCCACGGGCGCGCACGCCTACGAGATCGGCATCGGCGTCACGGCGGTGCTGTTGCTCCTCGCGGCGCTGGCCGCGTTGCGCTGGCTGCATCCCGAACGCTCGCTGCGCACGCTTGGCGAAGCTGCGGCGCCGGTTACCGCCTGAACGAACGTGGCGCGCGCCGCGCGCGATTCATCGAAGAACCGAAAAAAAGAGCCGCCGCCCACGGCGGCCAAACCCATACCTATACGTCGATCATGGAGAGTCACATGCAAGCAACCGTCTGCGCGCCCGTCGAGGCACAGGCCAATCCTCAGCAGTCCGAAAGCTGGCCCTTTACCGTCACCCGCCACACGCCGACCATCGGCGCGGAGATCGGCGACATCGACCTGCGCGATCCGCTCGACGATGCGACCTACCTGGCGTTGCGCCGCGCGCTGCTCAAGTACAAGGTCCTGTTCTTCCGCGACCAGGACATCACGCCCGCGCAGCACGTGGCCATCGCCCGCCGCTTCGGCGAGCTGGAAGTCCATCCGACGTTTCCGCATCACCCGGACCATCCCGAACTGGTCGTTCTCGGCCGCAACGATGCGAAGCGCGGCCGCGAGAACCTCTACCACTCCGATGTATCGTGGCGCGAGATCCCCTCGATGGGCTCGATGCTGCGCTGCGTGACATGCCCCGAGGTCGGCGGCGACACGTTGTGGATCAACATGGTCGCGGCCTACGAAGGCCTGCCCGACGACGTCAAGACGCGCATCGCCGATCTCACGGCCACGCACGATTTTCTGCCGCTCTTCGGGATCGCCGTACCGCAAGATCAGCATGCCGAAATGAAAAAGCACTTCCCGCCCGTCACGCATCCGGTCGTGCGCACGCACCCGGAAACCGGCGAGAAAATCCTTTACGTCAACGAGGCCTTCACGACGCACCTGGCCAACTATGGCCACAAGACCGCCGAGCAGTATCGCGTGGGCTTCGATTTCAAGCTCGCCGAAATGGAACTGCTCCAGCGCCTGTTTCGCCAGGCGCAGGTGCCCGAGTACCAGGTGCGCCTGAAATGGCGGCCGAACACGATCGCGTTCTGGGACAACCGGTCGTGCCAGCACTATGCGATCCAGGACTACTACCCGGCCGTGCGGCACATGATGCGCGCCACCGTGATCGGCGATCGACCGGTTTGAGCCGGTCCCCGACCGACACTGGAGACACTGGAGACGCATCATGAAAACGTTGAACCGCTTCTATATCGACGGGCAATGGGTCGAGCCCGCGCGACCGGGCGCCGATGACGCCAATAACGACACCGACGCCAATAGCGCCCCGTTCGACATCGTCGATCCCGCAAGCGAAGAACGCATCGGCACCCTCGCGATGGGCTGCGCCGAGGACACCGATCGCGCCGTCGCTGCCGCGCGCGCCGCTTTTCCCGCATGGTCCGAAACGAGCCGCGAAACGCGTATCGCCCTGCTCGAGCGCATCGCCACGATCTATCAGCGACGCCTGCCCGACATCGCCGACGCGGTACGCCAGGAAATCGGCGCGCCGATCTCGCTGTGCAACGCGCTCCAGGCGCCGATCGGCCTCGCCCAGTTGCGCGCGGCCATCGACACGCTGCGCGATTTCCCGTTCGAAACGACGCATGGCAAGAGCTACGTGCGCCGCGAGGCGATCGGCGTCGCCGCGCTCATCACGCCCTGGAACTGGCCGCTGAACCAGATCGCGGCCAAGGTCGCGCCCGCGCTCGCGGCGGGCTGCACCGTGGTGCTCAAGCCTTCGGAGATCGCCCCGCTCGACGCCATGATCTTCGCCGACATCCTGCACGAGGCCGGCACGCCGGCGGGCGTGTTCAACATGGTGTTCGGTGCAGGCCCCACCGTAGGCGCACGGCTCGCCTCGCATCCCGACGTCGACATGGTTTCCATCACCGGCTCGACGCGCGCGGGTGTGGAAGTCGCGATCAGCGCCGCGCCTACCGTCAAGCGCGTCGCCCAGGAACTGGGCGGCAAATCCGCCCTGCTCATTCTCGACGACGCCGATCTCCAGAGCGCCGTGACGAACGGCGTCGCGCAGTGCATGGCGAACGCCGGGCAAACCTGCATCGCGCCCACGCGCATGCTCGTGCCGCGCGCGCGTCACGACGAAGCCGTCGCCATCGCGGCGGCCGCCGCGAACACCGTGACGGTCGGCGACCCGACGGATCCGGCCACGCGCATGGGTCCCCTCGCCAACCGCGCGCAGTACGAGAAAGTTCAGCACATGATCGAAACCGGCATTGCCGAAGGCGCGCGCCTCGCGGCAGGCGGCCCGGGTCGCCCGCCGGGCCTCGCGCGCGGCTTCTATGCGCGGCCCACGATCTTCGCCGGCGTTCACAACGGCATGACGATCGCGCGTGAAGAGATCTTCGGCCCCGTGCTCGCGATCATCCCCTACGACGACGAAGAGGACGCCATCCGCATTGCGAACGACAGCGTCTACGGACTCGCGGGCTATATCGCCACGAACGATGCGCAGCGCGCGCGAAGAGTGGCGGCGCGCCTGCGTGTGGGCTCGGTGCGCATCAACGGCGCGATGCTCGACGTGAACGTTCCCTTTGGCGGCTACAAGACGTCCGGCAACGGCCGCGAGTACGGCGCCGAGGGCCTCGCCGAATTTCTCGAATGCAAGTCGGTGACGATGTAGGCGAAACAAAAGGAAACGGGACCGTTGCCGGTCCCGCTCGCCCGTCCCGTCGGCGGGTTAGAACGTCGAGAGTGTCAACGTGTTCTTCACCGAATTCACCCCCGTCACACCCTGGGCGACGCGCGTCGCCTGATCGATCTGCGCCTGTTCCGGCACCCATCCCTCCAGCGTCACCGCGCCATGGGTCGCGCGCACGCTAATGCCGCTCGCGCGCAGCCCCTTCGCTTTCGCGAGGGCGTTCAGCACGCGTCGGCGCAGGGCGCGATCGGCGGCCTTCGACGGAGTTGGCGCGGCGTCGGCCGACGCCGCCTCGCCAAGGGGCGCGGAAGCCGGCGCCTCACCGCCCTGCGCATGAGCCTGCAATGAGGCGGCAAAAAGCATGGCCATGGCAAACATGCGGCCGTCGCGGGTAAAATTCATTCTGGTCCCTCCTCGTTGATTGCTGTCGACTGCGAATAGCGGCTGGCCCGCGGCATGAGCGGGTCAGAAGCGGTGCGTCATGCCGAGCACGGCGAGCACCTGCTTCGTGCCGCCTTCCGTCACCGAGACACCCGGCCAGCTCATCGTGGCGCTGCCGTTGTTCTTCAGGTAGCCCGCGCGCATGTAGAACGCCGTGCGTTTCGAGATGTTGTGGTCATAGCCGACCTGCACGCCCGGAGTGTTGTCGTGCGCGCCGCGCACATTGCGCTCGACGGCTGCGACCTCAATCGTATCGGCCGGTGTGGCCTGAATCGTCGCGCCGAACTCCATCAGGCTCGACGACTTGCCCGCACCGAGCAGGGCCGCGAGCGAGTGCGGCGCAGCGTCGTGCGGACGGTTATATGCGTAGTTGAATTGCAGATTGACGATGCCGATGCGGTAGCCGAGCGCGCTCGTAAAGTGCTCGGTCCCAAGCAGGTTGAGCGCGGCGGGCAACCCCGCGATCGTCGCCGTACCGGGATGCTGGTACTGGTAGGCGATGCCCGCGTACAGCCCGTACGCCGAATACGAGAGCCCCAGGTCGAGCGTGTTGCCCGAGGTCTCCGGCACCGGCTGCGTGGTGGTAGCCGAAAAGCCGTACAGCGCATAAAGCTGGAAACCCGCGAGATTCGGTGACTTGTAGAGGATCGAGTTGCTCGTGCGGCCCGTTGCGTACTGGGCGGCGAGTGTGTTGCGATCGACTGCCAGCACCCCCGCCGAAAGCGGCGAAAGAATTTCGTTGCCGCGGAAAGGATCGGACGGGTAGACGACCCAGAACGTCGGCTGATACTGGCGCCCAAATGTAAGCGAGCCGTACTTGTCGTGTGTGAGGCCCACCCATGCTTGCCGGTAGAAGAGCGCGGTGGTATCCGCGAACAGCCCTCCGTTATTGATGTTGTACCCGGCTTCGACGTTGAACACCGCTTTCAGGCTGTTGCCGAGATCCTCACTCCCTTTCAGGCCGAACATCGATCCGGCGTTCCCGCCACTTCGTTCGGAATACGAATGTTTACCTCCGTTATCCAGATACTGGAGGAATACATCGGCCACACCGTACAACGTCACGCTCGACTGCGCCGCGGCGCTGCCGGCCATCACGGCCAGCGTGGCACCGCAAATCCCTTTGCTGATAAAACGCATGCACGTCTCCTCTTTTTTGATTGCCGCGTGCGAGAGGCGCGGCGAATGTGCAACCGGTTTGCGCCGTCTGGCGCCGGCAGGCACATGCGGCGCAGTGTTGCAGGGACGAATTGGCGAGCAACTACCCAAACGGAGTGGGGACGGGAATACCCCGACCGGCACGCGTTCTTCCGCGAGACCCGGCAATGCCTGCGCGCGGCGGCCACCCGCGCGGGGTGGGGACACTTGCCCGAACCCCGTGCACCATCGCGATATCGCGCCTTTCGTCGCTGTGGCATATTCAGGAGTGGCATCTCATGTCTCACAATTACACCGCGGAGGTGCCGCGGAAATTGGCGCACACGCGCCAGATCGTTTGCACCGGCTACGTGCGCGAGGACGGCCTCTACGACATCGAAGCCCGCATGACGGACACGAAGGGCCACGACTCGGCCCTGTTGTTCAAGGACGTGCCGAGTGGCGGCGCGATCCACGACATGCGGCTCACGCTCACGGTCGATGAGACTCTCGTGATCCGCGCGGCGCACGCGCGCACGGACAGCGCGCCCACGCCCTGGTGCGCGCAGATCAACGAGGCCTACGCGAAGCTGGTTGGCATCACGATTGGCAATGGTTTCATGAAGGAAGTGAAGACGCGGTTGGGCGGCACGCGGGGTTGCACGCACCTCACGGAACTGCTCGGCCCGATGGCCACCACGGCGTTCCAGACGCTCATTGGGCTGCGGCAGGACGCGCATGAGCGCCTGGCCGAAGCCGTGCGCGGCGAGCGCTCGCCGCTGCTTCCCATGCTCGACACGTGCCACGCCTGGCGCGCGCAAGGCGAAGTGGTTCATGTCCTGCGCGAACGCTCCGGCGCCGCGCCCGCCCGAGCGCAAGCGGCCGCCGATGCCTAGCCGCCTTCGCCGTTGGGCGCCGGACCTCGTTGCACCGCCGCATTGCAGTGCGGCAAGCTCCGCCGCTCCCCCCGCGCGTTCGCGCAACCGCGCGCGCTACAATAGCCCGATCCTCGTTTGGTCATCGGGCGCGCGCAGTCATCGCGCCGCCACGACTGCAAGGCGCACGCGAACATGCCGCAACGCCGGCCCGATTCCCCTTCTGCCGCCACCGGCGCATCGCCCCGGGTGATGGCACCGCGCAACAAGACGCGCGTCGTCGCGCGCGAGCGTGTGGTCGGCCAGTTGATCGAAGCCCGCCGCAAGCGCTGCATCGTGCTCCAGGGGCCCGCCGGCTGCGGCAAGACCACCACGTTGCTCGCCTGGCGCGAGGCGCTGCTGCCGCTCGGCTTCGACCTCGCCTGGCTCACGCTCGCGCCCGAAGACGACGACCTGGCAAGCTTCGTCGACGGCCTCGTGGCGAGTCTCGCCCAGGTCGATCCCGCCATTTGCCGCGAAGCCGCCCTCCTCGGCGGGCGCGGCGTGGACGACGAAGCGGTCGAGCGCACCGTCATCGCGCTCGTGCGCGCCATCGCCAGCCGCTCCGCCGACCTCGCCCTCGTCGTCGACGACCTCGACCACGTCACCAACCCGCGCAGTCATCGCGCGTTGCAATGGCTCATCGACTACGCGCCGCCCAACCTGCACATCGCGCTCGTGTCGCGCGGCAGTTTTCCTGTGTCGCTTGGCCGCCTGCGCGATCAGGATCTGGTGCTCGAACTCAACATGCGCGACCTGCGCTTCACCTTTGCCGAATCGGCGCAATACCTGCGCGCGCAACTCGGCGAGGTGAGCGAGCGCGATGCGCGCGAAATGCATGAATTGACCGACGGCTGGGTAACGGGCCTTCAGCTCTTCGCCATGCACCTCAAGCGCCGCCGCACGTCCATCGGCACAGCGGACGTCTCGGCGTCGCTCGCAAGCACGCATCTGCACGACGCGCGCGCGTTCGGCGACTACTTCGAGCGCGCAGTCCTCTCGCGCCTTTCCGCGAGCGAAGTCGAGTTGCTCGTGCGCATGTCGGTTTGCGCTCGCCTGTGCTCGTCGCTGTGCGTCGCGCTGGTCGGCGACGAGCAGCCGTCGGGCGAAGTGCTCGCGCTGCTCGCGCGCCTCGAAAACGACAACCTCTTCATCGCGCAGATCGAGCGCGTGGGCAACGAGACCTGGTACCGGCTCAATCCCCTGTTTCGCGAAACCTTGCTCGAACGCTTGCGCGAGCGCAGCGAGTTCTTGCAGCGCAAAGTGCACCATGCGGCGTGGTGCTGGTTCCGCGACCATGGACTCAGGGAAGAAGCGGTGCGCCACGCACTGCTGGCCGGCGAACCGGCCGCCGCCGCCGAACTCGTACTCAAGGTGGCGCGCAAGCTGCAATTCTCGGGCGATCTGCGCCGGCTCGCCTCGCTAATGCATCTGCTGCCGCATGCCGAGATCGAGGCGAGGATCGACTTGCGCCTGTGGCGACTGCAACTCCAGTTGTATGCGCGAGACTTCGAGGCCTGCGCCGCCACCATCGCCCGCCTCGACGCCGACATTCCCGCGGACGACGTCGCCGCACGATACCGGCTCACGCTGCTGCGCGCCGCCGTCGACGTGCAGCGTGACGACGCCGAAAGCGCCATGGCGATCCTGCCGCAGATACTCGCCACGCCGCCCGACACCAACAGCATATCGATCGGCGCGCGCAACAATCTGCTGTCGTGGCTCTACATGCGCCACGGAGACTACGAGCAGGCCCGCGCCATCCAGTCCGATGCAGATCATCTGCTGTTCGCCGGCGCGCCGTTGATCGGCACCCCAGGCGGCATGCTCAACGGCCGCTGCATCGTCGGCTTCAGTTACGCCCTCGAAGGGCGCTTCCAGGAAGTCGAGCGCATCAGCCGCGACGTGCTCGCGGAGGCCGACCAGCGCGGCAGCAGCGCGGCGGAAGCCGCGTGCCTCGCGGCAGCCCAGCTAGGCGAGGCGCTCTATGAGTTCAACGACATCGCCGGTGCGCGACGGCTGCTAGAAGACCGCGTCGACGTGCTCGAACGCGTGTCCATTCCGGACTCCGTACTACGCGTGTTCACCGTGCTTTCGGCGGCGCACTGGGCCGAGGGGCACCGGCTCGATGCGCTCGCCTACCTCGAACGGCTCGAAGAATACGCAAGCCGCCAGGGTCTGGCGCGGCTCCTCGCGCACAGTCTCGCCGCGCAGGTTCGCCAGCATCTGCAATGCGGCCAGTACGACGACGCGCAAAGCCACCTCGCGCGCCTCGACATGATCGCGGCGCGCCTGCGGCCCACGCAGCCGAATGCGTGGCACGACGCTCACGCGCTCGCCGAGCGCTCGCATGTGAGCTGGTGCCTCGCACACGAAGACTTCGAGGGTGCGGCCATGCGCCTGCCGGCGCTCATCGCGCTTTGCGGCGAGCGCGGCGGGCAGCATCACGTCGTCCAGCTACGCATGCAATCGGCGCTCGTGGACCAGCGGCGCGGGCGTATGGACACGGCACGGGGCACCGCGCTCATGGGCCTGCGCCTCGGCCACCGGCTTGGCCTCGTGCGCAGTGTGCTCGACGTCGACCCCGGCATCGTCTCGTTCGCTGAACAGGTCGTGCGCGCGGGCTTGCCTGGCACTGCGGATGATCGTGACGACAGCGTCGACCCGGTGCTGGCCTTCTACGTCGACCGCTTGCGCGCCGCGCAGGCGAGCGCCGCCGCCCTCGCGAGCACGACGAACGAAGCGGCGCTCGAGCGCGTTGCGGCGCCAGGCGGCGCCGACACGCTCAGCGAGCGCGAAACGAAGGTCGTGAGCCTGCTCGCGCAAGCGATGCCCAACAAGAAAATCGCGCGCACGCTGGGCATTTCGCCGGAAACGGTCAAATGGCACCTCAAGAACATCTACGGCAAGCTCGGCGTGTCGAGCCGCGACGAAGCGGTCGCCCGCGTGCGCGACCTCGGCATCGAATAGCCGACCTGCGTCTTCCGCACGCGGGCGCGCAGGCGCTACCCGGTTCGGGTGGTACGGCCCACCGCTCCACCCGCTATCCTTGGTTTCAAGGGGTTCCGCCCGGCGGAACCCCGCCCGACACAGACACAATCAACGTGGTGCGGCCTACGGACCGCACGCAAACGTCAGGAGACACGGCTCAATGAGTACGCTCACGGCCAACATTTCGCCGCCGCTCGCCTTCCGGCCGGTCCGCATGCCCCATCGCCAGACGCTCGTTGAAAAGCACCGCGACGGCAGCTTGATCCTCCGTCCGGCCAACCCGCCGCCCGCCATCGCCGAAGGCAGCTTCGCGGATTTCATCGAGAGTTGGGCGAGCACGCGCGGCGAGAGCGCCGCCTTCTGTGAGCGCGGCGGCGACGGCGCGTGGCGGCGCGTAAGCTGGCGCGAGTTATGGCAGCAAGTGCAGTGTGTCGGCGCAGCCCTCCTTGAGATGGGCCTCGATCAGGCACATCCGCTTATGCTGCTTTCGGGCAATTCGATCGAGCAAGCCATCGTGCTGCTCGCCGCCGAATACGTGGGCGTTCCCATCGCGCCGGTTTCACCCGCCTACTCAACGCTGAGCCAGGACTTCGCACGCCTGAGGGCCGTGGTCGATCTGGTGCCGCCCGCGGCGCTGTTCGTGCAGAGCACCACACCCTTCGAGCGCGCACTCGCCGCGCTCGCGCATCTGGGCGCCCCGGTCATCGCCGTGCGCGGCGCCGGCGCAGGCCAGATCGACTGGGCGACGCTCTCGCACACGGAACTGACCGAGTCGCGCCGCGCGGCCGTTGCCGCCGCGCACGCGGCAATCGCGCCCGAGGCGACGGCACGCGTGCTCTTCACGTCGGGCTCGACCGGCACGCCCAAGGGCGTCAACCTGACTTACCGCAACTTCAAGGCGGTAGCCTCCTATTTCGCCGACAACCTCGCCTTCCTGCGCGACACCGAGCCCGTGTTCCTCGACTGGCTGCCGTGGCACCACGGTCTGGGCGGCGTGCTGAACCTGGGGCGCTCGATCCAGTTCGGCGCGACCCACTATATCGACGACGGTCGTCCCGTGCCCGGCATGATCGAGCGCACGGTGCGCAACCTGCGCGAGGTGACGCCCACGATCTTTACGAGCGTGCCCTCGGCCTGGACCGTGCTCGCCAACGAGCTTGAACGCGATCCCGAACTTGCAGCGAACCTGTTCTCGAAGGTCCACTTCTTCGGCTACGGCGGCGCGAGCCTGCCCACCGAGGTCTGGGAGCGCATTCAGCGCGTCGCGGAAAAAACCATCGGCCAGCGCATCGCCTTCATGAGCGGTCTCGCCTGCACGGAAACGAGCGGCATGGGCACCTTCTGCGGCTGGCCCACCGACACGGTCGGCAATATCGGCACGCCGGTGCCGGGCTCCGAGGTCAAACTCGTGCCGCTCGAAGGCGCTGACGAGCGCTATGAGATCCGCATGCGCGGTGCGAACGTGTTCGGGGGTTATATCAAGCACCCCGAACTCACCGCTGCCGCTTTCGACGATGAAGGCTTCTTCAGGTTGGGCGACGCCGTGCGCTTCGCCAATCCGCATAATCCTTCGGAAGGCTTGCTGTTCGCGGGGCGCGTGGTCGAAGACTTCAAGCTCACCAACGGCACCTGGGTGCGCACGGGCGCAATGCGCCTCGCGCTGCTCGACCGCTGCGCACCGCTGCTCACCGACGCCGTGATCTGCGGGCACGATCATGCCTATGTCGCCGCGCTTGCCTGGCCGAACGTGGCCGCATGCCAGCGTTTCGCGCCGGAACTCGCAGGCCTCGACGCCGCCGCGCTCGTGCAGCACCCCATTCTCATTGCCGAGTTGAGCGAACGGCTGCGTGGGCAGCGGGGCCAGGGTGCGAGCGTTCACGTCGAGCGCCTCGTGCTGATGGCCGAACCGCCCTCCATGGACGCCAACGAGATCGCCGATAAGGGTTACGTCAATCAGGCCGTCACGCGTGCGCGCCGGGCTCACCTCGTCGACGCGCTTTATCTTCCCGAACCTGCCGCGCATATCGCACGCGCGCATTGATCCCCCCGCCTTGATCCACAGTCAAGAACGCAAACGCCTACATTCAGGAATCCTGATATGCAAATCAACCGCAACGTCTTCCGCGACGACCACGAGATGCTACGCACCACTGCGCGCCGCTTCCTTGAAAAAGAATGCGTGCCGAAGCAGGCCGAATGGGACAAAGCCGGCAAGGTCGACCGCGAGACCTGGCTGAAAGCCGGCCGCGAAGGCCTGCTCTGCCTCACGCTACCCACCGAGTACGGCGGCGGCGGCGGCGACTTCGGCCACGCGGCCGTGCTCAACGAGGAAATCAACCGCGCCGGTGTGAGCGGCCTTGGGTTCCCGGTTCATTCGGACATCATCGCCCCGTATATCGCGCGCCTTGGCAACGAAGAACAGAAGCAGCGCTGGCTGCCGAAGGTTTGCTCGGGTGAATACATTCTGGCCATCGGCATGACCGAGCCCGGCACGGGAAGCGACCTGAAGGCCGTGCGCACGACCGCCATTCGCGACGGCGACGAATACGTGATCAACGGCAGCAAGACCTTCATCAGCAACGGTCTGAATGCCGACCTCATCATCATGGTCTGCAAGACTGACCCGGCGGCGGGCTCCAAAGGCGTGAGCCTGATCGTCGTGGAGGCGGACCGTGAAGGCTTCCGCCGCGGCCGCAAGCTCGACAAGGTAGGCCAGCACGCGCAGGACACGGCAGAACTCTTCTTCGACAACGTGCGCGTGCCGGTCTCGAACCGCCTCGGCGAGGAAGGTAAGGGTTTCGCGTATCTGATGGCGGAACTGCCGCAGGAACGGCTGTCGATCGCCGTGGGCGCGGCCGCGAAGCTCGAAGCGTGCCTCGAGCACACGCTGAACTACGTGAAGGACCGCAAGGCGTTCAACCAGACCGTGTGGGACTTCCAGAACACCAAGTTCAAGCTTGCCGACATCAAGGCCCAGGCGCTCGCCGTACGTCTGATGGTCGATCACTACCTCTCGGAGCACGTACGCCGCCGCCTCACGCTCGAAGAAGCGGCCGTGGTGAAGCTCTTTGCGACCGAGTCGCTCGGCAAGGCGCTCGACGACATGGTGCAACTGCATGGCGGCTACGGCTACATGCTCGAATATCCGGTGGCCCGCGCCTTCTGCGACTCGCGCGTCAACCGCATTTACGGCGGCACGAGCGAAGTGATGCGTGACCTGATCTCGCGCAAGCTTTAAAAAATCTCAATACATTTAGGAGTACCGATATGACTCGAAGCGCATATATCGCTGGCGTCGGCATGATTCCGTTCAAGAAGCCCGGCACGAGCGAAACCTACGACACGATGGGCGCCACGGCGATTCGCCAGGCGCTCGCCGACGCGGGGCTCGACTACACCGACGTGCAACAAGCCTACGCGGGCTATGTCTACGGCGACTCGACCAGCGGCCAGAAGGCGCTCTACCAGGTCGGCATGACGGGCATCCCCGTCATCAACGTGAATAACAACTGCGCGACCGGCTCGTCCGCGCTGTTCCTCGCGCGCCAGGCCGTGCAAAGCGGCGCCGTGGAATGTGCACTGGCCGTCGGCTTCGAGTTCATGGGTCCGGGCGCGCTCAAGTCGGTGTGGACCGACCGCGCCAGCGCCCTGGAACGTGCGCTCGACGTCACCGACGAACTGGTCGGCCGCCCCGAGGGCCTGAGCAACGCCATTCGCCAGTTCGCCGGTGCGGGTATGTCGCATATGAAGAAGTACGGCACGAAGCTAGAAACCTTCGCGAAGATCCGTGCGAAGGCAAGCCGCCACGCCGCGCGCAATCCGCTCGCCGTGTTCCGTAACGTCGTCTCGACCGAAGACGTGATGGCCGCGCCGATGCTCTGGGAAGGCGTGCTCACGCGCCTCATGGCCTGCCCGCCCACCTGCGGCGCGGCGGCGGCGCTCGTGGTTTCCGAGGCGTTCGCGAAGAAGCGCGGCCTGCGCACCAACGTGATCATCGCGGGCCAGGCGCTCACCACCGACACGCCGAGCACGTACGACGCGCGCGACATGATCCGCGTGGTCGGCTTCGACATGACGCAATCGGCGGCGAAGATCGCCTATGAGCAAGCCGGCATCGGCCCGCGCGACATCGACGTGATCGAGCTGCACGACTGCTTCGCGCAGAACGAGTTGCTGACCTATGAGGCGCTCGGCCTGTGCGCGGAAGGCGAAGGCGAAAAACTCGTCAACGACGGCGACAACACCTATGGCGGCGAATGGGTCGTCAATCCTTCGGGCGGCCTGCTCTCGAAGGGCCACCCGCTCGGCGCAACGGGCCTCGCGCAATGCTACGAACTCACGCAGCAACTGCGCGGCGCGGCCGGCGAGCGCCAGGTGGAAGGCGCGAAGGTCGCGCTCGCGCACAACGTGGGCCTTGGCGGCGCATGCGTCGTCACGGTCTACAAGTCGGTTTGAACGTGAGCCTCGCTCGCGACTGAGGGCCATCGACATGATCGACAAACAATTCATCGGCAAGACGCTGCCCGCGTTTCGCGCGGTGGCGGAAGCCGGCCGGCTGCGCTTCTTCGCGAAGGCGATCGGCGAAACGAATCGCGTGTACTTCGACGAAGCCGCCGCGCGCGACGCGGGCCATCCCGCCCTGCCGCTGCCGCCCACGTTTCTGTTCTCGCTCGAATTCGAGCAGCCCGATGCGTCGTGGCGCGACGAGATCGGCATCGAGCTGCCACGCATTTTGCACGGCGAGCAGACCTTCACGTATCACCGGCTCGCTTATGCCGGCGATGTGCTGCTGTTCGAGTCGCGCATTGCGGACATCTACGACAAGAAAGGCGGCGCGCTGGAGTTCGTGGTGCGAGAGACGCGCGTAACGAACCAGCGCGGCGAGCATGTGGCCGATCTGCGCAGCGTGATCGTGCAACGCAACGGCTGAACGGAGAATTCGCATGACCATCCAGTACGACTCGATCAAGGTGGGCGACACCCTCCCCCCGCTCGAACTGCCCCCCGTCGACCGCAAGATGCTCGCGCTCTTCGCGGGGGCGTCGGGCGATCACAACGCCGTGCATATCGACATCGACTACGCGCGCCGCGCGGGCATGCCCGACGTGTTCGCGCACGGCATGCTCTCGATGGCCTGGCTCGGCCGCCTGCTCACGCAGTGGGTCGATCAGCGCCAGGTGCGCCAGTTCGGCGTGCGCTTCGTGGGCATCACGCATCTCGGCCATCGCATCGTCTGTACGGGGCGCGTGGTCGAGAAATTCCAGGCCGAAGGCGAGCAGCGCGTGCGCCTCGAAATCCAGACCGCCAACCAGTATGGCGAACCGCGCGTCGTGGGCGACGCCGTGGTTTCTCTATAAGCAATCCGAATCAAATGATCGAAGGAGAAAGCAGCATGGGTAAGCTCGATGGCAAGGTGGCGCTCGTCACCGGTTCGGGACGCGGCATTGGCCGCGCGATTGTGGAAAAGCTCGCGAGCGAAGGCGCGCGCATCGTCGTGAACGACCTCGACGCCGAACCGGCGCACGAGACGGTCGAAGCGCTCAGGAAGATGGGCGCGCAAGCCGTGGCCTGCGTGGGCAACGTCACGGCCCCGGACTTCGCCGAGCGCTTCATCAACACGGCGATGAGCACGTATAAGGGCATCGATATCATCGTCAACAACGCCGGCTACACCTGGGACGACGTGATCCAGAAGATGACCGACGAGCAGTGGTACGCGATCCTCGACTGCCACATGACCGCGCCGTTCCGCATCCTGCGCGCCGCGTATCCGCACGTGAAGGCGCTGCACGCCGCCGACGTGGCCGAAGGGCGCGAGGTGTATCGCAAGATTGTGAACATCTCGTCGGTATCGGCGCTCAACGGCAACGCGGGGCAGATGAATTACTCGTCGGCCAAGGCGGGGGTGATCGGCATGACGCGCGCGCTCGCCCGTGAATGGGGGCGCTTCAACGTGAACGTGAACGCGGTGGCGTTCGGCCTGATCCACACGCGCATGACGAGCGCCGACGCGAAAGCGGGTGCGACGGTGAAAATCGACGGCCGCGATATTCGCGTGGGCCTGAACCCCGACATGCTCAAGACGCATGCGCAGCGCAATCCGCTCGGCCGCGGCGGCACGCCCGAGGAAGCGGCGGGCGGCGTGTATCTGTTCTGCTCGCCGGAGTCGAACTACATCACCGGGCAGACGGTGGCAGTCGCGGGCAACCTTCAGTAACGCGAAGCAACACGCTGCACCCCGGAAAACCCGCCGCCGCGCGGGTTTTCTTTTGGCTCGGCCAAAACGCTCTATTCAAAACGTCCTATTCGCCGCCGGTATCGAGGCCGATGCCGCGCGCCATGCCCGTGGCCGCGAACACCATCACGACGAGCAGCACCGTTTGCCACACGCCGATGCGTGCGTACTTCGGCGCACCCGTGAGGTCGGGCACATCGCCGCGCCGCACCGCGAGGCGCCAGCGCAGCAGTGCCATCATCGGTGCGATTTCAAGCAGGAGGATCAGCACGAGTGCGCCCATTTTTACGTGGAAGAGCGGTTCGTGCAGGTAGTACGCGGCGCCCTTCTCGAAGCCGCCGAACGCGCGCATTGCTCCGGTCACGACCAGCACGACCGCCGAGCCGCCCCAGCCGTTATCGGCGCGAAAGATCGCGGGCAGGTCTTCGGTGGAGGTGCAGCGGCGCAAGCCGCGAGTGCGCCGCAGGATCGAGGCGAGCGCGAAACCGAAGGCGAGCAGATGGACGGCGGCAAGCAACCAGCGTATGAGCATTGCGACTCCTTCGAACGGACGACAGGAACGGCAAGCAACGGCAAGAAGCAATGAGCAGCGGCAAGCGGGCGACGCGACGCGACGCGACGCGACGCGACGCGACGCGGGCAGTGTCAGGCCTGTTTCAGTGCGGCGTCGAGCGCACGCGCGGCCGCGCGGTCGCCTTCGGAAGCGAGCCGCGCGCGGAACACGGTCTGACGGTTGTGCCCCGCCGCGGCCGGCGAGTCCCACAGCAATTCGATCTTCGGCTGGCGTCCGGACTTGCCCGCGGGCGCAGCGGCGGGTGCGGCAGGTGCAGCCGCCGCCGGCGTCGCAGCGGGCGGCACGCTCCCCTGCGCGGAGGCGCCATCCGGTGCATCCGTGCTGACGTCAGGTCCGGCAATGTCGGCAACACCAGTCGCAGCGACAGCATCGCCGGTTTCGGTGACACCTGCCTGCATCCCGGCCGGCGCAGGCAAAAGCGCGGGACCGGGTGCGGACACGCCGCCAGGCGACGCGCCCGCCAGCCAGCGCACCGCAAGCTCGCGCGCGTCATACTGGCCAACCTTGCGGCTCTCCTGCCACACGACCGTCGTGCGCGTGGCGGCGTCGATCGACACAGCAAAGCGCCCGATCGCAAAACGCCGCGCCGCGAAATTGCTGCGCCAGAGCGCACGCGGCCGGCAGATCCACACCACGGCGGCATACAACGCCGGCGCGGCGACGAGCCAGCCATTGGTGTCGGCCACGGCGCGAATGGTGCTCCGCCAGCCCGCGGACCAGACGTACATCCCGATCGAGCCGATGGCGAACAGAAAACCGAGCACGCCGAAAAAGCGCAGCGCCTGGCGCAGCCACTGCGGCAGCGGGTGGAACGGCCGCTCGACGCGCGCCTTCGCGCCGGGCAGCACGATGAGCAGGAACAGGAAGACGAGGTTCAGGCACGCCGCGGGCGACGACGCCATGGCTTCGAGCGCGGCGAGGAAATTCATCTGCGCCATGGAGTGCAGCCAGCGCGCCAGGATCACGAGCCCGATCGCGCGCAGCGCGAAGAGCGTCCCGGCACCGGGTACGGTGGCCGTGGGCGTCGGTCGGGTTCTCGCCAAGGGAATACTCCTCTGCTCTGTCTTCATGGGCACCGCGGATTTTACGGCACGGCCATTATAGGGACATTAAGCGGGCGCCTCACTGCCGGCCGCCCTGAATCCCCGTCAATGTCCCGCTGACGTGACAACGCCCCGGTGCACGGGCACCGGGGCGCTGGAGGAAAAACGGAGGAAACCGGCCGCGCCGCAGCGCGCCCGGCTTCACTGCGAGCTTAGCCCGCGTTGACTTCGCGCAGCACCGTACGGTGCTTCTGGCGCAGCAGGTCTTCGTACACGGCGACGTAGTTGCGCGCCATCACCTTCGACGAGAAGCGGTCTTCGAACGCCTTGCGCACGGCGGCGCGCGGCAGCGTCGACAGGCGCTTGACCGCTGCGGCTGCGCTGATTTCGTCTTCGACGACGAAGCCCGACACGCCGTTTTCGATGACTTCCGGCACCGAGCCGCGCTTGAAGGCGATGACCGGCGTGCCGCAAGCCATGGCTTCGATCATGACGAGGCCGAAGGGCTCCGGCCAGTCGATCGGGAACACCAGGGCGTGCGCGTTGCCGAGGAACTCGCGCTTTTCGTGCTCGCCGATTTCGCCGATGTACTCGACGTGCGGCAGCGCCATCAGCGGCTTGATGACTTCTTCGTAGTAGGCGCGGTCGGCCTTGTCGATCTTGGCGGCGACCTTGAGCTTCATGCCCGCCTGGCCGGCGATGCGAATCGCCTTGTCAAGACCCTTCTCCGGCGAAACGCGGCCGAGGAAGGCAAGGTAGCCGGGCTCGACGTTCGGGATCGGCTTGAGCACGTCTTCCGGCAGGCCGTGGTAGACGGTCTGCTGCCAGTTGGCTTGCTGGAGCGGAATGCGCTGGTTGTCCGAGATCGAAACGACCGGCACGTCGTTGAACGCCGTGAAGATCGGTTGCAGCTCCGGCAGGTCCAGACGGCCGTGCATCGTGGTGACGAACGGCACCGGCTGACGCTGGAACAGCGAGAACGGGTAGTAGTCGATGTGGAAGTGCAGCACGTCGAACTCGTCCGCGCGGCGGCGCACTTCTTCGAGCAGCAGCATGTGCGGAGCCATCACATCGCGAATCGTCGGGTCGAGGCGCAGCGCCTGCGGCCAGAATGCTTCGAGCTTTGCCGAGGTGATCGAATCGCCGCTAGCGAAGAGCGTGACGTCGTGGCCCTGCTCGACCAGCGCTTCGGTCAGGTAGGAGACCACCCGTTCCGTGCCGCCGTACAGCTTGGGAGGAACCGCCTCGTGCAACGGAGCGATTTGAGCGATTCGCATAGTGGTGAACTCCTTCCTCGTAAAATATCGGGCAATAGACTGCAAATTTGACAATCGACCTATGCAGGCTGCGGCATCCTTGTCGCCACGCGCCATACCAGGCGTTCCTTACCGCTAACCGCGCCGGAATTCCGGACACAGACCCGACGCAGTTGTGAAGTGGCAAGAAAGCACACGCGGCGGTTCAGGCGGTAAACGCGCAGGGTTCGCGGTCGTTGACACAGAAGCTGTCAAATTCCCTACGCCGTCCGAGTCGGCATTATCCCGGACCAGGGAAAATACCGGCTAGATCATTTCAAAGTCTTTACGTTGTTACAAACCGGAAACACTCCGCAACCCACTGTTTTCTAAGACAGTTCTAGATTTGGGGACTGCGAGGCGAAACCAACTGCGGACAAATGCCGCTTTTTGGCATCCCGGGTTGCACTCCTCCGCTCCGGCGGATGGCGTCACTGGCATGAGCACAGCGCCGTTCCGAATGCAATCCGTAATTCTATCTCTAAAACGTCTATCTCTAAAACGCCCCGGGATTCCTGTTGAACCTCTGCCGCAACAGCATGTCCCCAATCCGTATCCCCGGCGTTCGTGTCGCGATATGATGCGCGTCCGCCGGGCACAGGCGGTGCGCCATGTGCGTGGGGTGTTTACAATGCGGGAAGTCCGCCTTCGCTGCCGCGCGCCTGAAGCCGTTCGTAGCCGTTGCGCGCTTCCTCACTTTTTTGAACTTGCACGGACGAAGTTCCGTCAGACCGACCGCCGATCAATTGGAACATCTGACCATCGCCCAGCGTAACGCCCACAACGCAAAGCTCGCGAGCTATGCGCGGCACCCGCTCGCGTTTCTTTTCCGTTACATCAAGCGCCACCCGCTCGCGCACGCCATCGTGCTCGCCAGCGTGTTCGCGGCCGTCGGCTGCGCGCTTGCGTCGCAGTACGCGATCAAGCATCTGATCGACGTGCTCGGCGCGGGCCGCCACCATCCGGGGCCGCTGTGGACCGCCTTCGCCATCCTGGTTGGCCTGATCGCCGCCGACAACCTGCTCTGGCGGGTCGGCGGATGGTTCGCCGCGCACACCTTCGTCGCCGTCACGGGCGACCTGCGGCGCGACCTGTTCCAGTATCTGAGCGGGCACTCCCCCACCTACTACGCCGAAAAACAGCCCGGCACGCTCGCAAGCCGCATCACCGCGACCTCGAACGCCGTCTACACGGCCGAGAACACCACCGCCTGGAACGTGCTGCCGCCCTGTATCGCCGTGGCGGGCGCGATCGTCATGATCATCGCGGTCAATCCGTTGATGGCGGCGGGCCTGCTGCTCTGCTCGGCCATTCTTTCGGTGATCCTCTTCAAGCTGGCCGGGCGCGGCTCGTCGCGCCACCACACGTTCGCCTCCAAGGCGGCCGCCGTGGACGGCGAACTCGTCGACGTGATCGGCAACATGGCGCTCGTGCGCGCCTTCGGCATGACGTTCCGCGAGCAAAAGCGCTTCGGCTCGACCGTGAAGGCCGAACTCGACGCGCGCCGCCAGAGCCTGCTTTACCTCGAAAAGCTGCGCCTGCTGCACGCCGTGATCACGGCCATGCTCTCCGCCGGCCTGCTCGGCTGGGCACTGTGGCTGTGGGACCAGGGCAAGGCGACTTCCGGCGACATCGTGCTGGTCAGCTCGCTCGGCTTCACGATCCTGCACGGCACGCGCGACCTCGCGGTGGCGCTCGTGGACGTGACCCAACACGTGGCGCGCCTCGCCGAAGCCGTGCAAACGCTGCTCGAACCGCACGGCATGCCCGACCGCGACGACGCCACGGAACTCGTGGCCCAGGGCGGCCAGGTCGATTTCGAGGGCGTGAACTTCGCCTACCCGCACCGCAAACCGATTCTCGACCACTTCGACCTGCGCATCGAGGCGGGCCAGCGCGTGGGGCTGATCGGCAAGTCGGGCGCGGGCAAGACCACGGTGCTCGCCCTGCTCCAGCACTTCTACGACACCCAGGCCGGCGCCATCAAGATCGACGGCCAGGACATCGCGCATGTGACCCAGGACAGCTTGCGTCATGCGATTGCGCTCGTGCCGCAGGACATTTCGCTGCTGCACCGGACGATCTACGAGAACATCGCCTATGGCCGCCCGGAGGCGACCCGCGAGGAAGTGCTGGCCGCGGCCCGCGAGGCGCGCTGCGCCGACTTCATCGAGGCGATGCCCGAGGGCTACGACACGATCGTGGGCGACCGCGGCGTGAAGCTCTCCGGCGGGCAGCGCCAGCGCATCGCCATCGCGCGTGCCATCCTCAAGAATTCGCCGATCCTGCTGCTCGACGAGGCGACCTCGGCGCTCGACAGCGCATCCGAAGAGGCCATCCAGCAGGCGCTCGACCGGCTGATGGTGGGCCGCACCGTGATCGCCATCGCGCACCGTCTCTCGACGCTGCACAACTTCGACCGCATCATCGTGATGAGCGCGGGCAAGGTGATCGACGACGGCAGCCCCGAGGAATTGCGCAACCGCCCGGGCCTCTATCGCGATCTGCTCGCCAAGCAGTACGGCAAGCAGTCCACGTTGCATCTGGGCAACAAAAAGACCGACGAGAAACACGTGGCCTGACGCGCGCCGCGAGCCTCCCAAGGCTCCGGACGCAAAAAAGCCGCTTCAGGGCATGGCCCGAAGCGGCTTTTTTTCGTCTTTCGCGTCGCCAGCAGGCTTGGGCGTTCAGCCCGGCGCACGCTCCAGCGGCGGCAAGGCCGCGCCGCGCCGCACGCTGACCTCGCCCAGGTCGCGCAAGAAGCGGTCGCGCCAGACCGAAACATTGTTCTCGCGAAGCTGCACCATCATGTCGCGATAGCGCGAGAGGCGCTCGGCGAGCGGCATAGAGAGCGCCTGGCCGAGAGCGTCGGCCATGCCGTCGATGTCGAGCGGATTGACGATCAGCGCGCCTTCGAGCTCCTGGGCCGCGCCCGCGAAGCGCGAAAGCACGAGCACGCCCGGATCTTCGGGGTCCTGCGCGGAAACGTACTCCTTGGCGACGAGGTTCATGCCGTCGCGCAGCGGCGTGACATAACCCACGTGCGACGCGCGGAACAGCGCCGCCAGCACCGAACGCTCGTACTGGCGGTGGATGTACCAGATCGGCGTCCAGTCCAGTTCCGCGAAGCGGCCGTTGATGCGTCCCGACTCCGCCTCGAGGCGCAGACGGATGTCCTGATAGGCATGCAGGTCGGCGCGCGTGGGCGGCGCGATCTGCACGAACGAAACCTTGTTGCGCTGCGCCGTCGAGTGGTCGAGCAGGCGCTCGAACGCGCGAAAACGCTCCACGAGCCCCTTCGAATAGTCGAGCCGGTCCACGCTCATGATGACCTTGCGCCCGTGCAGCGTGGCCTTGAGCGTGCGCACCGGCTTGCCGCGCTCGCCGGCCTTGGCGAGTTCGGCGATCTCGTCGGGATACACGCCGATCGGGTAATCGCCCGCGCAGAGCGTCTGTCCGAACGCCTCGATGCGCGTGAGGCCGTTCGCCTGCTTCTCAATCGCGCCCCCCGCCTCGTTCACGATGTAGTCGCAGAAGGCGCGCACATCGGGCTTCGTCTGGAAGCCGAGCAGATCGAACGAGCACAGCGCCTCGACCAGTTCGCGATGCGGCGGCACCGCCAGCAGCACCTGTGAGGCCGGAAACGGAATATGCAGGAAAAAACCGATGCGATTTTTCACGCCCGCCGCGCGCAGCGCCCGGGCGAACGGAATCAGGTGATAGTCGTGCACCCAGATCACGTCGTCCTCGCGCAGGAGCGGCACGAGCTGCTGCGCGAGCCACGCGTTCACGCGGCAATAGCCTTCGTATTCGTGGCGGTCGTACTGGACGAGATCGGCGCGGTAATGGAACGCGGGCCACAGCGTGGCGTTCGAAAAACCGCGATAGTACTGGTCGTAGTCGCGCCGCAACAGGCCGATGGTGGCGAAAGTCACCGGCCCGCGCTCCTCGAGCGCGATCTGCGGCTGGCCGGAGGTGAGCACCTCCCCGCTCCAGCCGAACCACATGCCGCCGGTTTCCTTCAGCGCGTCGTACACGCCGACCGCCAGGCCGCCCGCGGCCGGACCGCCTTCAGAAATCGGCGCGACGCGGTTCGACACGATGATCAATCGGCTCATGAGGTGCAGGGTCCGTACGGTAAATCGGAAAAGCGTTGCGCGCGCAGGGCGGCGGCGCGCGGCGGGTTATCAGCAAGAGCCAGGAGGCGACGCATGAGTGGGGTCACCGGGCGCCGGGCATGGCCGCGACGATCGACGCGAGCCAGCCGAGCAGCGCCTCGACCGACTCCACGCGCGAGCGCGCGATGGTGTCGCCGCCGCCGACCTTGATCGACAGCCCGCCCAGGGCGTTGACGACGGCAAAGCCCTTCTCGTCGGTCAGATCGTCGCCGGCGAACACCGGGTTGCGGCCTGCGAACGGCGGCTCGTCGAGAAACGCGCGCAGCGAGCGGCCCTTGTCGACGTCTTTCGGCTTGATCTCGTAGACCATCTTGCCGGGCTGGAGCACGTAGGCGTCGGCGTAGTCGGCGGCGAGGCGCTCGGTCGCAGCGCGCGCGGCGCCCTCGTGCTCGGGCGCGTTGCGGTAGTGCAGCGCGAGCGAAGCGCCCTTGATCTCCAGCAACATGCCCGCGTGGGTACGCACCACCTCGGCAAGCACCTGCTCCATGTGCAGCAGGCGCTGGTCGTTGAAGCCGACGCGCTGCGTGTCGCCGTTGGCGTCGCGCCGCTCGGCGCCGTGCAGGCCCGCCACGGGGATGTCGGGCATGCCGAGAAAGCCATCGATGCTGTCGATGCCGCGCCCGGACACGATCGCCACCGCGCCATGCGTCGCACGCCGCAGTTCGTGCAGCAGCGCGAGCATGTCGGGCCGCACGAGCACGCCGTCGGGCGTAGGCGCCAGATCGACGAGCGTGCCGTCGAAATCGAAGAAAAATGCCGTCTGTTCAGGCGGCAGGACTGCCGGAAGTGCTTGCATTACGTTCTTTTCGTCCCTCGGCCTCGCGGCCGGGTATGGTCCGGACCGCGAGCGGACACCGGAGAAAGTGTGCGAATCTTACCGCGCCTTCAGTCGATTTTCGAGAAAGTAAGGGGCTGAAGAGCCGGGCAGCGGCCGCCGCGGCCCGGAATCCACCCCACGCGGTCTCATCATACGAATCGCCGCCACCGGCGCTGAGCGGGGCTTTGCGCCCGCTGCGACATATCGGCGCGCAGCGGAGCGCTTGCGACGGCGCGAGTCCAATTTTGCTACAGTCGCAGCCACAAGCCGAGCCTCCATGCCTCCCGCGCGCGGCCGGCCAGATCAATCGAGTCAACGAGCCTGCCATTGTTCCCCACTCCCGCGCTATCGCTTGCTTCATCGCTGGTTCGATCGCCAAGCACGTTGCACGCCCGCCTCGGCCGCGCAACGTGGTGCGTGCGGCGCGCGACGGTCGCGGCGGCCGTGTCGGGCGCGATGCTGCTCGGCGCATGCTCGCATCCTGGCGAGCCATGGCAGTTGACGAACGTGAGCGGCCACCTGCCCGACCTCGACTTCGCGCTCACGGACGACACCGGCCAAAACGTCACGGCCGCGAACTTTCGCGGCATCACCACGCTCGTCTACTTCGGCTACACGCACTGCCCGGACGTCTGCCCGGAGACGATGGCGCGCCTGATGCAGGTCATAGCAAAACTCGGCCCCGATGCCCGCAACGTGCGGATACTCTTCGTGAGCGTCGATCCCGCACGCGACACGCCGCAGGCGCTGCACGCCTACGTGGGCGCGTTCGACGCGCAGCACGCGCGCGGCCTGAGCGGCACCGATGCGCAGATCGAATCGCTCGCGCAGCGCTACCGCGTCGCGTACCAGATGGAAAAGCGCGACCCCGACGGCAGCTACGAGGTCACGCACAGTTCGGCCGTCTATGTGTTCGACGCGCAAGGCCGCGCGCGCCTGCTCGCCACCGACCACGACACGCCGGACGCCATCGTCCACGACCTGCGCCGCGTGATCGACGCGCCCGCATGAACGCATGCCCGCCCGAGCCCCCATCATCGAGTCTTACTTGCAACCGCAAACGCAACAGGAAGAAACCTCATGACGAACAACCTCAAGTCGCTCACCGTCTCCCTTGGCTGTGCACTCGGCATGCTCGGCTCGCTCGCCGCCTTCGCGCCGGCCGCGTACGCCGCCGGTACGGTCACCGCGCAGAACGCCTGGGTGCGCTGGCTGCCCAACGACCTGCCGGCCGCCGGCTACGTGACGCTGAAAAACGACGGCGACCAGCCCGTCGACCTCGTGAGCGTGTCGAGCGATGCCTACGGCATGGTCATGCTGCACCAGACCGTCTCGAACGGCTCGACGCAGAAAATGGTGATGGTGCACAAGGCGACGGTGCCCGCGCATGGCACGCTCGCCATTGCGCCGGGCGGCTACCACCTGATGCTGGAAAAGGCGCAGCACAAGATCGCGCCGGGCGACACGGTAAACGTGAAGCTTCAGTTCTCCGACGGCGAGACGCTGAACACGCCGTTCGCAGTGAAGCCACCTTCGCAGCAGTAATGCGCGGCGTCGTTGCGCGCGCAAGCAACCTGAACCCGCGATGAGCCCACCGCCATGCTCGCGATGACCCTGCTCTACTGGCTCCAGCCCTGGGAGCCTTCGCCGACCGTCATGATCGCCACCCTGCTCACGGCGGTTCTGTTCGTGCGCGGCAAGCGGCATGCGCGCGTGTCTCTTGCGCGGCAGATTTCGTTCTGGTTCGGTCTCGTGGCGCTCTACGTCGCGCTGCATACGCGGCTCGACTACTTCTTCGAGCACGAGTTCTTCATGCATCGCGCGCAGCACCTGGTGCTGCATCACATCGGCCCGTTCTTCATCGCGCTCGCCTACCCCGGCGCGGCACTGCGCGCGGGCATTCCGTTCAGGCTGCGGCAGCGTATCGTGCGGCCCGTGCTCGCCGCGCGGCCCGTACGGGTGGCGCTCGACATCGTGATGCACCCCGTCGTTGCGGTCACGCTGTTCGTCGGGCTCATCTACTTCTGGCTCTTTTCGCCGATCCATTTCATCGCGATGCTCGACTGGCGTCTGTATCGCGTGATGAACTGGAGCATGGTGATCGACGGGCTGCTGTTCTGGTGGCTCGTGCTCGACTCGCGCCCCGCGCCGCCCGCGCGCCTCTCGCCGGGCAAGCGCGTGCTGGTGGTGATCGCGGCCATTCCGCCGCAAATCGTGCTCGGCGCGTTCATCTTCTTCACGTCGCGCGAGCTCTATCCCGTCTACTCGATCTGCGGACGCGCGTTCACCTGGCTCTCGCCCATGCGCGACCAGCAGATTGGCGGTCTGCTGCTGTGGATTCCGGGATCGATGATGAGCGTGGTGGGCGCGCTGATCGCGCTGCGCCACTGGATGCGGCTATCCGCGCGCGGACGCTTGCAGCAGGACCGGCGCCCCGGCGCTCGCGCCAAAGACAGCGCGCCCCACGACGAAGGCGACACGCTGCGCACCTGAGCGCACCTGATCGCACCTGAGCGCGCTCGCGGCATGCGAGGCCCGCAGGTTATGCCGAGCGCATCCAGACGTGCGCAATGCCGTCCTCGTCGTGGATCTCGCCCACGGGCGAAAAGCCGAACGCGCCGTAAAACTTCTGGAGATGGGCCTGGGCATGCAAACGCATCGCCACGTCCGGCCATTGACGCCCGATCTGGACGATGGCGCGTTCGAGCAGCGCATTGCCGAGCTTGATGCCGCGATGATGCTGCGACGTCACCACGCGGCCGATACGCACGTCGGCGTCCTCGGCATCGGGCAGCAGCACCCGCAGGTAGCCCGCGAGCTCGCGCACGCCGTCACGCTCGCTCCACGCGAACAAGTGCCACGCGCCGAAGTCGAGACCGTCGATGTCGCCGTACACGCAGTTCTGCTCGACGACGAACGCGTCGGAGCGCAGCTTGAGCATGGCGTAGACGTCGCGCGCATCGAGTGCGTCGAAGGCTTTCCATTGCCAGTCGAATTGGGGAAGCGGCAAGGCGGGGGACTGCACGGTCATGATCTGTGATTTCCGTCAAAACATCGCGAATGCCCACGATTATGCCGTGCGCGGCCTCACTTGCGCCGGCGCGGCTGCTCGTACTTGCGCCAGTACTGGAACGCCTCCTCGTGCAGGTCGATGTCGAGATCGACGATGCGCGCCTGCATGCTCTCTTGCGCGTCGGCGATGGCCTTGTTGTACACGGCCGGCGCGATTTCTTCGAGAAAGAAGCCAAGCAGCGCGCCCGCGGCGATGTTGCCGATCGGCTCCTCCATGTTGGCGTCGAAATAGCGCTGGATGGACGCGATCGCCTCGGTGCGCGCGTCTTCGGGGAGTTCGATGGGCATGTCGGGAGGCCGCAGTGATGGCGTTGCGGCTATTGTGCGTCAGCGGCGCTCGATGCCTGCACAAAAATGGACGCGAAAAAAGCAAAAGCCACCCGAAGGTGGCTTTTGCTTTGCATCTGGAGGCGCGAGCCGGAGTCGAACCGGCCTAAACGGCTTTGCAGGCCGCTGCATAACCGCTTTGCTATCGCGCCAGAAGCGGACTGACCGGACTACGGAACACGCCAAAAACTGCTTGCGCCCGCAACGACCGGACAGATTTGTTTGATGACCCGATACTGTGATCCAGGCCTGCCAAACAAAAAGGGAAGCGCTGCTTCCCCTTGGCATTTGGAGCGGGAGACGAGTCTCGAACTCGCGACCTCAACCTTGGCAAGGTTGCGCTCTACCAACTGAGCTACTCCCGCAAATGTCCTGCTTTTTACTGCACTGCCTTACTGCTTCGGCACTTCGTTTTTCTACCGCAAAAACGCCGCACCTTAAAATCTGGAGCGGGAGACGAGTCTCGAACTCGCGACCTCAACCTTGGCAAGGTTGCGCTCTACCAACTGAGCTACTCCCGCATTTTGCTTCCGATTTCGCTTAACTACCGCTTATCTTCTGCTATCTCCACCGCATCTACTTGCTTGCTGCTGTTTCGTCGCAGCGGAGAAGTGAGATTATGTATAACCCGCTGAATCGTGTCAACCCCTTGCGGTGATCTTTTTAAAAAAAGCCGCATGGGGGTCGCAGCACGGTTCACGGGCGTCTGCTCAAAGGCTCCCCCGCTCGCGGATCTGCGGCCATGCGAGCTTCATGTAGTAGAGCATCGACCAGATCGTGAGGAAGGCCGCCACGTAGATGAGCCACGCGCCCCACACGCGCGAGTCGAACAGCGTCACGCCGCCGAGCGTGAGCGGCGCATAGAACAGCAGCATGGGAATCGCGACCATCTGACACGCCGTCTTGAACTTGCCGAGCGAGTTCACGGCCACGCTCTTCGACGCGCCGATCTGCGCCATCCATTCGCGCAAGGCCGAAATGGCGATCTCGCGGCCGACGATCACGAGCGCGATCACCGCGTCGAGCCGCTGGAGATGCACGAGCACGAGCAGTGCCGCCGTCACCATGAGCTTGTCCGCGACGGGATCGAGAAACGCGCCGAACGACGACGTCTGATTCCACTTGCGCGCGAGAAAGCCGTCGAACCAGTCGGTCAGCGCCGCCAGCACGAAGAGCAGCATCGCCGCCACGTTCTGCTGCATCGGGGAAAGCATCGTCTGCGGCAGATAGAACACGCCTACCACGAGCGGAATCGCCAGGATCCGCAGCCAGGTCAGGAGAATCGGAATATTGAACGGCATCGGCTGGCGCTATCGGTCGGGGAAGATGCAATTATGGGAGATGCAATTGTGCCGCGTCGCCGCACGTGCCACAAGCAACCGTAAGGAAGGCCCGGCGAGCCGGTCCGGACCGCCCGCCGCGCGCATCAGTGAAGCTGCTGGTAGATCTGCTCGGCGAGCGCGTGCGAGATGCCCTCCACGCTCGCGAGATCCTCCACGCTCGCCGCCATCACGCCGCGCAAGCCGCCAAAGCGCGCGAGCAGCCGCTGCCGCCGCTTCGCGCCCACGCCTTCCAGTTCCTCGAGGCGCGAGGTCTGCCGCGTCTTGCCGCGCTTCGCGCGCATGCCCGTAATGGCGAAGCGGTGCGCTTCGTCGCGGATCTGCGCGACCAGCATGAGCGCCGCGCTCTCCTTGCCGAGTTCGAGCGGCGCGCGGCCGTCGGCGAACACGAGCGTTTCGAGACCCACCTTGCGCCCCTCGCCCTTCGCCACGCCCACCAGCATCGCCGGATCGAGACCCAGTTCGGTGAACACCTGGCGCGCGATCTCGACCTGCCCCTTGCCGCCGTCGATCAGCACGATGTTGGGCAGCGTGCCGCCGGGCGCGGGCGCCTCGGCGGCCTCGACACCCTCGGCCGTGTCCGGCAACGCGCTGGGATCGGCGGGATCGGGGGCCGGCGCCCGCACCGGCGACTCATCGGGCTCGGCGCGCGCGGCCTGCGCCACCATCTTCTCGTAGCGGCGCGTGAGCACCTGGCGCATCGCGGCGTAGTCGTCGCCGGGCGTGATGCCGGTGATGTTGTAGCGCCGGTAGTCGCTCGATTGCATCTTGTGATGGTGATACACCACGCATGACGCCTGGGTCGCCTCGCCCATCGTGTGGCTGATGTCGAAACACTCGATGCGCAGATGCGCGAGATCGTCGAGTTCGAGCCCGAGCAGTTGCGCGAGCGTGCGCGTGCGGGCCTGTTGCGAGCCCTGTTCCGAGAGCAGCCGCGCGAGCGCGAGGCGCGCGTTCTGCTCGGCCATCGCGAGCCACGCGCGCTTCTGGCCTTGCGGCTGGCGCAGCAGCACGACCTTGTGGCCCGCCTGCTCGCCGAGCACGTCGACGAGCTCGCGGTTCGCGGGTGGATGGCTCACCACGAGCACCGGCGGCACGCGATTGCCGAAGTAATGCTGCGCGATGAACGCATCGAGCACTTCGGACTCGATGCCGATTTCACGCTTCCGGCGCCCGCCTGCACTTGCTGCGGGCGCATCGCTTCCGGCCGCTGCGGCGGCGACATCGTCGCCGGCGTCCTCTTCCTCGTCCGCGAGATCGGCCGCAATGGCGAGCGGGTCCGGCGCGGCGGCCTCGTCCTCATGAGCGGCGTTCTGCTGCTCCTCGTCCACGAAATCCGCCACCGTCTTGCGCGCAAGCGACGGCAGGGACTTCAGCGCGCTTGCCGCAACCACGGTGTCGCTGTCGATGTCCTCCGCGACGCCGCCCTCCTCGTCCGTCAGCGCGCGCTCGACGTGCGCCGGGAAGTAAGCCTTGTCGCCCAGATGCCGCCCGCCGCGCACCATCGCGAGATTCACGCAGACGCGCCCGCCCAGCGCCACGACCGCGAGAATGTCGACGTCGCTTTCGCTGCCCGTTTCGATGGCCTGCTGGTGCAGCACGGTCGACAGCGAGCTCATCTGGTTGCGCACGGCCGCCGCCTGCTCGAACTTCAGATCGGCGGCGAACGCGTGCATCTTCGTTTCGAGCTCCTTCATCACTTCGTTCTGGCGCCCGAGCAGAAAGCGCGACGCGTTGCTCACGTCGCGCGCGTAGTCCTCTTCGCTGATCGCGCCCACGCAAGGCGCCGTGCAGCGCCCGATCTGATGCAGGAGGCACGGCCGCGTGCGGTTGTTGAACACCGAGTCTTCGCAGGTGCGCAACTGGAACACGCGCTGGAGGATCTGGATGCTCTCGCGCACGGCCGAAGCGCTCGGGAACGGCCCGAAATACTGGTTCTTGCGATCGACCGCGCCACGGTAGTACGCCATGCGCGGAAACGTGTGTCCCGTCAGCTTGAGAAACGGATAGGACTTATCGTCGCGAAACAGGATGTTGTAGCGCGGCGTGAGCGCCTTGATGAGATTGTTCTCAAGCAACAACGCCTCGGCCTCGGAGCGCGTGACCGTGGTTTCGATGCGCGCGATGCGCGAGACCATCATCGCGATACGCGGCGAGAGTTGCGTCTTGGTGAAATAACTCGACACGCGCTTTTTGAGATCGCGCGCCTTGCCGACGTAGAGCACCGCGCCTTGCGCGTCGTAATAACGATAGACGCCGGGCAGGTGCGGTAACTGCGCGAGCGTCTTTTTCGGGTCGAAAACGTCGGTGTCGGTCATCCAGTTCCGGGGACGGGTAAGGCTTCGAAGTCTTTGTGGCGCGATGGCCACGCTGGTCGCTCCGGCCACTCGGTCATTTGAGGGCGTTGCGACCCGCGCCGCCGTCGCGACGCGTTCATGGCGGTATCCTAGAATCGCAAGTTTAGATCATTCCGTGCCGCGCCGAACCTGCCCGCCTGCGCCCGCAAATGGCCACAGATGGCCGCAGATGCCCGCATACCGGCCGCGCCGCGTCACCAGCACACCGCAATCGCCATGACAGAAGCCCGCTCCCCCACTAGCGCTACCGGCGCGCCCATTGCCTGCGACCTGTTCTGCGCCGTGATCGACAATTTCGGCGACATCGGCGTGTGCTGGCGGCTCGCGCGGCAACTCGCGCACGAGCACGGCTGGCAGGTGCGCCTGTTCGTCGACGACCTGCATGCGTTCCAGAAGCTCTGCCCCACGCTCGACACAGACCGCGCGACGCAAAGCGTCGAAGGCGTGCTCGTCGAGCACTGGCACGCGCCCGCGCACGCCGGCGACACGCTCCAGATCGCCGATGTGGTGATCGAGGCGTTCGCCTGCGAGTTGCCTCCCGTCTATGTCGCCGCGATGGCCGCTCGCACGCGCAAGCCCGTCTGGCTCAATCTCGAATACCTGAGCGCCGAGGACTGGGTGGCCGACTTCCATCTGCGTCCCTCGCCGCATCCCCGCTACGCGCTCTCCAAGCATTTCTTCTTCCCCGGCCTCGGTCCCGGCACCGGCGGTGTGCTCAAGGAGCGCACGCTCGACGCCGAACGACTCGCCTTCGAGCGCTCGGCCAACGCGCGCGAAACCTGGTGGCGCAACGCGACGGGCGGTCCGCCGCCCGGCCCCGAAACCACCGTGATCTCGCTTTTCGCCTACGAGAACCCGGCCATCGCCCCCTTGCTCGAACAGTGGCGCGACGGCGGCAAGCCGGTTTTCCTGCTCGTGCCGGAGGGCCGCATTTCGGGCGCGCTGGCGCGATTTTTCGGCGTCCCGGCATTCGGTGCGGGCTCGCAGGCCACGCGCGGCGCGCTGCATGCGCAAGCGCTGGCGTTCACCGAGCAACGTGGCTATGACCCCTTGCTCTGGGCAAGCGACCTCAACTTCGTGCGCGGCGAGGACTCTTTCGTGCGCGCGCAGTGGGCGGCGCGGCCGTTCGTCTGGCACATCTACCCGCAAGCCGACGACGCCCATCTGCCGAAACTCGACGCCGCGCTCGCCCACTACGGCAGCACGCTGCCCGAAGCGCCGCGCGCCGCGCTCGAGCGTTTCTGGCATGCGTGGAATGGCCGCGGCGCGCCCGATTGGGCCGATTTCGCCCAGCACCTGCCCGCCTGCCGCGCGCGCGCAAGCGGTTGGGCGGGCGAAATGGCGCGGGTTGGCGACCTCGCTGGAAATCTAGCCGAATTCGCAAAAAGTCAGTTAAAATAAGCGGTTATCCGACGGCAGCCGTCTCAAGCGCTTCGACTTCGGCGCCCCTCGCGGTGAGCTTGCCAAAGCACACCAAACAGGGTCGCACCATCCGAACCCGCTTGCGACGTTTGCCGCCGCGCACACTCGAAGCTACTCAATCTGGACAGGACAGTTTTTTACTATGAAGACCGCACAGGAACTCCGCGTCGGCAACGTCGTGATGATCGGTAACGACGCGATGGTCGTGCAGAAGGCCGAATACAACAAGTCGGGCCGTAACTCCGCCGTCGTGAAGATGAAGTTCAAGAACCTGCTGACCGGCGCGGGCATGGAAACCGTGTACAAGGCCGACGACAAGTTCGACGTCGTCGTGCTCGACCGCAAGGAAGTGACCTACTCGTACTTCGCCGACCCGATGTACGTGTTCATGGACGCCGACTACAACCAGTTCGAAGTCGAAGGCGAGATGATGGGCGACGCCCTGAACTACCTCGAAGACGGCATGGCTTGCGAAGTCGTGTTCTACAACGAGAAGGCCATCTCGGTCGAACTGCCGACCGTGCTCGTGCGCGAAATCATCTACACGGAACCGGCTGTCAAGGGCGACACGTCGTCGGGCAAGGTCCTGAAGACCGCCAAGCTGCACACCGGCTTCGAGCTGCAAGTGCCGCTCTTCTGCAACATCGGCGACAAGATCGAAATCGACACGCGTACGAACGAGTACCGCAGCCGCGCCTAAGGCAGCACGTTCGCGGGCAATTGCAGCGTGAGCGGCATCCGCCCGCGCTGCCCCTCGCGGCAAAAGGCCGGCACCGTCGTCAAAGCGCCCCTCGGGGCGCTTTTTCTTTTTTTCCCGAACGTGTATGTTTGAGACTGCCACGGGAAATCCTTACCGGTTTTGCACGCGCATTAGCGTACTTCCTGCCGCTGCGGCGCGGGTGGCCACGCAGGCTGCGGTGCGCGGCGGCAAGGAATGTCTCGCGGCACGATTTCTGCTGTGAGGGTGATCGAGCGTGCTTCGCGCATGGTCTTTCCCCGAACAGGAGAAACACGATGAACAACGACATTGCTGAAGGCAAGTGGAAGCAGTTGATCGGCAAGGCCAAGGCGGCGTGGGGCGAGCTGACGGACGACGAGCTCGTGAAGGCCAAAGGACAGGCGGATCGCCTGGCCGGCCTGATCCAGGAACGCTACGGCAAGACGCGTGACGAAGCGGAACTGGAAGTGCGCCGCTGGTTCGACGCGCACCGGCCGCGCGACTGACGCGCCGTTCACGGCATGGCCGGTACGGCCGCCCACTTGCAGGCAACAGGGGGTTTGCGCAGACGCCAGGGCGCCATGCGCCCGCGGCTTGACCCGTTGCACGGCCGCCGGTGGCAATGCGCCCGGCAGCGCCGTCGCGCCCCCGCCCTGGCGCAGCACAACTGGGAGGACCGCAACTGAAACACCTGCTTCGAGACATCCCGGTGATCTCGGTGAAACCTTTCGTATCGTGCCGCGCTTCCGCGCGCCGCGCAGCCGTCTGCCGGGGCGCCCGCGCCATCCGTGCGCGAGCCGCCGGCGCGACCGCGCTCATCCGTAAGCCGCTACCGCCATGCCACACGCCCTGATTGTCGAAGACGATCCGAACAGCCTGTCAGGTCTCTCAGCGATCCTGTCAGCCGACGGATTCTCCGTCGACACTGCCGCCACACTCGCCGAGGCGCGCGCCGCGCTCGCGCGCTTTATCCCCGACGTCGTGCTCGTCGACCTGAACCTGCCCGATGGCGGCGGCCTCGAACTGCTCCCGCATCTGCCCGCGCAACCGCCGGGCGGCGCGCTACCCGTCATCGTGATGACCGGCAACGCCACGGTGGAAAGCGCGATCGAAGGCCTGCGCCACGGCATCTGGGACTATCTGCTCAAGCCGGTCAATATTCCGCGCCTGCGCAGCCTGCTCGCGCGGATTCCGCGCCCCTACGAGCTGACCGAGGAGGTCCGCACGCTGCGCGCCGCGCTGCGCCAGATGGGGCGCTTCGGGCCCATGCTCGGGCGCAGCGGCGCGATCCAGCATGTCTACGACACGCTCGAACAACTCGCGCCCACCGAATCCGCGATCCTCGTGCACGGCGAGGCGGGCACCGGCAAGGAAGTCGCCGCACGCACGCTGCACCAGTTGAGCCGCCGCCGCAAAGGGCCGTTCGTCGTGTGCGACGCCCGCGCGCTCGTTGCCGAGGCGGCGAGCGGACGACCGCTCGCGAGCGTGCTGTTCGGCCACGAGCGCGGGGCGTTCAGTGGCGCGGAGCAGCGCGAGCCGGGCCTCGTCGATCAGGCGGGCGGCGGCACGCTCTTCATCGACGAGCTGACCGACCTGCCGCGCGAGCAGCAGGAAACGCTGCTGCGCGCGCTCGATTCGCAAACCTTCATGCGCGTGGGCGGCAACAGCGAGGTGGGCACGGACTTCCGCCTCGTCGCCGCCACGCGGGCCGTACCGCGCGAAGCGGTCCAGCAAGGCATGCTGCACCAGGATTTGTGGCTGCGCCTCGACGCAGCGGCGCTGCCGTTGCCGCCGCTGCGCGAGCGCGACGATGACGCCGCGCTCCTCGCATGCGCGTGTGTCGACGAGCTCAATCAGGACGCGCTGGTCCACGGCATGGCGGGCGCGTCGCGCCTCGTCGCGCCGTCGTTCATCCGCGAATGCCTGGCCTACGACTGGCCCGGCAACGTACGCGAGTTGCAGGAACGCGTGAAGCGCGCGTGGCACGCGTCGGGCGAGGTGCTGGAAACCTTGCAGGCCGAGGAAAGCAGCGGCGCGAGCTCGCGCGACATGAACGGCGGCCGCGTGCAGGTGACGGTGGGCACGCCGCTCGCCGACGTGGAAGAGATGCTGATTCGCGCGACGCTCGACGCCGTGGGCGGCACGCGCCACCGCGCGGCGTCCCTGCTCGGCATCAGCCCGAAGACGCTCTACAACAAGCTGCAACGCATGCGCCTGAACTGAAATGCGCTGAGCGGCCGATAAAAAAGGCGGCCCTTCGTCACCGAAGGGCCGCCTTTTCTCTTTCCAGCTGCGTGTGGCGTGCGCTGCTTCGCTCAGGGCAAAACGCTGCGCAGCAGCGCCTGCGCTTCGACGTAGCCGGGGTCGGCCGCGAGCTTGTCCCAGCGCTGCGCCTTGCCGCGCGCGCGCATGCGCCTGATGCGCTGGCCCGACGCCTTCGCGGCACGGCGCGGCTCCACGTTGCGCAACGCGTCGAGCACTTTTTCCGCCTCATGCGGCTGGTTGCAGATCAGCACCATGTCGCAGCCGGCCTCGAGCGCCGCGCGCGCGCCCTCCACGAGCGTGCCGCCCTGGCGCGCCGCTTCCATCGAGAGATCGTCGCTGAAGATGGCGCCGGTGAAACGCAGCCGCTTGCGCAGAACCTCTTCGACCCAGATGCGCGAGAAGCCCGCCGGCTTCGCATCGATCTTCGGATAGATCACATGCCCCGGCATGACCGCCGAAAGCGAAAGGCCGAGCCAGTCATAAGGCAGTGCGTCCTCGCCGAGGATCGCTTCGAGCGGACGTTCGTCCACGGGCACCGCGACGTGCGAATCGGCCGTGGCGAAGCCGTGACCCGGAAAGTGTTTGCCGCAATTGGCCATGCCCGCAAGCGAGAGACCGTGATTCAGGCTCTTGGCGAGCAGCGTGACGACGCGCGGGTCACGATGGAACGCGCGGTCCCCCACCACCTTCGATTGCCCGTAGCCGAGATCGAGCACCGGCGTGAACGAGAGGTCGATGCCGCACGCGCGCAACTCGCTCGCGAGGATGTAGCCCACTGCCGTCGCGAGCTTGGTGGCGAGCAGCACGTCCTTGTCCCACAGTTCGCCGAGGCGCCCCATGGCGGGCAGCACCGTGAAGCCGTCGGTGCGAAAGCGCTGCACGCGGCCGCCCTCGTGGTCCACGGCGATCAGCAGGTCCTCGCGCACCGCGCGAATCGCGTCGGTGAGCGCGACGAGCTGCGCGCGGTTCTCGTAATGCCGCGCGAACAGGATCACGCCGCCCGTCATGGGATGCGCAAGACGGCGCACGTCGTCGTCGGTCAGCGTGGTGCCGACCACGTCGAGCATTACCGGTCCGGAAAGTCTCTTCATCGATCAGTTTTTGCGTAGATGCCGCGCCGCGCGCGGCGTGGGATGCGTGGGATATCAGCCGTTGATTTCGGCGACCACGAACGACACCGCGTAATCGCGTTCGTCGGTGATGCTCACGCGCGCCGTGATGCCGCGTTCGTCGAGCCACTGCGCGAGTTCGCCCGAAGCGACGATCACCGGCCGCCCGCCCGGCTCGTTGAGCGTTTGCATGGCGCGCCAGGTCATCGGCATGCGCATGCCCATGCCGATCGCTTTCGAGAACGCCTCCTTCGCGGAAAAGCGCGTGCACAGGTAAGCGAGCCCGCGCGCCTCCGAGCGCGCCTTGCGCGCCTCGTACACGGCCAGCTCGTCCGGGCCGAGCACGCGCGGGGCGAAGCGACCGTTGGTGCGCTCCATGACCGCCGCCACGCGGCTCACCTGGATGATGTCGGTGCCGATACCGTAGATCGCCATGAGACTCCCGAGTATGGATGTCGATTGCGTGAGCGTTGCGCTTGCGCCCTGCGGGAAGCCCGGTTCAGGCGCGCGAGCCCAGACGCGCCGCAACCATGATCGCCTTCATTTCGCGCACCGCGTTTTCCCAGCCCGCGAAGATTGCGTGCGCAACGATCGCGTGGCCGATGTTCAGCTCGACAATACCGTCGATGGCGGCGATCTGCTGCACGTTCGTGTAGTGCAGGCCGTGTCCGGCGTTCACCTTCAGGCCGAGGCTGTTGCCGCAGTTCACGCCCGCCACCACGCGCTCGAATTCGCGCTCCTGCTCGCCCGCGTCGTGCGCCTCGGCGTAGCGGCCCGTGTGCAGCTCGATCACGGGCGCGCCCGCTTCGTGCGCCGCGCGGATCTGCGTTTCGTCCGGGTCGATGAAAAGCGACACGCGGCAGCCCGCTTCGGCCAGTTGACGGCACGCGGCGGCAACGGCGTCGAAGTGGCCCGCGACGTCGAGGCCGCCTTCGGTCGTGAGCTCCGCGCGCTTTTCGGGCACGAGGCAAACATCTTGCGGCTGGATCTCGCAGGCGATGTCGAGCATCTCGGCCGTCACCGCGCACTCGAGGTTCATGCGCGTTTTCAGTTGCGGGCGCAGCGCGCGCACATCGGCGTCGACGATATGGCGGCGGTCCTCGCGCAGGTGCAGCGTGATCACGTCGGCGCCCGCCTCTTCGGCGAGGAGCGCCGCGCGGATCGGATCGGGATAAGCAGTGCCGCGCGCGTTGCGCAGCGTGGCGACGTGGTCGATGTTGACGCCGAGGTCGATCACGTTGGGCGAAGTGAGAAAGAAGCTCATAGGTTCTGCAAGTCGATCAGGATCTGGCGCGTCGCGAGCGGCGTGCCGCCAAGGTAGTTATTCAGCAGGAAGCGCATGAGCGCCTTGCTCTGCGCAACGGTTTGAGGCCGATGGTAATCGTCCTCTTCCATATCGAGCAACGTCTGACCCGAGAGCACCGGCCATTGCACGGGCCACTCGTCGGAGGCCTCGCGCACGCCGCGTTCCGGATCGAACACGTAGCGACCTTCGGCCACCACGGTCTTGCGGCTCACGGTGCGGTTGAGCGCGAGCGCGTAACCCGCCTCGCGCAACAGCACGCGCTCGAACGAGCGTAACACCTGCACGGGCGGCTCGTCGTGCGCGAGGCGCGTGAGCGTGACGACGTAATGGCGAAAGAGTTCGGGGTGGGGATCTTCGCGCGCGATGAACTTCACGAGCAGCTCGTTCACGTAGAAGCCGCACAGGAGCGCATCGCCCGTGAGCGGCAGCATGCCGCCCACCCACTCGGCGCCGGTGAGCGTGCGCACTTCGCCCTTGCCGGTCCACGAGAGCGCGAGTGGCTGGAAGGTTTGCAGCACGCCGCGCAGCGCCGAATGGGGGCGCTTTGCACCCTTCGCGACGAGCGCGACGCGGCCGTGGTCGCGCGAAAGCACATCGATGATGAGGCTGGTTTCGCGGTACGGGTAGCTGTGCAGCACGAAGGCGGGCTGCTCGGCGATGCGGTAGTCGGGAGTCGTGCTGCGTGAGGCGCGCGGCAGTTGCGAGCGCGCGGTCGTCTTGCGGGCGGGACGCGGCTGCGCGCGGCCTTCGAGCGTCGCGTCGGCGCCTTCTGTCATCGCGTTGCGCGTTGCGCCGCCTTTCGTGGCCTTTGCGTCCTTGGCGGCCTTGGTGGTCTTTCTGCCTGCCGTACCCGAGCGGCGCGTGCCAGGGGCTTCGAATGCCTCGTCCGAGGCATTCGTTTCGTCGGCCTGCGCTTCATCGGGCGCGGGCCAGTCGTCGTGCAGGGTTCCGGCTGCGCCGTCACTCATACGCGGTGCCCGTCGTGCTTACTCGTAACCGTAGGCGCGCAGCCCGGCTTCGTTGTCGGCCCAGCCGCTCTTCACCTTCACGAAGGTTTCGAGGTACACGGGGCCGTCGAACAGCTTTTCCATGTCGACGCGCGCCTCGGTGCTGATCTGCTTGAGCTTTGCGCCCTTCTGGCCGATCACCATCGCTTTCTGCGTATCGCGCTCGACAAGGATCGTCGCGAAAATGCGGCGCAGGCGCCCTTCCTGCTCGAACTTGTCGATCAGGACGGTGCTCGTGTACGGCAATTCGTCGCCGGTCCAGCGGAACACCTTCTCGCGCAGGATCTCGGCGGCGAGGAAGCGCTCGCTGCGGTCGGTGAGGTCGTCTTCACCGTAGATCGGCTCGCCTTCGGGCAGATACGGCTTGAGCGTCGCGAGCAGGCGCTTGATGTCGGCGGGATCGTTGGCCGAGAGCGGCACGATCTCGCGGAACTCGCGCAGACCCTGCACCTGCTGGATGAACGGATACAGCGTGCCTTTGTCGGTCACGCGGTCGATCTTGTTGGCGATCAGGATCGTGGGCGCATTCGGCGGAATCAGGTCGAGCACCTTCTGGTCGTCGGGGCCGAACTTGCCGGCCTCGATCACGAACAGCACGGCGTCCACCGAACTGAGCGTCGAGGTCACCGCGCGATTGAGCGAGCGGTTGAGCGCGGTGCTGTGGCGCGTCTGGAAACCGGGCGTGTCGACGAAGACGTACTGCGCGTCGTCGATCGTATTGATGCCAGTGATGCGGTGGCGCGTGGTCTGCGCCTTGCGCGACGTGATGCTGATCTTCTGGCCGACCAGCGCGTTCATCAGCGTCGACTTGCCAACGTTCGGACGGCCGACGATCGCGACCATGCCGCAACGGAAGCCGGCAGGAGTGGAAGTGGGAGCGTTCATGATCGGACCGGAATAAAAATACGGGAGGCGCGCCAGTGGCGCGCGCAGGTGGAATCAGTGGCCGGCATCGGCCGCGCGCACGGGAATCGCCGCGGCGATTTCGGCGTGCGCTTCAGGGTCGGCATCGGTGGCGCTTTCGGCCGGCGCCGGCGCGTCGCTCGCGCTCGTTGCCGCCGCTTCGCGAACACGCAGTGTGGGGCGGGCTTCGGCAGCAGGTGCGGCGTTTTGCGCACGCTCGACCGGGCGATGCGCGGATTCGGTTTTCGCCGCGCCCGAACGATGGCCGATCGCACCGACCGACGGCACGCCGTCGGAACTCGCGGGCTTGTCCTTCTCCGCCGGACGCTCCTGCACATGCGCCGCGCGGATGACCGCCAGCGGCGCACCCTGCGCCGCCGCGGCGCGCTCAGCGCCCTCGCCTGCCGCAGCGCCTTGTGCCGCCGTACGCGCAGCCGCGCGCTCGCGGCGCTCCGGCGCGCGCAGGTCGAGCGCGCCCTGCACGCCCGTCACGCCGGGGACGACCTCAGGTTCGGTTTTCGGGGCGCGTGCGCCCTTCGAACGGCGCGGCTTGGCGACCAGCGCGGGCGCCGCCGCCATCACCTCGTCGAGCGCCTTCTTCGCTGCGGCCTGCTCGGCCGCGCGACGGCTCGCCCCCGAACCCGACACCTTCACGTCGAGCTTGGGCACCGTGCATTCGACTTCGAACTGCTGATTGTGCGCCGCACCATGCGTTGCGACGACCGTATAGGTCGGCAGCGCAATCTTGTGGCCCTGGAGATACTCCTGGAGCAGCGTCTTGGCATCCTTGCCGAGCGTGCGTGGGTCGATGTGATCGAGAATCGGCACGTAGAGGCGCTTGATGACCGTCTGCGCTGCGTCGAAGCCGCTGTCGAGGAAGATCGCGCCGAAGATAGCCTCCAGCGCGTCTGCAAGGATCGACGGGCGGCGGAAGCCGCCGCTGCGCAACTCGCCCTCGCCAAGACGCAGGCCGTCGGCAATATTGAGGGCCTGAGCAATTTCGTAGAGCGACTGCTGCTTGACCAGATTCGCGCGCACGCGCGAGAGGTCGCCTTCGTCCAGCTTGCCAAAACGTTGGAACAATAGGGCAGCCACCGCGCAATTTAGAACCGAATCACCGAGGAATTCGAGGCGTTCGTTATGCGTGGCACTGTGACTGCGGTGGGTCAAAGCCTGGCGCAACAATTCCGCATTGCGAAATTCGTAGCGCAAACGGCTTTCCAACGGAGATTGGGGCATGGGGAGAGTATAACGCGCCCGCCGCCCCCCGCGAAAACGCGGGGTGGCGGGCGAAAAACCGTGATGAAGCGACGTTACCGAGGGTTCTTCAAGTAGCGCGCGAAGATGCGATGCGCGTGATTCGAACGAGACGTCCGTTCGAGCAACCGTTTTTTCTTGCTGCGTGTGTTGCGGTTACGCGCGGCATCTTCGTCGCGATGTGCGTGCACAGGGCGCGCACATCAAGTGCGACTCAATGGAATGCGCCAACGCGCTTCAGATTGCTGAAGTTCATCCAGATGAAGAACGCGCGGCCCACGATGTTCGCGTCGGGCACGAAGCCCCAGTAGCGGCTGTCCGCACTGTTGTCGCGGTTATCGCCCATCATGAAGTAGTGGCCCGCGGGCACCTTGCAGATCACGCCGCGTGCGTTGTACTGGCAGTTGTCGCGATACGGATAGTCCTCGGCGCCCACGATGAACGGCGGCACCGCGGGGTTGTTGAGGATGTTGTTCTTGCGGCCGAAGAGGTCCTGCGTGAACTCCTTCGCGTAGCCAATGCGCTCTTCGTCGAAGTAGTCGCCAACGGACGTTTCGGGCACCGGCTTGCCGTTGATCGTGAGCTGCTTGTCCTGGTAGGCAACCACGTCGCCCGGCAGGCCGATCACGCGCTTGATGTAGTCGACCGACTCGTCTTTCGGATACCGGAACACGACCACGTCGCCGCGCTCGAGCGGGCGTCCCTGCGTGACCTTCGTGTTCGTGATCGGCAGGCGAATGCCGTAGTCGAACTTGTTCACGAGGATGAAGTCGCCGACCAGCAGCGTGGGCACCATCGAGCCCGACGGAATCTTGAACGGCTCGACGACGAACGAGCGTACGAGGAACACGATCAGGATGACGGGAAAGAAGCTTGCCGTGTATTCGAGCCACCACGGCTGACGCAGCTTTTCGTTACGCAGGTTCTGACGCGTGACGGGCGCGTTTTCATCGGCGAAACGCTCGCCGATACGCTCCTGCTGACGATCGAAATCCGCAACCGCCGCATCGGCGGCGAGACGCCGGCGCGGCATGAAAACCAGTTTGTCTGCAACCCACGCTACGCCCGTCAAGACGACGAGCACAAAGAGTATCAGCGCAAAATTCATGTAGAGATCCGTTGTGCGGCTTATTTGTCTTCGACACGAAGGATGGCGAGGAAGGCCTCTTGCGGAATCTCGACCGAGCCGACCTGCTTCATGCGCTTCTTGCCTTCCTTCTGCTTTTCGAGCAGCTTTTTCTTGCGCGTGATGTCGCCGCCGTAGCACTTGGCCAGCACGTTCTTGCGCAGCGCCTTGATGTTCTCACGCGCGATGATGTGCGCGCCGATCGCGGCCTGGATGGCCACGTCGTACATCTGGCGCGGGATGATCTCGCGCATCTTCGCCGCCACTTCCCGGCCGCGGTACTGCGATTGCGAACGGTGCACGATGATGGACAACGCATCGACCTTGTCGCCGTTGATCAGCATGTCGACCTTCACGACGTCCGCACTGCGGTATTCCTTGAACTCGTAGTCCATCGACGCATAGCCGCGCGACACCGACTTCAGGCGGTCGAAGAAGTCCAGCACGATTTCCGCCATCGGGATTTCGTACGTGAGCTGCACCTGGCGGCCGTGGTACTGCATGTTGATCTGGTTGCCGCGCTTTTGCGTACAGAGCGTGATGACCGAACCCACATAGTCCTGCGGCATGTACAGGTTCACGGTCACGATCGGCTCGCGGATCTCGGCGATCTTCGGAGGCTCCGGCATCTTCGCCGGGTTCTCGACCTTGATCAGCGTGCCGTCTGCCTGCACGACTTCGTACACCACGGTCGGCGCCGTGGTGATGAGGTCCATGTCGAACTCGCGCTCGAGACGCTCCTGCACGATTTCCATGTGCAGAAGGCCCAGGAAGCCGCAGCGGAAGCCGAAGCCGAGCGCCTGCGACACTTCCGGCTCGTATTGCAGCGAAGCGTCGTTGAGCTTCAACTTTTCGAGCGATTCGCGCAGCGCGTCGTACTGGTTCGCTTCGACCGGATAGAGACCCGCGAACACCTGCGGCTTCACTTCCTTGAAGCCCGGCAGCGGCTCGGTGGCCGGCTTCGCGACGTGCGTGACGGTGTCGCCCACCTTGGTCGCGGCCAGTTCCTTGATGCCGGCGATGATGAAGCCCACCTGCCCCGCCGAAAGCGATTCCAGGTTACGCGACTTCGGCGAGAACACGCCCACGTGCTCGACCGGATACTGCGCGCCGGTGGCCATCAGCTTGATCTTGTCCTTCGGACGCAGCGTGCCGTTGACGATACGCACGAGCATCACCACACCGACGTAGTTGTCGAACCACGAGTCGATGATGAGCGCCTGCAACGGCGCTTCCGGATCGCCCTTGGGCGGCGGCACCTTGGCGATGAGCGATTCGAGCACGTCGTCCACGCCGAGGCCCGTTTTCGCGCTACAGCGCGTGGCGTCGGTCGCGTCGATGCCGATCACGTCCTCGATTTCCTCGATGGCGTTTTCGGGGTTGGCGGCGGGCAGGTCGATCTTGTTGAGCACCGGCACGACTTCCACGCCGAGTTCGATCGCGGTGTAGCAGTTCGCCACCGTCTGCGCCTCGACGCCCTGGCTCGCGTCCACCACGAGCAGCGCGCCTTCGCACGCGGAGAGCGAGCGGCTCACCTCGTAGGAGAAGTCGACGTGGCCCGGCGTATCGATCAGGTTCAGGTTATAGACCTTGCCGTCACGCGCCTTGTACGTGAGGGCTGCGGTCTGCGCCTTGATCGTGATGCCGCGCTCGCGCTCGAGATCCATCGAGTCGAGCACCTGCGATTCCATTTCGCGGTCGGACAAGCCGCCGCACAGCTGGATGATGCGATCGGCGAGCGTCGACTTGCCATGGTCGATGTGCGCAATGATCGAGAAGTTACGAATATGATCCATTCAGTGCCGATCAAGCGAAAAAGGCGCGCCCCAACGAAAGCTGGGCACGCCTCGTAAACAGATGAAAAACCGGACTATTTTAGCCGAAAAGGGGTCCCACAGGCGAACCATCCGCTGAAGTGGCGGACAGGTCATCTCGCGGGGCACGCATCGCGCGGCAAGCCGGAGGAAAGTTTTACACCCCGCTCGGCGGCGCCGGCGGCACGCTCGGCACATCGGCGCCGAGCCCGAGCGTGGCGCGCACGCGCGCTTCGTCGAGCCGATAGTGGCACAACTCGATGCCGTCGCACACCAGCACCGGCACGAGTTCGTCGTAGCGCGCCTGCAACGCGGGGTCGGAATCGACATCGATCACGTCGAGCCGCGCGCCCGCCGCAACCGCGAGCGGTTCGAGCGCCACGCGCATGTCCTCGCACAAGTGGCACCACGCGCGGCCGTACAGCACGAGGTGCGCGCTCGCCCGTGCGAGTGCGCCCGGCGCTGCTGTCGTCGACCGCATGGGCGTGCGCATGGACTTACTTCTGCCCCGGCGCGCGCGGACGGATCGGCACGAACTGCGTGTTGTCGCCGCGCCGCACGAGCACCGCCGCCATCTTCTGCGTGTCGAGACGCGCGGTCACGTCCTGGAACTGCTTCGCGCTGGTGATATCCGTGTCGCCCACGCGCAGGATGATGTCGCCCTTCTGGAGACCGGCGCGGGCGGCCGGGCCGTCCGCCGAATCCACCAGCACGCCGCCCTTGATCTTGAGCTGGGCCATCTGGTCGGCGGGAATATCGACCACGGCGAGACCGAGCGTATTCGACGCACGGGGCTTGGGCTCCGGCGCCTTTTTCGGGTCGGCCTTGGCGCTCTTGTCCGTCTGCATCTCGGCAACCGTGATGGGCAGGTCGCGCGTCGCGCCCTTGCGCCAGATCGTGATGGTCGCCTTGGTGCCCGGCTTCGTGTCGCCCACCATGCGCGGCAGGTCGGTCGCGGTATCGACGTTCGCGCCGTTGAACTTCAGGATGATGTCGCCCGGCTGAATGCCCGCCTTGTCGGCCGGACCGCCCGGTTCGACGCTCGAAACCAGCGCGCCTTGCGTCTTGGGCAGACCGAGCGAGTCGGCCACATCCTTCGTCACCTCGCCGATCGCCACGGCAATGCGGCCGCGCGTGACCTTGCCGCTCGTCTTGAGCTGATCCGCCACGCGCATCGCCTCGTCGATCGGAATCGCGAACGAGATGCCCATGAAGCCGCCCGTGCGGCTATAGATCTGCGAGTTGATGCCGATCACCTCGCCCTGCATGTTGATGAGCGGGCCGCCCGAGTTGCCGGGGTTCACGGCCACGTCGGTCTGGATGAACGGCAGGTAGTCGCCCGTGTCGCGTCCCTTCGCGCTCACGATGCCCGCGGTCACGGTGTTCTCGAGGCCGAACGGCGAACCGATCGCCACGACCCACTCGCCCACGCGCACCTTGTTCGAATCGCCCATCGTCACAGCCGGGAGATTCGAGGCCTGAATCTTTACGACGGCCACGTCGGTGCGGTCGTCCACGCCGATCAGCTTGGCCTTGAATTCGCGCTTGTCGGTGAGCGTCACGTAGATGCTGTCCGCGTCGTCCACAACGTGCGCGTTGGTCATCACGTAACCGTCGCTCGAGAGGATGAAGCCCGAACCCACGCCGCTGTTCTGTTCGCTGTCGTTGCCGCCGTCCGGGCCCGAATCCGAGCCGCCGCCTTGACCGCCACCCTGCCCGCCGCCCTGGCCACCCTGGCCGCCACGCGGCGACTGGCCCTGCGGTCCTTGCGGAAGCGGAATGCCGAAGAAGCGGCGGAAGAACTCCGACATGTCGCCGTTGTCCATGCCCGGCGGCAGGCCGCGCTGGGCGCTCGACACGCGCGTGGTGGTACGGATATTGACGACCGACGGCCCCACCTTGTCCACGAGGTCGGCGAAGTCGGGCAAATTGGCGGCCGGCGCCGCCGATGCCACGTGCGGCGCGAACGGCAGGCACGCCGCCACGACCGCGGCCGCGAAGAATTTGCGCAGCGGGAGAATCGTCATATCGAAGTCAGCCGAAGGAATGGGTTACCTGGGAGCCTTGTATTCTATGGCAGACGCGAACTGCTGCAACGTGCTCTGGGGCACTTCGCCAAGCAACGTGATGAAGTAGTCGCCGCGGCGCTTCACGAGCACGTGGGTCGCGCCGCTGCTGCCCGAGCCTTCCTTGCGGCTATTGTTCTTGACCGGTTCGACGAACACGGAAAGTGTGGAGAGCCCGTCCGAGAACACGGCCTGATCGACCGGAATGGGCGGCTCGCCCGAGTCGCGCGCGGCCATGGGGCGGCGCACTTCACGAATCTTGACGAAGCCCGGCGCGGCCTGGCCGAACGACCAGCCCTGCGCCTGCATGTCGACCGCTTCGAGCGGCGGGCGCACCACGTTCCAGCCCGCGGTATTGCGCATGCCGTTGACGATCGGGGTCTTGTCGACCGGCCCGCCAACACGCACCTGCGTGAACGCGAGTTGCTGGAGCACCTGGCCATTCGACGGATCGAGCATCTGCGAGCGCAGCAGCAGACCGGTTTTCGCGTCGGCCCACAGCTTGTAGGCGAAGCGGAAATTGTCCTTCGGATCGAGTTCGATCACCTGGCTGTCGAGACCCGCCACGCGGTCGGTGCCGAGCATCTTCGGCTCGTAGACGGCCAGTACCTGGTCGCCGCTCGTGGAAAGCAGCGCCGGAAAGGCGTCCCGGTTCTGGCGTTTTTCGACGACGAGCAGCTTGCGCTCGGGCACGAACGTATAGAGATCGTCGTTATGACGCAGCATCGTGCGCGGCTTGCCGTCGAGACTTTCGAGCTTCTCGAATTCGCCGTCCGCCTTCGATGCGTAGTGCGTGATGCGCGAGGACTGCACGAACTCGCCGCGCTGGTAGACGAAGGTGCCTTCGTAATTCTGCTGCTGGGCAGCCTGCTGGATGCGGTCGAGCCATTGCGCGGCGCTTTGGCGCGTGGCGGGATCGACCGCCGACGCGCCTTGCGCGCGGGCAGGCGAGACGGCAGACAGAGCGGTGAACATCACGGCTGCGCAGCAAATGAATGCCGGCAACCGCCCGAAGATTGTCGTTTTATTCAACCGCAATGTCTGCATCAAACTTATTGGCCTTGCGTGGTGAGAGCGGCAGAGCGGATATACGGCATGGAATCCGACATGACCGGCTGCTGCGCGAACTGCTGATGAGCCTGGAGATATTCGTCGAGGCGCGCGTCGCGGATGATATTACCGTCCTGAGCGCCGGAGACAGGCGCCGGCGTGGTGTTCATCGCCACACGTTGCACGCCGTCGCCCTGCGACTGCACGGCGGCGATTTGCGGCGCGCCCGCCATGCCCACGCCGCGCATTTGCGGCATGACGATCCACGTGAGCGTGGCAGCCGCAGCGGCCACGGCCAGCGACGGCATCACGCGGCGGCGCAGCGCGAGAATGCGCCCCACCCGCTCGTTGCGCCCCGCCTGCGCGCCCTGCGGCAGCGCCACCGGTGCGAGCAGATGCGGCTCGGCGTCAAAGCGCGCGGCGAAACCCGTCATGAAAGCGCGGCTCGCAGCCTGGCTGAGGGCCAGATCGTCCGAGCGCAGCACGTCGCCGATCAGGTGGTACTCCGACCAGGCGGCACGACCTTCACCGTCGAGTTCAAACAATTTACCGTTCAGATGCTCCTCGGCCGACCCTTCACCGTCGACAAAGGCGGACAGACGCTCGCCGCGCGAGCTTGATACCGATTGCATCGAGACCGACCCCATGATGCTCCCCATTTCCTGACAAACGTCCCTGGTGACACCAACAATTCTGGTGAATTGCGTCGCCGCCCGGGGCGAAGCTGGTGGTTTCTTACCAGCGCTTGCCTTCCGGAGTGTCCAGCAGCGGACGCAATTTTGCCGCAATGGCTTCCCGAGCGCGGAAAATTCTCGATCTGACGGTGCCGATCGGGCACCCCATCATCTCGGCAATTTCCTCGTAGCTCAGCCCTTCAATTTCCCGAAGCGTAATGGCGGTGCGCAACTCTTCCGGTAAAACCGCCATCGCAGCATTGACCGTCTGGGCGATCTGCTTGCTCATCAACATCGACTCGGGCGTGTTGATATCCCTTAGTTGATCGGCGTCCGAGAAAGTTTCCGCTTCTTCTGCATCTGCTTCGGTGGATGTCGGGGCGCGCCTTCCCTGGGTCGCAAGGTAGTTCTTCGCCGTATTGACAGCAATTCGGTACAACCACGTATAGAAAGCTGATTCACCACGAAATTGCGGGAGCGCCCGGTAGGCCTTGATGAAGGCGTCCTGGGCCACGTCCTCGACCTCGGCGGGGTCCCGCACGAGGCGCGAGATCAGCCGGATGATCTTGCGGTGGTATTTCGAGACCAGGAGCTCGAACGCGGCCTTGTCGCCTTTTTGCACGCGCTCGACCAGAACCTGATCAATTTCTTTTTCGCTCACCTGAAAAATCCGTTAGCTCATGAGTAGACGCGGGGGCACCATTGTAGCGTCCCCGCCACGGTCTCACGTTACGCGAGTAACAGCCGTTACATGCGTTACAGCGAAACGCGCTCAGCGGCCGGCCGCGCTGCGCGCGCGCACGGCGAGCGTATGGAAAGCTTGCGCGGGAAGTGCGTCGGCTGCAATGAGCAAGGTCGTGCGCCGCGCGCCCTGCTCCACGACGAGCGCAAGCAGCCACGCACCCCACTGCGACGCACCGGCGAGGCGCCCGGAGGCAACGCAAGCACCATCGCGCGCATACGCCGCGAGCGAATCCGGCCCGATTTCAAGAAACGCTGGCTGCCTGCGTCGCCAGGCCGCAGCGGCAAGCGCACCCGTGGCAAGGAACGCCAGCACGGCGGGCAAGGCGCGCCACGCGCCGAGCCACGGTGCAAGCGTCGTGTAGACGGCGGCCGTGGCCATGCCAAGCCCCGCCGCAACGAGCAGTTGCAGCGCGAGGGACGGACGCAGGGAAAGACGCGGCGCAGCGGCGCGCCGCGGGAGAAAAGCGGGAGCGCGACCGGCAGGCGCGTGCAACTGCGCCGGCGCGGCCGCTGTCTCGTCGTGCTGGATCAAGCGTGGCGCTTGAAGACGAGCGTGCCGTTCGTGCCGCCGAACCCGAACGAGTTCTTCAGCGCGACGTCGATCTTCATATCCCGCGCGGTGTTCGCGCAGTAGTCCAGGTCGCAAGCCGGGTCCTGGTTGAAGATGTTGATCGTCGGCGGCGACACCTGGTTGTGCACGGCGAGCACCGTGAACACCGACTCCAGGCCGCCCGCGCCGCCCAGCAGGTGGCCCGTCATCGACTTGGTGGAGTTCACGACGAGGTTCTTCGCATGGTCGCCGAACGCGCGCTTGATCGCCGTGGTTTCGGCGATGTCGCCAAGCGGCGTCGAGGTGCCGTGCGCGCTGACCCAGTTGACCTCGTTCGGGTTGATGCCCGCGTTGCGCATGGCGTACTGCATGCAGCGGCGCGCGCCGTCACCGTCTTCGAGCGGAGCGGTCATGTGATACGCATCGCCGCTCATGCCGTAGCCGCCGATTTCCGCGTAGATCTTCGCGCCGCGCGCCTTCGCGTGCTCGTACTCTTCGAGCACCATCACGCCTGCGCCCTCGCCCAGCACGAAACCGTCGCGGTCCTTGTCCCACGGGCGGCTGGCCGTTGCCGGGTCGTCGTTGCGCTGCGAAAGCGCACGCGCGGCCGCGAAGCCGCCGATACCGAGCGGCGAAACGGTCGATTCCGCGCCGCCCGCGATCATCACGTCGGCGTCGCCGTACTCGATCAGGCGCGAGGCTTCGCCGATGCAGTGCAGGCCGGTCGTACAGGCCGTCACCATGGCGAGGTTCGGGCCCTTGAGGCCGTACTTGATCGAGAGGTGGCCCGAGATCATGTTGATGATCGAGGCGGGCACGAAGAACGGCGAAATCCGGCGCGGACCGCGGTTGAGCAGTTCCGTTTGCGTGACTTCGATCATCGGCAGACCGCCGATGCCCGAGCCCACCACGACGCCCACGCGCTCCGAGTTTTCATCGGTGACTTCGAAGCCGCTGTCCTGCATCGCCTGGATGCCCGCAGCGATGCCGTAATGGATGAACGTATCCATGTGACGCGCTTCTTTCGCCGGCATGTAGTCTTCGACGTTGAAGCCCTTCACCTCGCCGGCAAAGCGGGTCGAGAAGTTCGTTGCGTCGAACTTCGTGATATTGGCGATGCCGGACTTCCCGGCGACCAGATTGGCCCAGCCGTCGGCAACATTATTGCCAACAGGCGAAATCAGCCCCAGGCCTGTAACAACAACTCGACGGCGGCTCACGGTAACCCCTTTTCCATAGATGACAAAAACAAAAGCCACAGAGGCCACAGGAAATGCTCCTGTGAGCCCTGTGGCTAGTTGACCGGCAGATGCCCCGCAACGGGTGCGGTGGGCGTACGCGGTTTCACGGGCGAGCGTCCTCGCGGGCCAAGCGCACGCAAACGGCGTGCGCGGCCCGGGCAGGAATCTGGCGCTTAGGCCTTGACGTTCGCGCGAGCGTAGTCGATCGCTTGCTGGACCGTCGTGATCTTCTCGGCTTCCTCGTCCGGGATTTCCATGCCGAACTCGTCTTCGAGAGCCATAACCAGTTCGACGGTGTCGAGCGAGTCGGCGCCCAGATCGTTCACGAACGAAGCTTCGTTCTTGATTTCAGCTTCGGCGACGCCCAGTTGTTCGGCGACGATCTTCTTGACGCGCTGTTCGATGTTGTCCATTACCCCTCCAAGGGAAAAAAGTTAGCTCATGAATGCGAGTGCGCGCATTTTATCAGGTTTGACCTGGCTGAAAAGCGGCGCTCGAGGTTCCGGAACGGCTATCCGCGACGGCGCTTGAGCAAGGTTTTGCATCAGGCGCATCAAGGCGCGGATAGTACCTGAATCCGGTTAAGACATATACATGCCGCCGTTCACGTGCAACGTCGTGCCCGTGATGTAGGCCGCCTGCGGCGATGCGAGAAACACGACTGCGTGGGCGATGTCCTCCGGGCTGCCGAGGCGGCCCAGCGGAATCTGTTGCTTGAGCGCGGCCTGCTGCTCGGCCGGCAGATCCTTCGTCATGTCGGTGTCGATGAAGCCCGGCGCGACACAGTTCACGGTGATGCCGCGGCTGCCGATCTCGCGTGCGAGCGCGCGCGTCATGCCCGCCACGCCGGCCTTGGCGGCCGCGTAGTTGACCTGACCGGGGTTGCCCGACGAGCCCACCACCGAGGTGATGTTGATGATGCGGCCGCCCTTGGCCTTCATCATCGGGCGCAGCACGGCGCGCGAGAGGCGGAACACCGACTTCAGGTTCGTGTCGATCACCGAATCCCACTCGTCGTCTTTCATGCGCATCGCCAGGTTGTCCTGCGTGATGCCCGCATTGTTGACGAGGATCGCAAGCGCGCCGAATTCCTTGACGGTGGCGTCGATGAGCGCTTCTGCCGCAGCAGCGTCGTTCACGTTGAGCACCGCGCCGCGACCCTTCACGCCCGCCGCTTCGAAGGCGGCCGTGATGGCCTGCGCGCCCGCTTCGCTGGTGGCCGTGCCGATCACCGTCGCGCCCTGGCGCGCCAGCTCGAGCGCGATCGCCCGGCCGATGCCGCGCGTGGCGCCGGTCACGATCGCGGCTTGATTGTCGAGAGTTTTTTCCATCGTTCGAATCCGTTAGCGGTTTGGCTTAGGCCTTGAGCAGCGCGAGGGTTTCCTCGAGCGACTTCGGATCGGCCACCGAGGCGCCGACCAGGTTGCCGTCGATACGCTTCGTGAGGCCCGCGAGCACTTTGCCCGGACCGCATTCGATCACGTGCGTCGCGCCTTGCGCGGCGATCGCCTTCACGCATTCCACCCAGCGCACGGGGCCGGCGGCCTGGCGCACGAGCGCGTCGCGAATCTTGGCGGGATCGGTTTCGAACGCCACGTCCACGTTGTTCACCACGGGAACTTGTGGCGCGTTCAGCGTGACGCTCGCGAGGTAGTCGCGCAACTGGTCCGAGGCGGGCTTGAGCAGCGACGAATGGAACGGCGCCGAAACCGGCAGCGGCAGCGCGCGCTTGGCGCCCTTCGCCTTGGCGACTTCACAGGCCTTCTCGACCGCACCCTTGTGGCCCGCGATCACGACTTGCGCCGGTGCGTTGAAGTTCACGGCTTCGACCACGCCGCCGCTCGCGGCGGCAGCTTCCGTGCAAACCTCGCGCACGGCGTCGTCGTCGAGGCCGAGCACGGCGGCCATGCCGCCCTCGCCCACCGGCACCGCGTTTTGCATGGCCTGCGCGCGAAAACGCACGAGCGGCACGGCGTCGCGGAACGCGAGCACGCCGGCGGCGACGAGCGCCGTGTATTCGCCGAGGCTGTGGCCCGCGACGATTGCCGGCGCCGGGCCGCCTGCCTGCTGCCACGCGCGATAAACGGCGTAGGCGGCGGTCAGCATGACCGGCTGCGTGTTGGTGGTGAGATTGAGCTCTTCAGCGGGGCCTGCGGCGATCAGCTTGCCGAGGTCCTGGCCCAGCGCGTCGGACGCTTCTTGCAGCGTCTCGCGCACGATAGCGTTATCGGCGAAGGCGTCGAGCATGCCGACGGCCTGCGAGCCTTGTCCGGGAAAAACGAACGCGAATTTCATAACGTCCCCAAATTCGATCAAAACGGGTGGGCGATGCGCTCGAATGAACCGCTGCCGGCCGCGCGCGTGTTGCGTGCGGCGGCCTTGCAGCGGGAGCGCGAAAGCCCGCTCAGGAATTTCAGAAGCGGATGACGGAGGCGCCCCAGGTGAAGCCGCCGCCCACACCTTCGATCAGCACGTTCTGGCCGCGCTTGATGCGGCCGTCGCGCACCGCGACGTCGAAGGCGAGCGGAATCGACGCCGCCGAGGTGTTGCCATGTTCACCCACCGTCACCACCATGCGCTCGGCGGGCAGGCCGAGCTTGCGGCAGGTGCCCTGCATGATGCGGATGTTGGCCTGGTGCGGAATCAGCCAGTCGACCTGATCGGCGGTGAGCTGCGCCTTCTCGAGCGCTTCGATGGCGACCTTTTCGAGCACGTTCACAGCCAGCTTGAACACGGCCTGGCCGTCCATGTGCAGGAACGCGTTGCCCGCGATCACGCCGCCGTTCACGTTGCCCGGCGTGCACAGGATATGCGCATAGCTGCCGTCCGCGTGCAGCGCGCTCGAGAGCACGCCGGGTTCGTCGGACGCCTGGAGCACGATCGCGCCCGCGCCGTCGCCGAACAGCACGCACGTGGTGCGGTCGCTGAAATCGAGGATGCGCGAGAACGTCTCCGCGCCGACCACCAGCGCCGTGCGGTGCTGGCCGCTGCGGATCAGGCTGTCGGCCACCGAAACGGCGTACGCGAAGCCCGAACACACGGCCTGCACGTCGAACGCCGCGCCGTGATTGCGGATGCCGAGCTTGTTCTGCAACAGGCAGGCCGTGCTCGGAAACACGAAATCGGGCGTGGAGGTGGCGACGATGATGAGGTCGATCGCTTGCGGATCGACGTCCGCGGCCGCGATCGCGCGCTGCGACGCGGCGAGCGCGAGTTCGCTCGTCGTGACGTCGGGCGCGGCGAAATGGCGCGCGTGGATGCCCGTGCGGGCCACGATCCATTCGTCGCTCGTCTCGACGCCTTTGGCGGCGAGCCGTTCGGCCAGTTCCTGGTTGGTGACGCGATCAGGCGGAAGATAGCTGCCCGTGCCGATCACGCGGGAATAGAGAGTCGATTGAGCCATTATGCCTTCGAGGATGATGCGGCGCCGGGCGGCACCTCGCCTGCCACCGGTCCGGGGGCGGCCGGAGCCTGCGCGGCTTGCACGTTCTGGGCGCTGCCGGGCTCGCCTGCCGCCCGTTCGAACGAACCGGCGTTTTCTTCCATGGCGTGAGCAAGGCGCTCCGATACGCCATTTTTGACGGCATCATACCCGCGATTGATCGCACACTCAAACGCGTAGGCGTCGGCCGAGCCGTGGCTCTTGATGACGAGACTTTTGAGGCCGAGCAGCGCGGCGCCGTTGTACTGGCGATGGTCCACACGTTTCTTGAAGCGCATGAGCACCGGCAACGCGGCCACCGCCATGAGCTTCGTGAGCCACGAGCGGCCGAACTCTTCCTTGATCATGTCGTTGAGCATCTGCGCGAGGCCCTCCGACGTCTTGAGCGCGACATTCCCAACGAAACCGTCACAGACAATGACGTCGACGGTGCCCTTGTAAATGTCGTTGCCTTCGACATTGCCGCGGAAATTCAGCGTGCTCGCACGCAGGAGCTCGCCCGCGCGCTTGATGGTCTCGTTGCCCTTGATGACTTCTTCGCCGATGTTCAGGAGCCCGATGGTTGGGCGGTCCTTGCCTTCGAGCGCGGCGACGAGCGCATGGCCCATTTCCGCGAACTGCAACAGATGCTGCGGTTCGCAGTCGACGTTCGCGCCGAGGTCGAGCATCGTCGTGTAGCCGCGCGGGTTCGGCATCGCGAAGGCGATGGCCGGGCGCTCGATGCCGGGCAGCGTCTTGAGCACATAGCGCGAGACGGCCATGAGCGCGCCCGTGTTGCCGGCGGAGACGCAGGCCTGGGCCTCGCCTTCCTTCACGCGATTGAGCGCGACGCGCATCGACGAATCTTTCTTCTTGCGCAGGGCGACCTCGACCGGATCGTCCATAGCGACGACCTCGGTGGCGGGTACGACGGAAAGCGCAGGATGGTCCGACGCCTTCAGCTTTTTCAGCTGGGCGCGAACCGCCGACTCGACACCCACGAGCATGAGATGCGCGTCGGGATGCGAGCGGACGAAATGGACTGCGGCAGGCACCGTCACCGACGGGCCGTGGTCGCCTCCCATGCAATCTATCGTGAGCGTAACAGTCATGGAATGCGACGGATTTCAGGCATAAAAAAGCGGCAGTTGAATGCCGCCTTTTTTGCCGAGCCGAAATATGGTCAAGCGAACGGAATCGCCATGTGCGGCGCACCGTGGAACACCACCGCGCCGCACGCTGGAACGATTAGTCGTTCTTGGTCTTGACGACTTTCTTGCCGCGGTAATAGCCGTTCGGGCTGATGTGGTGACGCAGATGCACTTCACCCGTGCTCGGCTCGACGGCCAGCGGCGCGCCCGTGAGGAAATCGTGCGAGCGGTGCATGCCGCGCTTCGACGGCGACTTCTTGTTTTGTTGAACTGCCATGATAACTCCTGAAAATTTTCCGAATTCTAACACAGCCCGATCCGGCCGCCGCCACCCTTGGGAGGTGGCCGGACTCCGGGCTCAGGCCCACGCGTCTGGTACTGCCTGCCCTGCCAGCAGCTTTAATGCTTGCTGCCAGGACCGTCCTTCTTGAGCGATTCGAGCGCCGCAAACGGGTTGACGCGCTCTTCCGGCTCGATTTCCTGCTCCGGCACGTCGTCCACGGAGTCCACGCCGTCCGCGCCATCGGCACCCGAGGCGAGACTTTCGTGCACTTCCGGACAGACTTCGTGCTTCGGCACCAGCGGCAGCGCGAGCAACAGCTCCTCTTCGATCAAGTCGACGAGATCGAAATGGCGCGAGCCCACGATCACTTCGACTTCATCGTCGTCGAGCGGAAACTCGTCCGCCTCTTCTTCCGTCTGGACGATACGGAAGGTCGCATCCGCATTGAATGCCTGCTCATAGGGAGCAAGGCACCGCTGGCACGTGAGCCACGCGCCACCGTGGACAGCCAGGCGCAGGTATGGCTGCGGCCCTTCGGTCCCGTTTTCCTGCAATTCCTGCTGGGTAAAGCCCGCCGCCTGCCACGTGAACGCGGTGTCGCGATCTGGCGCCTCGGCCGGGACTTCGTTTAACATGCGCGGCATTTGCGAGACGCGCACGACGCCCGCTGCTTCGCGCTCGCTGCGCGCGAATTCGAAGAGATCGAAGTCGCGCGGATTCAGTTCGGCGCCAGCAGGCTTACCAGGATGTTCGGTCATGTGCACTCTCCTGCTTCAGGGTGTGCGGCCGGCGTTCGCTTAATCTGACAGCTTAACCCGGCAGCTTGAACCGCCAGTCACCCGGCTTGCCTGGCACGCCGCCCCGCTGCGCCGGCAACGCCACGGCGATCGAGTCTCAGGCTAGTCTGCTCGTCTTCTGCCCGCCGCGCCGCAAAATTCAGGCGCCTGCGCAAGACGTGCGACGAGAGCGTACCAATGAAAAGCCCAAAATCATATCGCCTTTATCTTTGTGAGTCAAACACTTAAGCTCGCGTACGCAAGTGCCTGTGTGAGCGAGGATTTCGGGCGATTTTACGAGGTGCGGCGGCAACTCCGCCCCCGTTTTTCGCTACCCGAACTGACGCTACAGGCACCGTTTCAGCTGCTTTTCTGTTCCGCGCTTACCTATTCCGTCTACTCCGACCGATCATGCTGGATTCTCCTTCGCAAACCCCGCGCACGGGCCACCCCGCTCTCATCCTCGCCTCCAGTTCGCGCTACCGGCGTGAACTGCTCGAGCGCCTGCGCATTGCGTTCACCACGGCCGTGCCCGCCGTGGACGAAACGCCGCAGCCCGGCGAAACGCCCGAAGCCACGGCGCTGCGCCTCGCCGAGGCCAAGGCGCGCGCCGTGGCCGCAACGCTGCCCACCGGCGCCGGACGCACGCTCGTGATCGGGTCCGACCAGGTCGCCACGTTCGACGGCCGCCAGATCGGCAAGCCCGGCACGCACGAGCGCGCCCTCGCGCAGTTGCAGTCCATGCGCGGCCGCGAAGTGTTGTTCCATAGTGCCCTGAGCCTGCTCGACACCGCTACTGGCCAAACGGATACCGTCGATATCGTCACGAAGGTACGCTTTCGCGACCTGCCCGACGCCGCGCTCGACGCCTATCTGCGCGCCGAGACGCCCTACGACTGCGCGGGCAGCGCGAAAGCGGAAGGGCTCGGCATCGCGCTGCTCGAAGCCATCGAATCGGACGACCCCACCGCCCTGATCGGCCTGCCGCTCATCGCGCTCACGCGCATGCTGCTCGCCGCGGGCTATCCGCTGCTGGAGACACAGGCATGACGACCACAACCAAGGGCACGCTCTATCTGATCCCGAACACGCTCGGCGAAGGCGACGACGACGCGCTCAACGCCGTGCTGCCCGCCCCGGTGCGCGAGCGCGCGGGCACGCTCGCGAGCTATATCGGCGAAAACGCCAAGACCACGCGCGCGTTCCTCAAGCGCGTGGGCACGACGCTGCCGATCCAGGAAATCGAGATCCACGAGCTCAATGTCAATACGCCGGCCGGCGCAATTGACAAGCTGCTCGCGCCGCTGCTCGCCGGCGTCGACACCGGGCTGGTTTCCGAGGCGGGCGTGCCCGCCGTCGCCGATCCGGGCGCGCTGCTCGTGCGGCGTGCGCACGAACGCGGCATCAAGGTCGTGCCGCTCGTGGGCCCGAGTTCGATCCTGCTCGCGTTGATGGCGTCGGGCCTGAACGGCCAGAGCTTCGCATTTCACGGCTACCTGCCCGTTGACGCGAACGAGCGCGTGAAGAAGCTGCGCGAACTGGAGCAGATCTCGCGAAAAGGCAAACAAACGCAAATTTTCATCGAGACGCCCTACCGCAACCGCACGCTGCTCGACGCCTTGCTCGCGAACTGCGCGCCCTCCACGCTCGTATGCGTCGCAGCCGACCTCACGCTGCCCACCGAGACGATCCTCAGCCGCGCCGTGTCCGACTGGAAGAAAAAGCCCGCGCCGGAGTTGCACAAGCGGCCGGCGATCTTCCTGCTGCTCGCGAATTGAGCGTTTAACTGCGCGCTCGGCTAAGCGCGCCTCAGCGCGAAAACCAATCGGCCGCTGCGTGACTCACTCACGCAGCGGCCGATTTTCCTTGAAGCCGAACCGGAGCCGCGCGGGCGCTCAGTGCAGCGCCGGCTTGCCGCCGAGCAGCAGCGAATGCACGGCGGCCGAGCCAATGCTCGCGCCAACGCGCTTCGCCACGCGGTCGGTCAGGCTCTGCTTGACCGTGTAATCGACGACATCGGGCGCCTTGATGATTTCGCGCGCCACGTAATCGGTGTCGCCGTAGCCGTCAGCCAGACCGAGCTCCACGCTCTTCTGGCCGGTCCAGAACAGGCCCGAGAAGATGTCCGGCGAGTCCTTCAGGCGCTTGCCGCGCCCCGCCTTCACCGTGTCGATGAACTGCTGATGGATCTGGTCGAGCATTTCCTGCGCGTGCGCGTCCATCTTCGGCGTGTCGGGCGAGAACGGATCGAAGAAACCCTTGTTTTCCCCCGAGGTGCGCAGGCGCCGCTGGATGCCGAGCTTGTCCATCAGGCCCGTGAAGCCAAAGCCGTCCATCAGCACGCCGATCGAGCCCACGATGCTCGCCTTGTTGACGTAGATCTTGTCGGCCGCGGCGGCGACGTAATAGCCGCCCGAGGCGCACATGTCGCCCACCACCACGTAGAGCGGGATGGCCGGGTACTTCGTGCGCAAACGCCGGATCTCGTCGTTGATGATGCCCGCCTGCACCGGGCTGCCGCCAGGGCTGTCGATGTGCAGGATCACGCCCACGGTGCCGTCGTCGTCGAACGCGCTGTCGAGCGCGCTGATGATGTCGTCGGCGTTCGCCGAGGTGTCGGAGCCGATTTCGCCGTCGAGCGAGACGAGCGCCGTGTGGCGCCCTTCGCTCTCCACGCGCGCACCCGAAATGTCGAGCACCGCCCAGGCGAGCACGACCAGGACCGCGAGAAAAGCAAAGCGAAAGAAGATCCGCCAGCGCCGCGCCGCGCGCTGTTCGGTGATGGCGGCAAGCGCGATGCGTTCGAGCGCCTCGCGCTCCCAACCGGGCGCCGGCGCGCCGCGGTCTGACGAAGCCGCGCGCGGCGCTTCGTTCGAATCAGGGGTCGGATTGTCGGACATGCGAGCGGTAAAAGGTCACGATAGGGTCGGACGCAAATCGTCGTCCGGGAGCCAGAATACCGTACGGCCCTCGGGTGTGTCGCGTTCCTCGACGCGCACGGGGCGCAATCGTCCGCCGCGGCACGGCCCGCCCACGCATTTGCCCGTCTCGGGCTGGTAGATCGCGCCGTGCGTCGCGCACATCAGATAAAGCCCGGACGACTCGAAGAACTGGCCCTCGACCCAGTCGAGCTCCATCGGCACGTGCGCGCAGCGGTTCAGGTAGCCGTAGACCTCGCCGCCGTAGCGCACGAAGAACACCACGGCGTCGCCGCCCGCGTAGCTTGCGCTCATGCGCCGCCCTTCGCCGCCCTCGACAAGTTCTTCGGCCGCGCACACGCGCACCGGATCGTGCACCGACGCCACCGGCGCGGTGCTCACGCGTGCTCCCGCAGCCACAGCGCGAGCGCCGCGACGTCCTGCGCAACGAAACGCGGCTCGAGCTTTTCGAGCGCCCCCGAAGCGTGCGCGCCATAAGCCACGCCCACACCCGCCGCGCCCGCGTTGATCGCCATTTGCAGGTCGTGCGTCGTGTCGCCGACCATCACCGTGCGGTTCAGATCCTGCCCCAGTTCGCGCGTCAGCTCGTGGAGCATGGCCGGATGCGGCTTGGAGAAGGTTTCGTCGGCACAGCGCGTGCCGTCGAAAAGGCTCGTGAGGTGCGAGTCGGCCAGGGCCCGGTTGAGCCCGACGCGGCTCTTGCCGGTCGCCACGGCGAGCAGGTAGCCGGTGTCGCGCAACTCCGTGAGCATTTCGCGCACGCCCGTGAACAGCTCGGTTTGCTGATCCTTGAGCAGATAGTGAATGCGGTAGCGCTCGACGAGCCGCGGATAGTCCGCCGGATCGAGCGTGGGCGCGGCGATCTGCAACGCCTCGCGCAGGCCGAGGCCGATCACGTAGCTCGCCGCCTCGTCGCCGGGCACCGGCAGGCCGAGGTCCCGGCACGCCGCCTGGATGCTGCGCGTGATATGGGCGGTCGAGTCCATCAAGGTGCCGTCCCAGTCGAACACAATCAGATCAAATTGCTGTCGGGCCATACAGGGCTTCTCCAAACACTGTCATATTTTTTGTCATTCCGGTCGGGCCGCGTCAGGCGCGGGCGAGGCGTTCGCGCTGTCGCGCTGCGCGCGCAACCCCTCGACGAAGCCGCGGCAATCCGCCGGCAGCGGCGCCTCGAACTGCAACGGCTCGCCCGTAATGGGGTGCGCGAGCTTCAGGCGATGCGCATGCAGGAACATGCGCTTGATGCCCGGCCGCGCGCCGGTGCGCGCGAGCGCCTTGTTGAGGGCGAAGTCGCCGTACTTGGCGTCGCCGACGATGGGCAGCCCGAGGTGCGCAAGGTGCACGCGGATCTGGTGCGTGCGCCCCGTCTTGAGCTCGGCTTCGAGCAGCGCATAACCGGGCCAGCGCTCGATGAGATTGAACACCGTATGCGAGGGCATGCCGTCGGGCTGCACGCGCACGCGGCGCTCGCCTTCCGGGGTCAGATACTTGTGCAGCGGCTCCTTCACGGCGCGCCGGCGGCCCCAGTCGCTCGCCCATTCGCCGTGGACGCAGGCGAAATAGCGCTTGTCGGTCTGGTTGTCGCGCATCTGCGCGTGCAGGCCCACGAGCGCGGCGCGCTTCTTGGCGAGCATGAGCACGCCCGAGGTCTCGCGGTCGAGCCGGTGGACCAGTTCGAGAAACTTGCCCTGCGGGCGCGCCTCGCGCAACTGCTCGATCACGCCGAACGCCACGCCGCTGCCGCCGTGTACGGCCACGCCGGCGGGTTTGTCGATGACGAGCAGCGCGTCGTCCTCATAGAGCACCGGAAACTGGGCGGCCGGCACGGGCGCGGCACCGGCGGGCGCGCTCGACTGCGACGTGCGGATGGGCGGCACGCGCACGACGTCGCCTTCGGCGAGCCGGTACTGCGCGTCGACCCGGCCCTTATTCACGCGCACTTCCCCGCTGCGCAAAATGCGATAGATGTGGCTCTTCGGCACGCCTTTGCAGACGCGCAGGAGGAAATTGTCGATGCGCTGACCGGCCGCGCCCTCGTCGATTTCGACGAACGAAACCTGGTCGCTCGCGACCTGATTCTGGGATGTTTTGCCTAACCCTTTCATTCTGAATATAATTTGCCCAGCGCCGACGCAATGGTAGGCCAAACGGCCAAATGTCCTGCGAACCCCAAGAGGGTTATCCTGGACTCGGACCACGCGGCGAGCGCAGGCTGCAAGCGATAAACGGTTATTTTACTTGCGCCCGGGGCTGGTTGCTCACCCCGCTTGATGAGAAGCAACGAGTTGCACGCATGGAATCCCGCACCGGCAGGGACGGCGCCCACAGGCACGTTCGGTCAGGGACGGCTCCGACGGTAACGGAACATTGGTATAAAGAATTTATCCGGCGTGTCCCGCCGCGCGGTCGAAGTGACCGTCGCTGGAGGCGCTGGTGGCGAAAATACGGCGAGCGCCCGAAGCGTCCTGGCAACGTGCAGGACATGGCGACGTCAAAAAGTGGCGAGACATCCCGAGGGGGAAGACGGGCGTTCCTGACAAGCTTCCCGTGCGCGGCCCGGATTGAATCTGTGGCCGCGAACCTGATCCAGCCGTACGCGCGCGCGGTTCGCCGCTGCGGCAGGCGTCTGTCATGGCCGTTGCCATGGCACAGCCGGCAGGTGGATCGGAAGCGCAGGAAAACCGTGCCGTCGCGAACCCGCGGCATGTCTCTTCGCTTCTTGAAGACGTATTTCGCATGTGCCCACGCGGCCCCGTCCTCGGCAACGCAACGCCGGACCGGCGCCCAGAAAAGGCAATTCTCCCCGCCATCGTTCCCGCTCCAGCGTGCTTGTGACAACACAATAAGGCGCGGCTCGCCGCTGCCCGCACCGTGCTGCCTGGCGTCGCCGCCGCGCACCGTGCGGCTTGCGCGCGAACGCACTGGAGTCGTTCTATGAAACGAATGCTGTTCAACGCGACACAGCAGGAAGAACTGCGTGTCGCTATCGTCGATGGACAGAAGCTGATTGACATCGACATCGAAACCGCCGGGCGCGAACAGCGCAAAGGCAATATCTACAAGGGCATCGTCACGCGCATCGAGCCTTCGCTCGAAGCGTGTTTCGTCAACTACGGCGAAGATCGCCACGGCTTCCTGCCGTTCAAGGAAGTCGCCCGCCAGTACTTCCGCGAAGGCATCGACATGCGCGGCGCGCGCATTCAGGACGCCCTCAAGGAAGGTCAGGAACTGATCGTCCAGGTCGAGAAGGAAGAGCGTGGCAACAAGGGCGCAGCCCTCACCACGTTCATCTCGCTCGCCGGCCGCTACCTCGTCCTCATGCCGAACAACCCGCGCGGCGGCGGCGTGTCGCGCCGCATCGAGGGTGACGACCGTCAGGAACTGCGCGAAACCATGGCGCAGCTGCAACTGCCGGACGGCATGAGCATCATCGCGCGCACGGCCGGCATCGGCCGCTCCGCCGAAGAGCTCCAGTGGGACCTGAACTACCTGCTGCAACTGTGGCGCGCCATCGAAGCGGCATCGCAGGCCGGCACGTCCGGTCAGCCCATGCTGATCTACCTGGAGTCGAGCCTCGTCATTCGCGCGATCCGCGACTACTTCCAGCCCGACATCGGCGAAATCCTCATCGACACCACCGAGATCTATGACCAGGCACGCGCCTTCATGGATATCGTGATGCCGGACAATGTCAATAAGGTGAAGCGGTATCACGACGACGTGCCGCTGTTCTCGCGTTTCCAGATCGAGCACCAGATCGAAACGGCGTACTCGCGCACCGTCCCGCTGCCCTCGGGCGGCGCGATCGTGATCGACCACACCGAAGCACTGGTCGCCATCGACGTGAACTCGGCGCGCGCCACCAAGGGCGCCGACATCGAGGAAACCGCCGCGCGCACCAACCTGGAAGCCGCCGACGAAGTGGCGCGCCAGTTGCGTCTGCGCGATCTGGGCGGCCTGATCGTGATCGACTTCATCGACATGGAGTCGGCCAAGAGCCAGCGCGAAGTCGAGCAACGCCTGAAGGACGCCCTGCGCCACGACCGCGCACGCGTGCAGATGGGCAAGATCTCGCGCTTCGGCCTGATGGAGCTGTCGCGCCAGCGTCTGCGCCCGGCCCTCTCGGAAGGCAGCCACGTCACCTGCCCGCGCTGTAACGGCACGGGTCATATCCGCGATACGGAATCGTCGGCGCTTCAGGTCCTGCGCATCATCCAGGAAGAAGCGATGAAGGAGCACACCGCGGCAATCCATTGCCAGGTGCCGGTCGAAGTGACCGCCTTCCTGCTGAACGAAAAGCGTTCGGAAATCAACAAGATCGAGTCGCGCTTCAAGGTCGGCGTCGTGCTGATTCCGAACAAGCATCTCGAAACGCCGCACTACAAGCTCGAGCGTCTGCGTCACGACGACGCGCGTCTCGACGACCCGCGCGCCTCGTGGAAGATGGCCGAGGAAGCGGCTCGCGAACTGGAGTCGGAAACCGGCTACAGCAAGCGCAGCGCCGAAGCCAAGCCGAAGCAGGAAGCGGCGGTCAAGGGCATCACGCCGGAACGTCCGGCGCCGAGCGCACCGGTCAAGCCGGCCGAGACCGCGCCCGTCGCGGCGCCCGTGGCCGTCACGCCCGCAGGCGGCGGCTTCTTCGGCTGGGTCAAGCGCCTCTTTGGCGGCGCACCGGCAGCGGCACCCGCGCCGGCGCCGGTCGCACAACCCGAAAAGACCGCTCGCCCGACCCGCGAAGCCCGCACCGAGCGCGGCGACAAGACCGGCGGCGACCGCAACCGTAACCGCCGTACCGGCGGGCGCGACGCGGCTGGCCGTGGCGAAGCCACGGGCGGCGCACGCACCGGCCAGCCGTCTGGCCGCCGCGAGGATCGCGAACCGCGCGAGCAACGTGAACCGCGCGAACCGCGTGAGCAACGTGAAGCACGCGAAGGCCGTGCCCCGCGCGAGCAACGCGAGCCGCGTGAACCGCGCGAGCAACGCGAGCCGCGTGAACCGCGCGAGCAACGTGAACCGCGTGAAAGCCGTGAAGCACGCGCCGATCGCGAACAGCGCATCGAACGCGTCGAACGTGGCCAGGAGCGCAGCGAAGTGACGCCGGAAGCCGGCGCCGCCCGCAGCGAACGCCAGGAACGCGGCGAGCGCCGTGAGCGTGGCGAACGTGCCGAGCGCGGTGAGCCGCGCCGTCGCCAGCCGGCGGAAGCCTCGGAGGCCCAGGAAGAACGTCTGGACGCCGCATCGACGGCAGCCGCCGAAGGCGTCGAAGCGCCGCAAACCGAACTGAGCGAAGGCGCAGGCCAGGGCCTCGACGAAGACGGCCTGCCGCGTGAAGGTGAAGAGCGCCGCCGCCGCCGTCGCGGCCGTCGCGGCGGTCGTCGCGAGCGCGAGACGGAAGCCGCTGGCTTCACGTCGGACGCTGAAGGCCAGGAAGCCCCGGAAGGTGGCGAGAATGAAGCCGCGCCGCAGCAACCGGCCATCGAGCAGCCCGCCATTGCGGCCCAGGTGCACGAAGCACCGGCTGTGGAAGCGCGCGTCGAATCCGTGATCGAAACGACTGTCGTGACCGCATTGCCGGCCGCCGCAGTGGTTGCCGAAGCGGGCCAGACGCCGGTCGTCGCCGTGACGACCACGCCGGTCGAAACCGTCGCCCCCGAAGCTGTGCACGCCGCAGCGCCGGCAGCCCCGGTCGAGCCGACGCCCGCGCCGGTCGAAACCGCGCCCGTGGTGGAGCAGAAGGCAGAAGAGCCGGCGCCCCCGGTCGCTGCGGCCGAACCCGCTGTCGAAGCCGTCGTCGCGTCGGTCGCTCCCGTAGCCCCCGTGGCGACGGAAACGCCGGTCGAGCCGACCGAGCCGGTCCAGCCGGTTCAGGTCGAATCGCAGCCGGCCGTGCGTGAAGACCGCGTCGAAGCGCCGCAGGCTGAAGCGCCCGTGGCTCAACCGGAGGCGGCGCCAGTCGCCGTCGAGACTGCCCCGGCGGTCGTCGCAACCACCGAGCCGGCCGCGCAGCGCCCGGCCCCGGCGGCTGCGGCCGCCACCGGCGGCTCGGCCGACACGCTGCGTCCGATGCTGGAATCGGCAGGCCTCGTGTGGGTCAACACCGACGCCGGCAAGCTGGAAGCCGCCCAGCAAGTCGCCGCGCAGATCGTGAAGCCCGCGCGCGCGCCGCGCGAGCGCAAGGCGCTGGCCCCGGTCGACGCAACGCCGATGCAACAGGTCGAGACCTCCCGCCAGCCGTAAGCGCTACGGGTGTCACCGACACCGCGCCGGGCTTCCAGGCCCGGCGCCATCCCCCAAAAGCCCGCCCGTTCCGGCGGGCTTTTTTTTGGCGGCTTTTTTGATATATCAGCGTTCTCCCTCGGCAGTCGCCAATGCCCGGTTCGGCTAGAATCGAAGCAACGCGAGAACGAAGACACCATGTCCCGACGCATCATCCCTGTTGCCGATATCCGCACGCTGCCGCCCAAACCGGCTGCGGGGCCCGCGCGCACGCCCTCGGGCGCGGTGTTCGACGCGCTCGCACGGCCGCTGCGCGACCTGCGCATTTCGGTCACCGACCGCTGTAATTTCCGCTGCGTCTACTGCATGCCGCGCTCGGTGTTCGACAAGGACTACCCGTTTCTGCCGCATTCCGCGCTGCTTTCACTCGAAGAAATCGAGCGCCTGGCGCGGCTTTTCGTAGCACTCGGCGTCACCAAGATCCGCCTCACGGGCGGCGAGCCGCTGCTGCGCAAGAACATCGAATTCCTGATCGAGCGCCTCGCCGCACTGCGCACGCCCTCGGGCGAACCGCTCGACCTCACGCTCACCACCAACGGCTCGCTTCTCGCCCGCAAGGCGCGCGCCCTGCGCGACGCGGGCCTCACGCGCGTGACGGTGAGCCTCGACGCGCTCGACGACGCCCTCTTTCGCCGCATGAACGACGCCGACTTCGCGGTGGCCGACGTGCTCGACGGCATTGCCGCGGCGCAAGCCGTGGGTCTCGCGCCGCTCAAGGTCAACATGGTCGTCAAGCGCGGCACGAACGACGGCGAGATCGTGCCGCTCGCCCGCCATTTCCGCGGCTCGGGCGTGGCGCTGCGCTTCATCGAATACATGGACGTGGGCACTTCGAACGGCTGGAACATGACCGAGGTGCTGCCGTCGGCCGAGGTCGTCGCCCGCATTGCCGAGCACTGGCCGCTCGTGCCGCTGGAAGCGCATAGCGCCGCCGAAACGGCGCAGCGTTGGGGCTACGCCGACGGCGCAGGCGAGATCGGCGCGATATCGAGCGTGACGCGCGCATTCTGCGGCGACTGCACCCGCGCGCGCCTGTCGACCGAGGGCAAGCTGTACCTGTGCCTTTTCGCCTCGATGGGCTACGACCTGCGCGCGTTGGTGCGCAACGGCGCCACCGACGCGGAACTCACCGGCGCGATCGCGCAAGTCTGGGAAGGCCGCGCCGACCGCTACTCGCAACTGCGCGGCAGCGCGCAGGCGCCCGCCTCCGCGGACGAGCGCCGCATCGAAATGTCCTACATCGGTGGCTGACACGCCCCCCGAGCCCATCCTGCCGATGAGCGAGCGCACCATTCCCGCCGAATCGATCACCGGCCTCGTGCTCGCGGGCGGCCGCGGCCAGCGCATGGGCGGCGTGGACAAGGGCCTCCAGATATTGCACGGCAAGCCGCTCGCGGCCCATGTGCTCGCCCGCCTCGCGCCGCAAGCGGGTGCGCTCGCCATCAGCGCGAACCGCAACCAGGACGCCTATGCAGCGCTCGGCGCGCCGTGGCGCGCGAGCGTGCTCGCCGACACGCTGCCCGACTTCCCCGGCCCCCTCGCGGGACTGCTCGCGGGCCTGCGCGCCGCGCACACCGAGTGGCTCCTCACGGCACCCTGCGACTCGCCCTGGCTGCCCGCCGACCTGGCCGCGCGACTGGGCCACGCGGCGCTCGCCCACGGCGCGGCCGGCGCCGACATCGTGACCGCGACCACGACGAACGCCGCAGGCGTCGTCTCGCTGCATCCCGTTTTCGCGCTCGTGCGCACCTCGCTCGCCGACGACCTCGCCGCCTTCCTCGCGGCGGGCGAGCGCAAAGTGCGTGCGTGGTACGCGCGCCACAAGGCCGCCGAAGTCGCCTTTGCCGATGAACGTGCGTTTTACAATATCAATTCCTTACAGGAACTGGCCGAACTCGAACGCGCCTGAATTGCAATCGGGCGGCGCCCGGCCAGCCGCCGTCCCCGGCACACGGCCGGCACGCCCGCCTGGACGATCGCCGCACACCTGGTGCGGATGCGACGCTTCCTCACTCGATGACCACGCTTAACCATCTCCCCGGCAACGCCGGGTGCATCAGCCAGTACGATCCGCAAGCTTTGCCCGTGAGCGCCGCGCAGGCCATCGTGTTGCAGTGGGTGACGCCGCTCACCGCGAGCGAGCGCGTACCGCTGCGCGAAGCGCTCGCGCGCGTGCTGGCCGACGACGTGATTTCGCCCATCGACGTTCCCGCGCACGACAACTCCGCGATGGACGGCTACGCCTTCGACGGCGCGGCGCTGGCCGCGGCCGGCGCATCGGGCGAGCTGACGCTCCCGGTCTGCGGCAAGGCGTTCGCCGGCCACCCCTATCAGGGCGCCGTCGCGGCGGGTGCGTGCGTGCGCATCATGACCGGCGCGCCAATGCCCGCGGGCTGCGACACCGTCGTGCCGCAAGAGCGCGTTCAGGTGCGCGGCGAAGCCGTCACGTTCGATGCGAGCGCGGTAAAGCGCGGCGCGAACGCCCGACGCAAGGGCGAAGACCTGGCGCGCGGCGGCGTGGCGCTCGCATCCGGCCGCGAACTGCGCGCCAGCGACATCGGCCTCCTGGCCTCGCTCGGTCTCGTCGAGGCGAACGTCAAACAACGGCTGCGCGTGGCGTACTTCTCCACCGGCGACGAACTGCGCTCGCCCGGCGAGCCGCTCGAACCGGGCTGCATCTACGACAGCAACCGCTACGCGCTCGGCGCCATGCTGCAACGCCTGAACGTCGAGGCGATCGATCTCGGCGTGGTGCGCGACGACCCCGCCGCGCTCGCCGCCACACTCAAGCAGGCTGCCGAAACGGCCGATGTCGTGCTAACCTCCGGCGGCGTCTCGGTCGGCGAAGCCGATTTCACGCGCACCCAGTTGCAAACGCTCGGCGACGTCTCCTTCTGGGGTCTCGCCATGCGCCCCGGCCGGCCGCTCGCGTTCGGCCGCATCTGGTCGGGCGGACACCCCGGCGCGGGCCGCGCGGCACTCCTGTTCGGCTTGCCGGGCAACCCGGTCGCGACGATGGTCTCGTTCTACCAGATCGTGCGCCCCGCGCTGCTGGCGATGGCGGGCGCGAAGGCGCAGCCCGTGCCGCTCGTACCGGCGGTGAGCGAGCAGCCGATCAAGAAGCGCGCAGGCCGCACCGAGTTCCAGCGCGGCCTCGCGCACCGCGACGCCAAAGGCCAGTGGCGCGTCGCGCCGACCGGCTCGCAAAGCTCGGGCGCGCTCAGCACGATGAGCGAGGCGAACTGCTTCATCGTGCTCGCGCACGAGGCAGGAGACCTCGATGCCGGCGACGCCGTCGACATCATGCTGTTCGATGGGCTCGTCTAATGCGCCTGGCCATCAAACGTACCCACACGTCCACCTCGACATACGGACCGACACCTATGAAAAAACAGATTTCGTTCATCGCCGCGGGGCAGACCGCCAAAGCGCTCATCCTTGTGTATCTGACCTTCAGCGTGCCGATCGTGCTGCTCGGCGTGCTCGTGGCGTTCGTGCGCTATGGGTCGGTCGAACTCTCCACCATCTTCAGCGCGCTGCTGCTCAACGCGATCGTCGGCTTCATCCTGCTGTGGATCGCCTGCCATGCGTACAACTGGGTCGCTTCGCGCTTCGGCGGCATCGAGATCCATCTCTCGGACGTGCCGGAGGAAGCGTGACGTCCGCGACGATCCGCGCCGCCACGCCCGCCGACGTCGGCGCGATGCACGCGCTGATGTACGAGCTCGCCGAGTTCGAGAAGCTCACGCATCTGTTCACGGGCACGGCCGAAGGTCTCGCCGACGCCCTCTTCGGCGCGCGCCCCGCCGCCGAGGCGCTGGTTGCCGAGGACGCCGGGCGCATCGTCGGCTATGCGCTGTTCTTCCACAACTACTCGACTTTCCTGAGCCGCCGCGGTCTGTATCTCGAAGACCTCTACGTGCAGCCTTCGCAACGCGGCACCGGCCTCGGCACGGCCATGCTGCGCGCGCTCGCGGCCATTGCCGTCGAACGCGGCTGCGCCCGTTTCGAATGGACCGTGCTCGACTGGAACACGCCGGCCATCGGCTTCTATGAGAAGCTCGGCGCGACGGTGCTGCCCGACTGGCGCGTCGTACGCATGACCGGCGACGCACTCGACAAGCTCGCCGCTCCCGCCGAACCGGCGATCGGGTAAGCGCAACGCACACGCGCCGAGCACACTCGAATGCAAACGGGCCGCCTGGATTCAGGCGGCCCGTTGTCCTTTGGCGCGCGGCTTTTGCAGACGCGCTACTCACTCGTCGCCGAATCCCCCATCGCCCGCCTGCTCGCCGTTGCCCAAGGCATCGCCGAGCAGGTTCGCCGCCGTCTCGCCCGGCAACGCCTCCACGTCGCGCAGCTTGCGGTTCATCGCGCGGGTACGTACCTCCGCCGCCTCGATCGAACGCGTGACCGTTTCGAGCTGCGACTTCGTGCGCGCGAGCACGTCGCCGAACTTGCCGAACTCCGTCTTCACCGCGCCCAGCACCTGCCACACCTCGCTCGAACGCCGCTCGATCGCCAGCGTGCGGAAGCCCATTTGCAGGCTGTTGAGCAGCGCCGTGAGCGTGGTCGGCCCCGCGACGCTCACGCGGTAGTCGCGCTGGAGCACGTCGGTCAGGCCGGGACGGCGCAGGATTTCCGCGTAGAGCCCTTCGGTCGGCAGGAACAGCAGCGCGAAGTCGGTCGTGTGCGGCGGCGCGACGTACTTCTCGGCGATGGTGCGCGCCTCCGCGCGGATGCGCAGTTCGAGCGCCCGCCCGGCTTCCTCGATCGCGGCGACATCGGCGCGCTCCTGCGCGTCGATCAGGCGTTCATAGTCCTCGCGCGGAAACTTGGCGTCGATCGGCAGCCACACGGGCTCCGACTGATCCGCACCACCCGCACCACGTCCCGGCAGGCGAATCGCGAACTCCACGCGTTCGCTGCTTTTGGGCACGGTCGCGACGTTCTTCGCGTACTGCTCGGGCGTGAGCATCTGTTCGAGCAGCGCTTCAAGCTGCACCTCGCCCCAGGTGCCGCGCGTCTTCACATTGGTCAGCACCTTCTTCAGGTCGCCGACGCCCGCCGCCAGCGTCTGCATCTCGCCAAGCCCGCGATGGACCTGCTCCAGTCGATCGGAAACCAGCTTGAACGACTCGCCAAGGCGCTGCTCAAGCGTCGCGTGCAGCTTCTCGTCCACGGTGCGGCGCATTTCTTCGAGCTTCGCCGCGTTGTTCGCTTCGATGTCCTTCAGACGCTGTTCGAGCGTCGCGCGCACTTCGGCGAAGCGCCGGTCGTTCGCCTCGGTGAGCTGCGCGAGCTGCTGCGAGAGCACCGTGCCGAAGTGGCGCAGCGCGGCGCCCTGCTCCTCACGCGCCTGCTGGGCTTGCTGATGCAGGCTCTGGCGCACGGCATCGAGCTGCTGCGTATTGGCGGCCGTGAGCTTGGCGAGTTGCTGCGCGAAGCCGTCGATCTGGCTGTTCTGCACCGTCGCCATGCTGCCGAGCTGCGCCGCGAGCGCCTGCTGCACCTGCGCGAAGCCGCCGCCGAACTCGCTGCGCGAGGACTGCGCGGTGCGCGCGATTTCGTTGCGCAACTCGCGCTCGATGCGCTCGGCCGCGCGCGCCTGCATGTCGGTCGAGGCTGCGAGGCGGTCGCTCAGTTGATCGAGCGCGTCGAGCGTGGCCTCGCCGTCGTCATGGCCCTGACGGGCGCGCAGCAAGGCCACGAGCGTGACGACGAACGCGGCCGCCAGCGCGACGAGCGCCAGCGACATGACGGCAAGCGGACTCATGTACGCGCGTTCCCCAGCACGGCGGGATTGATCGGATTGGCCGGCAGCCCCGCGCACGGGCCTTCGCCGAGCGCGGCGATCAGGTTGTCGGCGGCGAGGTTCGCCATCGCGCGGCGCGTGGCTTCGGTCGCGCTCGCGATATGCGGCGTGAGCACGACGTTCTCCACTTCGAGCAACGCGGGGTGCACGCGCGGCTCGCCCTCGAACACGTCGAGGCCCGCCGCCGCAATCTGGCGCGTGCGCAGCGCCTGCGCCAACGCCGCGTCGTCGACGATGCCGCCGCGCGCGATGTTGGTGAGCGTGGCGGTGGGCTTCATCAGCGTGAGTTCGGCCGCACCGATCGTGTGATGGTTCTCCGCCGTGTAGGGCAGCACGAGCACGACGTGGTCGGCCTGCTTGAGGAGGTCCTGCTTCGAAAGATACTCGGCGTTCAGTTCGCGCTCGATCTCAGGCGCGACGCGCGAGCGATTGTGATAGACCACGCGCATGTTGAAACCGCGCGCGCGGCGCGCGAGCGCCTGGCCGATGCGGCCCATGCCGATCACGCCGAGCGTGGCGCCGTAAATGTCCGAGCCGAGAAACGCGTCGAACGACCACTTGTCCCACTTGCCCGCGCGCAGGAAGTGCCCGGATTCCGTCACGCGGCGCGCGGCCGCCATCATCAGCGCCCAGCCGAAGTCGGCCGTGGTTTCGTTGAGCACGTCGGGCGTGTTGGTGCCGAGCACGTTGGCCGCGTTGAACGCGGCCATGTCGAAGTTGTTGTAGCCCACGGCCATGTTCGACACCACGCGCAGACGCGGTGCGGCCGCGAGCGCCGCCGCGCCGATGGGGTCGCCCGCGGTGAGCGCGCCGTCCTTGTCGGCGAGCCTCTGGTGCAGTGCCTCGGGCGCAAGCGCCTCGCCGTTGTTCCAGTCCACATCGAAATACTGCTTGAGCCGATCGATCACGTCGGGAAAGATCGGGCGCGCCACGAGAATCTTTTGCATCGTTGCTCTCCACACTTCAGTCGTTCTGTCGGAATGTCCGTCATTGTTGCGCGTGACGGGGCGCGCAGGGAAGTCTCGCGTCGGGCTCGGGGCTAGACGAAAAAGAGCCAGGTGGCCGCGAGAAAGACCGGCAGGAGCAGCGCGGCCGACCAGCCAACATAGCCGAAGAAGCCCGGCATGCGCACGCCGCGCGACTGCGCGATCGCCCGCACCATGAAATTCGGCGCGTTGCCGATGTAGGTCAGCGCGCCCATCCACACCGCGCCCGCCGAAATCGCGGCGAGCGTTTTCGCGCCGCCCGCCATGAGCGCATTGGCGTCGCCGCCCGCGAGATTGAAGAACACGAGATACGTGGGCGCGTTGTCGAGAAACGACGAAAGCAGGCCGGTCGCCCAGAAGTACATCGCCTCGTTCGGGCGGCCCGGCGCGTCGTTCACGAGCCGGATCAGCGTAGCGAACGCGCCCGCCTCGCCCGCGCGCAGCATGGCGATAACGGGCGTGATCGTCACGAAAATGCCCGCGAAGAGCTTCGCGACCTCCATGATCGGCGCCCATTCGAAGCCGTTGTCGGCGCGCGCCGCTTTCGAGGTGAACACGAGCGAGATCAGTGCGAGCGCAACGAGTCCCGTATCGCGCACGAGGTTCTGAAGCGGCAAGTGCGCGCCCGCGACGTCGAAAACGACGCCCGGCCGCCACACGCCGCTCATCAGCACGAGCGCGACGAGCAACGCGAGCAGCACGAAATTGGCCTTGCCGCCGATGGCGAGCGCGCCCGAGTCGGGCGTCGGGTCCAGCGAGGCGGCGTGCGCCTCCCCCGCGCGGCTGAAGTACCAGCTATCGAGCGCGTAGAACACCGCGAGCAGCACGCCGCACACGAACAGCATGGGCAACGCAAGATGCTGTGCAGTCCAGAAGAATCCCACGCCGTTCAGGAAGCCGAGAAAAAGCGGCGGATCGCCGAGCGGCGTGAGCAGGCCGCCCGCGTTCGCGACGAGGAAGATGAAGAACACGACCACGTGCACGTTGTGCCGCCGGTTGTCGTTCGCGCGCAGGAGCGGCCGGATCAGCAGCATGGCCGCGCCCGTCGTGCCCATCACGCTCGCGAGCACCGTGCCGAGCGCGAGGATCGCCGTGTTCGTGCGCGGCGATCCCCGCAGATTCCCATAGACGCAGATGCCGCCCGCGATCGTATAGAGCGCGCCGAGCAAGACGATGAACGGCAGATATTCGTCGACGATGGCGTGCACGAACAGCGGATAAGTCGCGCCGATTCCGTGCGCGAGCGCGAACGGCAGCAAAAAGGCGAGCGCCCACGCCGCGGAAATCTTGCCGAAATGGTGATGCCAGAACGCGGCGGCGAGCATGGGAAAGAACGCGATCGACAGCAGCATGCCGGCGAAGGGCAACGCCCAGACCGCGCCGAGCGAGGCGCCATCGAAGGTTGCCGCGTGTGCGCTCGTGCCGGACAACGACAGCGCGGCGAACGCAGCGGCCGCGAACCTGCGGACTACGACGCGCTCACGCGCCATGCACGACAATCACATGCACACGATACGGCCCGTGCGCGCCGAGAATGATGGTCTGTTCGATGTCGCCGGTGCGCGACGGCCCCGAGACGAAATTGACCGCGCGCGGCAGCTCGCCGCGTTCGGCGCGCATGAGGGCGAAGGCGTCTTCGTGGCCCGCGACGATGCGCGAAGCCGGCACGACGGCGATGTGCGTTTCGGGCAGCAGCGCGCCCGAGGCCCAGGTTTGCGGGCTGGAGAGCAGCACCAGCGTGCCCGTTTCGGCCGTGGCGCAGAAGCACCCGGTGAGGCCCACGAGATCGCGGTCCTCGGGCTTGCGAAATGCCACCGCCAGACCCGCGCTGGCCCAGTCGAACGATTCGAGCGTCTGCCACGCCACCGCCTGCATCGGCAAGCCGCGCTCGGCGAGATAGCGTTGCGCGGCGGCGGGCACGTCGGCCATCTGCGGGACTTCGTCCACCGTGCTCGACATCTTGCGCGCCTCGCCCACGAAGCGCGCGACGAGATCGCCTTCGAGGTCGGGGCGCGGCCCCTCGGGATGGCGCGCGAGGTAGTCGGCAACGGCCTCCCGCTCGTGCGCCGCGGGCGTGGCCTCGCGTCCCTGCGCCGCGCGAATGCGCGCGAGTATGCTGCGGCGGGCGGCCGTCGTGTCCATGAACGTCCTCGTCAGATGAAGAAAGGCGACGCGCCGATTATACCGGGGCGTCGCCTTGCTATTTGCCAGCTTTGCGGGCTTTGCGGGCCTCCCGCGCGCGTTACTTGCCCGCGCCTTCCTCTTCCGTGGGCTGCTCGATGCCGAACACCTGACGCAGATAGGCAAGATACGCCTTGTCGTCGCACATGTTCTTGCCCGGCGAATCGGAGAGCTTGGCCACAGGCTGGCCGTTGCAGCGGACCATCTTGATGACGATCTGCAACGGCTGGTAGCCGAGGTCGTTGGTGAGGTTCGTGCCCACGCCGAAGGCGAGGCGGCAGCGTTCTCCAAACCGCTCGTAGAGGCGCAGCACCTTGGGAATGTCGAGCGCGTCCGAGAAGATCATGGTCTTCGTGCGCGGGTCGCAGCGGTTGTCTTCGTAGTGCTTGAGCAGACGCTCGCCCCACTCGAACGGATCGCCCGAATCGTGGCGCGCGCCGTCGAAGAGCTTGCAGAAGTACATGTCGAAGTCGCGCAGAAAGGCCTGCATGCCGTAGACGTCGGAGAGCGCGATGCCCAGGTCGCCGCGATACTCCTTCGCCCACATCTCGAAGCCGAAGATCTGCGAGTCGCGCAGGCGCGGCCCGAGCGCCTGGCACGCCTGGAGATACTCGTGCGCCATCGTGCCGAGCGGCGTGAGGTTGTGCTTCATCGCGTAGTACACGTTGCTCGTGCCGGCAAACTGCTCGCCGAGATCTTCCTTGAGCGTGAGGATCACCTCCTCGTGCCAGCGCTTCGAGAAGCGGCGGCGCGTGCCGTAGTCGGCGATCTTGCAGTCGGCGAATTCGGGCTTCGCGCCGAGCAGCTCGATCTTGTGCCGCAGGCGCTCGCGCCCCTCCTCGTACTGAGGATGATGCTGCGTGTTGCGAAAGTACACCTCGTTGACGATGGCAAGCACCGGAATCTCGAAGAGGATGGTGTGCAGCCAAGGCCCCTTGATCTCGATGTCGATCTCGCCGTTGCCCTTGGGCGACGGCGTCACCGTGATGTACTTTTCGTTGAGGTGAAAGAGCGCGAGAAAGTCGATGAAGTCGCTCTTGATGAAGCGCATCTTGCGCAGGTACTCGAGCTCGGTCTCGGCGAAGCGTAGCCGGCAAAGCTTCTGGATCTCGCTGCGGATCTCGTCGACGTAAGGCACGAGATCGACATTGGGCGTGCGGCAGCGGAAGCGGTATTCCACATTGGCCGCGGGGAAATGATGCAGCACCACCTGCATCATCGTGAATTTGTACAGATCGGTATCGAGCAGCGAAGTAATGATCATGATGGGCCAGCCGGACTGCAATCGGATAGCGCCCGCGCAACGCGAAAGCCGCACGCGGCACAGGATATGGGCCTTGCGACGGCTAGGGGCGGCGGGCGCCAGCGGTGCGCCCATGTTACCCGAATGACCGCGCACGCCGTGTACCCGCCTGCACGCCCCCTTGCGCAAAAGGGGCAATCGACATCATTCGACGCCATTCGGCTCAAGCCGCTCGGATCACCCCATCTTATAAACTAATCACGAAACGATCTAACGCGCGGTGCGGGCGTGTGGCTGGGGTAATTCCTCATCAGTTACAATACCGCTTTTGGCGAACCGCCATCCCCCGATACAAAAAGCTTGCAGGAGTTGCCTGAATGACTCACGTTGTGACCGAAAGCTGCATCAAGTGCCGCTATACCGACTGCGTCGATGTGTGCCCGGTGGACTGCTTTCGCGAAGGTCCCAACTTCCTCGCGATCGACCCGGACGAGTGCATTGACTGCGCCGTGTGCGTTGCCGAATGCCCGGTGAACGCCATCTACGCCGAAGAAGACGTGCCTGGCGACCAGCAAGCGTTCATCGAACTGAACGCCGACCTCGCCAAGGGCTGGCCGAGCATCACCAAGACCAAGGCCCCGCTGCCGGAAGCCGACGAGTTCAAGGACGTGAAGGACAAGCTCGAGCTTCTGGCTCGCTAATCGCGCGGTAATCGCCTGTTCGGGGTTTCGCCCTGCCGCACGCCGGGCCAGTCGCTTGCAATGCGCACTGGCTTAAAAGAGATAGCGCCAGGGTATTGACAGTCTCCACTGGACCCCATAGAATCTCGTTCTCTGCTTTTGTTGATCCCCGATAGCTCAGTCGGTAGAGCGCCGGACTGTTAATCCGTAGGTCCCTGGTTCGAGCCCAGGTCGGGGAGCCAAGATTCGCAAAAGCCCGTTAATCAGAACGGGTTTTTTTATGACGTAAAGCGTTGTAGCTGTACTGCTGTTCCCCGATAGCTCAGTTGGTAGAGCGCCGGACTGTTAATCCGTAGGTCCCTGGTTCGAGCCCAGGTCGGGGAGCCAAAATATGAGGGGTTGCGTGTTGCACGCAACCCCTTTTTCTTTGGCTGCGCGCTTTTGCGCATATGGCCCCTCCTCCCGCGCATCGTGCGCATTGCCCGCGTCGTGTAGTATCAACAAGTAATACCTACCCGCAGGAACGGCCATGGCCACTTCCATCAAGCTCGACGAGGACCTGAAGGACCGCGTGCAGCACATCGCCGGATTGCAGCACCGTTCGCCGCATGCCGTGATGCGCGAAGCCATCGCGCAATACGTCGAGCGCGAAGAGGCGCGCGAGCGCTTCAAGCAGGAAGCGCTTGCCTCCTGGCAGCATTTCAGGGAAACCGGCCGGCATCTGGACGGCGACGAGGTTCGCACGTGGCTGGATAGCTGGGGAACGGAAGACGAGACGTCAGCGCCCAAGTGCCACGACTGATTGTCACCGAGCGCGCCGTCGAAGGACTCGAGCGCTGCCGGCGATTTCTCACCCGCAAAACACCGGAATCCGCGCGACGCGCGGCTCAGGTCATCACCCAGCAGTTCCTTCATCTCGAAAAGACACCCGCAATCGGGCGATCACTGGGCGGGTCGCCCGAGTTGCGCGAACTCGTGATTCCGTTTGGCGATTCGGGCTACGTGGCGCTTTATCTCCATGACGCAAACGATGACGTCGTCTATGTGCTCGCATTCCGTCATCAGCGCGAGGCCGGCTACTAGGCCTCAGATGCAGGGCCGAGATGCAAGGCCAATGTGCGCCCCGACTTCAGCGCGGCGACCAGGTTGCCCCACCCTCCCCGATAATGTCGCTTCGCCACCTCCGGGAATCCGCATGACATCCACCCGCCTCTTTGCACGCCCCGCACGCCTCGCGCGCCCGCTCATCGCCTGCGCGAGCTTGTGCGCATTCGCCGCCGCCCACGCCGAGCAGATCGGCAGCGTGAACACCAACTTCCGCATGACCGGCTCCGACAAGGTCGTCGTCGAGGCCTACGACGATCCGCAGGTGCAAGGCGTCACCTGCTACGTCTCGCGCGCCCGCACGGGCGGCGTGAAAGGCACGCTCGGCCTCGCCGAAGACCCTACCGAAGCGTCGATCGCCTGCCGCCAGGTCGGGCAAATCGCGTTCACGGGGCCGCTCAAGCAGCAGGCCGACGTCTTCAACGAGCGCATGTCGCTCCTCTTCAAGACGCTGCACGTCGTGCGCGTGGTCGACGCGAAGCGCAACGCGCTCGTCTACCTGACCTACAGCGACCGCGTCGTGAGCGGCAGCGCGAAGAACAGCGTCACCGCCGTGCCGGTGCCCGCGGGCACGACCATTCCACTGCGCTAAACTGGGGATCCGCGCAGGATTTTGACGATGCCCGACTCCCGTTTCCGAGATTCCGCCCGCTACTGGCGCACGCCGCTGCTGCCCGGCGGGGATCTCGTCACAGCCGAATACCACGAGCACACGTTCGCGCCCCACTGGCACGAGGCCTACACGATCCCCGTGATCGAAGGCGGCGCGGAATGCTTCCGGTATCGCGGCTCACAGCATGTCGCGGAAACGGGCACCGTGCCGGTCATCAATCCGGGCGAGTTGCACACGGGCTCGCGCGCTGTCGACGAAGGCTGGAGCTATCGGGTGATGTACGTGCCGATCGGCTTCCTGCACGACCTCGCCGCCGAAATCGCCGGCCGCGCGCAGCCGTTGCCGTGGTTCGACTCCGAGGTGATTCACGATCTCGATCTCGCGGACCGCCTCTCTCGCGCGCACCGGCTGCTGGAAAGCGACACTGACCGGCGGCGCACACACGCCGGGCTCGACGCACGCACGAGCACTGTCACCGCGCTGCCCGAGGCCCCCGCGCTTGCGAACGCGCCATATGCTGCACATCCGGATCTGCTCGCCGTGGAAGGCGCGTTGCTCGACGCGCTCTCGACGCTCCTCACGCGCTACGGCCGCACGCGCGAGGCCGCGCTCAAGCATGGCCCCAACGATGCGCGCGTGGAGACGATGAAGGCGCTCCTCGCCGCCGATCTCGCCACGCCGCTGCGCGTGGCCGATCTCGCCCAGGCCGTGGGCCTCTCGCCGTTTCACGCCACGCGCCTGTTCACCCAGGCGACCGGGCTGCCACCGCACGCGTGGCGCACGCAGTTGCGCCTGCAACGCGCGCTCGGCCCGCTGCGCGACGGCGCCACCGTCGCCGACGTCGCCGCGGCCAGCGGCTTCACCGACCAGAGCCACTTCACGCGGCACTTTCGCCGAATGTTCGGCGTGCCGCCGGGGCGCTGGCAGTCGTCCTGAGCGCCGCCGGGGCGCCAGGCTTCGGCACCCGCGCCGCAAGAACGTACAAGCCACGCGCAAGGCCGCCCGCTAAGCTGTCCTCATGTATCAGGAGGATAGTTTGACCACCCATTCCACGCCGCAAACCGGGCGCTTCGCCGAATTCGCCGCCGGCGCGCGCGACACGATCCCCATGATGATCGGCGCCGCGCCCTTCGGCGTGATTTTCGGCACGCTCGTCACCTCGGGCCCGCTTTCGCTCTGGCACGGCCAGTTCATGTCGCTCGCCGTGTTCGCCGGCTCCGCGCAGTTCATCGCGCTCGGGCTGATCGCCTCGCACGCGAGCTTCGCCGTCATCTGGGCCACCACGTTGATCGTGAACCTGCGCCACGTGCTCTACAGCGCCACGCTCGCGCCCTACGTGTCGCACCTGCCGCTGCGCTGGCGCCTCGCGCTGGGCGGCCTGCTGACTGACGAAGTGTTCGCGGTCGCCTGGGCGCATTTCCGCCGCCATCCCCCCGGCGACGACGTCTCGCCGTGGCATTTCCTCGGTTCGGGCCTCTCGATGTACCTGAACTGGCAGCTCTGGACCGCGGTCGGCCTGCTGTTCGGCGCCGCCTTCCCGGGGCTCCAGTCGCTCGGCCTCGACTTCGCGATGGTCGCCACCTTCATCGCCATCGTGGTGCCGCAGCTCGTCGCCGTGCGCTATTTCGCCGCGGCAGCAACCGCCGGCGTGCTCGCTTTCTTCTGGCAAGGCTGGCCGTACAAGCTCGGCCTGCTCGGCGCCGTGCTCGCGGGCGTGGTGGTCGGCGTCGTCCTGTCGCGCCCCGGCACGCCGCGCGGCGCGCGCGCCAGCGGCGAACACCCGCGCAAGCCGCCCACCGTCCAACGCACCGCCGGAGCCGGGCAATGAACTACGTCGTCCTGATCCTCGGCATGGCCCTCATCACCTGGGTCGTGCGCACTGCCGTGTTCGTGCTCGGCGAGCGGCTCGTGTTCCCGCCGCTCGTGCGCACCGCGCTCGGCTTCGTGCCCGTCACGGTGCTCACGGCCATCATCGTGCCGATGGCCGTCTCGCCCCACGGCCAGGGCGCGGAGCTCACCTGGCGCAACCCGCAGCTCGTCGGCGCGCTCGCGGCCATCGTCGTGAGCGCACTCACGAAGCGCCCGCTCCTCACCATTGCGGTGGGGCTCGGCGTGTTCTTCCTCTGGCAAGGCGTCGTCCTGCGCTGAGGCGTTCCCCGGCAGGTGCGCTCAAGTTTCGGCCCGTCCCGCCGATAAACCCGTCAAGGCCTGCTCTGGCGGGCCTGTGCTCGAACGGCGCGAGCGCATGAGAAGGGATAAGGATTACACCGGGGCAACCACAATGGGGCAGATCACCCTCAATCTGAAAGAAGAAACGCTTGCGTCGCTGCGCAAGGACTTCGACGCGTTCCTGCGCGTCTCGGTCAAGCTCGACCCGCAGTTCGCCACGCCGTCGTTCGAGGACTACCTGCGCGCGAAACTGCTCGACAACATGACGCCGCTCACCGAGCACGCCGTGCAGCGGCTGCTCCAGGGCGGCCAGTACGCGTGGGCCAAGCGCACGCTCGACAAGGAATTTCCCGAAGTCGTCTCGATCCTGATGCGTCAGGCAAGCGAATTCGGCTTTGGCGTCGCGTCGCGGCCCGAGTGGACGCCCGACGAACTCTCGAAGCAATGCCGCGACTGGGCGGCGGCCATCGTGAACGAAGCCCAGGGCGACGCCTCGCTCGTCGACCCGCTCGCGGCGCAGATCAAGTCGAGCGTGCAAGACATCCAGGCGCTCGAAGAGTCGATGCAGACGCCCGCCTGGCGGCTTTCGGAGTCGCTGCGCCAGCGCGTGTACGAGGCCAAGATCGGTTGCGAGCAGGCAAGCGGCAGCGCCGCGCGCGAGCGGCTGGGCGAACTGCGCGGGCTGCTGCGGCTCGGCATCACGCACGGCGCGTTCCAGAAGCAGGAAGCGCAGCAGATCATGGAGTACCTGCGGCTGCTCAAGCCCGAAATCTTCGTCGAAGAACCCGACGACGTGTTCACGCGCCTCGCCGCATGGCTGCGCAACTTCTTCATGCCGCCGCAGCGGACCGCGGCGCGCGAGCAGCGGCACTGAGCGCCGGCGCGCCCGCCTCGCGGGCGGCGCGCCGCACGCCTAATCCCACATCTTCCTGAGCTTCGCGGCAATCTCGACTTTCGCCTGCGCGGCGGCGGCGAGCCCCGTCGCGCTCGGCGCACTCGCCACGGGCGCGGGCGGCCACGCGCGCGATTCGAACAGCGGCAGCATGGGCGTGGCGATGAAGCGCGTGCGCGACGCCCACACGTGCCGGTCGCCCGACGCCACCTGGTTGTGCACGTAAAAACGCTGCGGCACGACGATGTGCAGATCCTCCTTCGCACGCGTCATCGCCACGTAGAGCAGACGCCGCTCTTCCTCCAGTTCCTCGTCGCTGCCCGCGCCGAGGTCGGACGGAATGCAGCCGTCCACGCCGTTGAGCACGAACACATTGCGCCACTCCTGCCCTTTCGCCGAATGGATCGTCGAGAGGATCAGATAGTCCTCGTCGAGCAGCGGATCGGCGGATTCGGCGCTCGTGGCGTCGGGCGGATCGAGCGTGAGTTCGGTGAGAAAGCGCTCGCGCGACGCGTAGGTGCTCGCAATGCTCTCCATCTGCAACAGATCGGCGAGACGCACCTGGGCGTCCTCATGATTGCGTTCGAGATGCGGCTCGTACCAGCGCCGCACGCGCTCGAATTCGGCGGGCCACGGCGTGGCGCGCATGGCAAGGCTGTCGACGAGCGAGGCGAACGCGGGCCAGTCCTCGGCCGCGCGCGGCGGCGGCGCGAAGGCCGCGAGCGCCTCGGCGGCGCGATACGCGCCCGTGCAGGCGGCCACCTGGTCGAGCAGGCGCGCGGCGTTGGCGGGCCCCACACCCGGCAGCAATTGCGTGACGCGAAAGCCCGCCACGCGGTCGAGCGGGTTTTCCGCCCAGCGCAGCACCGCCAGCACGTCCTTCACATGCGCGGCGTCCAGAAAGCGCAGTCCGCCGAATTTAACGAACGGGATATTGCGCCGCGCCAGCTCGATTTCGAGCGTTGCGCTGTGGTGCGCGGCGCGAAACAGCACGGCTTGCTGCTTGAGCTTCATGCCCGCTTCGCGCGCCTCGAGGATTTGCTCGACGACGTAGCGCGCCTGAGTGGCCTCGTCGGCGACCGTCACGAGTCGCGGGCGCTGCTGCGAAGGGCGATCGGTCCAGAGGTTCTTCGTGAAGCGCTCGGCAGCCGCGTCGATTACGGCGTTCGACGCCGCGAGAATCGGCGCGGTCGACCGGTAGTTGCGCTCCAGCGTCACCTGACGCGCGGGCGGGTCGAACTGCGCCGGAAAATCGAGAATGTTGCGCACGGTCGCGCCGCGAAACGAGTAAATCGCCTGGGCGTCGTCGCCGACCACGGTCAGGCCGCGGCCGTCGGGCTTGAGTGCGAGCAGGATCGACGCCTGAAGCCGATTGGTGTCCTGATATTCGTCGACGAGGATATGGTCGAAGCGTCCCGCGAGATCGGCGGCAATCGCAGGCTCGGCGGCCATGTGCGCCCAGTAGAGCAGCAGGTCGTCGTAGTCGAGAACGTTCTGCTTCTGCTTGGCGTCCACGTACGAGGCGAACAGCACGCGCAACTGCGGTTCCCATTCGAGGCACCACGAGAACGAGCGGTTGAGCACGTTCGCGAGCGAGTCGCCCGTGTTGACCGCGCGCGAATAGATCGCAAGACACGTGGACTTCGACGGAAAGCGCTTTTCCTTCGCCGAGAAACCCAGTTCGTGGCGCACGAGGTTCATGAGATCGGCGGAATCCTCGCGATCGTTGATCGTGAACGCCGGTGAAAGGCCGATGTGATCCGCGTATTCGCGCAAGAGGCGCGCGCCCACGCCGTGAAACGTGCCCGCCCAGGTGAGCCCCTGCGCAAGCGTTGCGGCCACGCCCGGCACGCCGGCGGCGATGCGCGCGACGCGGCGCGTCATCTCCTGCGCGGCGCGGCGCGAGAACGTGAGCAGCAAGATGCGGTGCGGATCGGCGCCGTTCGCGATCAGATGCGCGACGCGGTGCGCGAGCGTATTGGTCTTGCCCGACCCCGCCCCCGCGATCACGAGCAGCGGCCCCGGTAGCGCCGAGCCCGGCGCGTAGCCCGCTTCGCCGCCGTGCTCGACCGCTTCGCGCTGCGCGTCGTTGAGCTTGGCGAGCCACGCGGAAACGGCGTTGGCCGTATCGGCGCCTGGCCTGGCAACGTCGTCGCCGGCGACAGAGACGGAGGCGGACGAGGGATCGGCGAGGGAAACAGTGGACACGGCGGGCGCAGGAACAGTGAACGTGGCGAATCGGACGGGGCGACGCACACTGTATATCCATACACCCCGCATCCGCAAGCGCCTGATTCTGCGGCGATCTGGCGATATTTAGCGACAACTTCGGCGCCGGCCCGAAAGCGTGCGCCGAAAAACGAAGCGGCGGCGCCCGTTGCCGGACGCCGCCACCGTTTCTGCTCCCAACAGTCCCGACGGTCCCGCCATCAGTCGCTTACTGCGAGGACTGCGGAGCCTGCTGGACCTGGCCGCCCTGCTGCTGGGCCGACATGCCGTTCATCATCTGGTCTTTCATCTCCGAGTCGTTGGCCTGACGGTCGGCCTTGTGGATGATCTTGGCGTCCTGCACCTGGGCCTTGTACTGCGACTTCGCCTGCTTCTTCGCGTCGCCGTACTCCGCATTCGCCGACTTTTTGGCGCTGCGGTACTCGGCGTTCGCCGCCGCGTTCGCGTTGCGCTTTTGCACCAGCGGGTCGGCTGACTGCGGCGCCGTCAGGTTCTGCGGCGCGGGCGCGGGTTGCGCGATACCGGCAGCGGCCGGCGCCTGGCTGGGTGCCTGGCCGCCCATCTGGCCCGGCGCCATCGCCGGTGCGGCGGAAGGTGCCAGCGCGGGCGCCCCGCCGCCGGCCTGTGCCGCACCCTGGGTCGCAGTTTGGGCAAACGCACCCTGCGCGAACACGGCGGCCGTGGTCACGGTGGCAAAAGCGGCGGTAGCGGTCAGCAGTTTGCGAATCTGGGTCATGGCGTATCCTCGTTGCAGTGGTTCCGAAGGCTCGGTTGCGGCGAACAGGTCCGCTACAGCCGCGCCCCCGCTCGATGTAGCCGCCCGGTAAAACGAATGAGCAAGGTTGGGCGGCGCTGTCGATCCGGGTGAAACCATTTTGGTCTGAAGATCGCCGCGCGGTCCCGCAACGTTACTCAACGTTGCACTTTCTGACGAATTCATAACATCTGGCCCCGAGATGTGACAGCAGCGTGTACGCCACAGAGGGCCGCGGCAAGCCGGCGATCGCTTATGATGCTCACCCTTCGCGCGCCTCCCGCGCGCATCTGAATGCCGATCCGCCATGCCCAATCTCGATTTCACGCTCACCGGCGACTACGTCGAACTGCACAACCTCCTGAAGATCACCGGCCTCGCGGACAGCGGCGGCTCGGCCAAGCAGGTCGTCGCCTCGGGCGCGGTGAAAGTGGACGGCGAGGTCGAACTGCGCAAGACCTGCAAGATCCGCGCGGGCCAGGTCGTGCTGCTCGGCGACACGCGCATTGCCATCAAAGAGCCGGATTAAAGTGCCGATCGATGCGCCCATCAAAGCGCCCGACCGGAATTGCGCGCAAGCGACACCCATGCACCGTATTTGAGCGCGCGGATCGACAACGCGACCGCCGCGCAATAAGCTTTCAGTTTCGACAGACAACCGTACTCAGAGCCTTGCGGCGCGTATCTCGCGCCGCTTGTTTTTCATGACCCGAACCACGCTTTCCGGCCGCGCCGTTTCCACATCGCCCACGCTGCGCCGTCACGCCGCCGACACCGCCCGCCTCGCCGGACCGCTCGCGATCGCCCAGCTCTCGCAGATGGCGATGAGCGTCACCGACACCGTGCTGCTCGGCTCGCTGGGCGCCGACGCGCTCGCCGCGGGCGGCCTCGGCGCGAACATGTTCTTCGTCGTGGTGACCGTGCTGCAAGGCGTGCTGACCTCGGTGAGCGTGAGCGTCGCGCAGGCGCGCGGCGCCGCCAACGAAAGCCAGGTGCCGCACATCTACTGGACGGGCTTCGCGCTTTCGCTGCTGCTCTCGCTGCCCGCCTTCGCGCTGCTCTCGTTCGCGGAGCCGATCCTGCGCGCGCTCGGCGAGCCCGCGCTGCTCGCCCATCACATCGGCGAATACACGGCCGTGCTGCGCTGGGGCGCGCCCGCGAGCCTGATCGGCGTGGGACTCATGCGCTCGTTCCTGCCCGCCATCGGCGCGGCGCGGCGCCTCTTGTGGGTGTCGATTGCGAGCGTGTTCAGCAACGGCTTTCTCAATTACGGGCTGATCCACGGCGTGTGGGGGCTGCCGCGACTGGGCTTTCTCGGCTCGGCGGCCGCCACGACCACAACGGTCTGGCTCACGGCGTTCGTGCTGATGGCCCTGCTGCACCTGCGCCCCTCGCACCAGCGTTTCGTGATCGCGCGCCGGCCCACGGCGCCGCTCATGGGCGAGTTGTTTGCGATCGGCTGGCCGGTCGCCATCACCTATGCCGTCGAGGCGACGCTCTTTCTCGCCACCGGCCTGCTCGCGGGCCTGCTCGGCGAAACGCCGCTCGCGGCGCACCAGATCGCCCTGAACGTGGCCTCCGTGACCTTCATGGTGCCGCTCGCGATCGGCCAGGCGGCCAACGTGCGCGTGGGTTACTGGATCGGTGCGGGCGTGCCGCGCGCGGCGCGCCACGCGGGTTTCGTCGCGCTCGCGCTCGGTGTGGGTTTCATGACGCTCTCGGCGCTCGTGATGGTGCTCGCGCCGCACTGGATCGTCGGGCTCTATCTGCATCTCGACGATCCGGCCAACGCCCACACGGTCGGGCTCGCGGCCACGCTGCTCGGCGTCGCGGCCATCTTCCAGATCGTCGACGGCGCGCAGACCGTGGGCTCGGGTTGCCTGCGCGGCCTGAAGGACACGCGCGTGCCGATGGTCGCGGCCACGCTCGGTTACTGGGGCATCGGTTTTCCGTTGGGATACGCGCTCGCGTTCCACTTCGGCCTTGGCGCGCTCGGCCTCTGGTGGGGCCTCGCGGCGGGGCTCACCACGGTCGCCGTGCTCATGACATGGCGCTTTCACCGCATGAGCCTGCTCGCCCAGGCCAGGTGATGGCCGGGTAATGGCCAGATAAGGGGTGCGAGGTGACGGGTTAAGCAAGCGGTTAAAATAGGCGGCTGGCGCCCCATGCGCCGTCCGTCCCACGAGGGCAGGAACCGTGCGCTGCATGGAGGGGGCCGGGTGCTAAAGCGCCAGGTCCCGCCGACAAAGGAGACAGCCCCGCCGCCTCGGCAAGGCAACGCGCGCCACGACCTAAAACGAACCCCTCTCACGGACCACCCTTTCATGCTTGCCCCGATCACCCGACTCTTCCCGCTCTGGGCTGTCCTCGTTTCACTGCTTGCGTACTTCGATCCGGGCCTCGTCGCGCCAATCGCGCCGCACGTCACCACGCTCCTGATGATCATCATGCTGGCGATGGGCGTGACACTCTCGTTCGCCGACTTCCAGCGCGTCTTCACGCGCCCCGCGCCCGTGGCGGCCGGCATCTTCCTGCACTACCTCGTCATGCCGCTCGCCGCCTGGGCGATCGCCAAGGTGCTGCACATGCCGCCCGACCTCACCGCGGGCATGGTGCTCGTGGGCAGTGTGGCGAGCGGCACGGCGTCGAACGTGATGATCTATCTCGCGCGCGGCGACGTCGCGCTTTCGGTGACGATCAGCGCGCTCTCCACGCTCGTCGGCGTGTTCGCGACGCCGCTCCTCACGCGTCTTTACGTCGATGCCTCGATCGTCGTCGACGTGCACGGCATGCTCATGAGCATCCTGCAAATCGTCGGCCTGCCGATCGCGATCGGCCTCGTCGTGAACCGCCTTGCGGGCGGCCTCGTGCGCCGCGTCGAGCCGGTGCTGCCGCTCGTCTCCATGGTGTCGATCCTCGCGATCATCGCAGCCGTCGTGGGCGGCACGCACGCGAGCATCGCCACGGTCGGCCCGCTCGTCGCGCTCGGCGTGGTGCTGCACAACGGCATCGGCCTGCTCGGCGGCTATTGGGGGGGCCGACTGCTCGGCTTCGATGAATCCGTGTGCCGCACGCTCGCCATCGAAGTGGGCATGCAGAACTCGGGGCTCGCCGCGACCCTCGGCAAACTCTACTTCTCGCCGCTCGCCGCTCTGCCCGGCGCCCTGTTCTCGGTGTGGCACAACCTCTCGGGCTCGGTGCTCGCGGGCTACTGGGCCGGCAAGCCGGCGCGCGGCAGCTCGCGCGACGCGCAAGGCGCCGCCCGCGCCACGCCCGAGCGCGGCTGACCACGCAACACCGGCGTGAGCGTCTCGACGCTCACGCCGCACGCGCCGCCCAATGCGCGAGCGCGCCAGCGCTTCCGCTTCCGCTTCCGTCGCACGCTCCTGTCGTTCGCCGTGCGCGCAGTGACGCGCCACGGCGAGCGCCGCTGCTTGCGGCCGGGCTGCAAGCGTAATCGTCACGCCTTGCCGCCCTGCCGATGAGGCTCGAAAATTGCTCAGCCAGCTTGCCCGCTGCCGCAAGCACGGCGGGCGGCTTCCCGTAGAATCCCCGCGAAGGCCGTGCAATGAAAACGAACCATCCCACGATGCGACGTTCGCAAAGGAGATCCCGCTTGGCCGCGCATTTCGCCCTGCCCGCCGTTTTTTCGCGCCGCCTGCCGCCGTTGCCGGCGCCTCACGCGCGGCGCACGCTTCGCGCGCTTTTTGCGCTGCTCTGCTTCACGCTCGTCGCGGGCTGCGCGACACGCCCGCCCGCCACCGACTACCCGCGCGAGACCACCTCGGCCCTGCCCGCGTCCGAGGCAAGCGCCACGCCGCTCGGCCTCGCGCTCGCCGCGCCCGAGGCCGCGCATCCCGGCCAGTCGGGCTTTCGCCTGCTCGCCACCGGCACCGACTCGCTGCAAATGCGCATCGCGCTCGCACGGGCGGCGACGAAGACGCTCGACATGCAGTACTACATCGCCAACGAGGACACCACCGGCAAGCTGCTGCTCGGCTCGGCGCTCTATGCGGCCGATCGCGGCGTGCACGTGCGCATGCTCGTGGACGACCTGAACTTCCACGACATCGACCGTCTGATGGCTGCGCTCAGCAGCCATCAGAACATCCAGATCCGCGTGTTCAATCCGTATGGCAGCACGAGCGAATCGATGCTCCTGCGCACGCGCAACTTCTTCACGAACGTCGACCAGTTCACGCGCCGCATGCACAACAAGGCGACGATCGTCGACAACGAGCTCGCGATCGTGGGCGGCCGCAATCTCGGCGACGAATACTTCAGCGCGAGCCCGACGTTGCAGTTCACCGATCTCGACATGCTCGCGGCGGGCCCGGTCGCGCGAGACGTCTCGGCAAGTTTCGACGCTTACTGGAACAGCTCGATCTCGTACCCCTTGAGCGTGCTCAATCATCAGAAGTTCGATCCGCACGATCTGGACACCGCGCGCGACGACCTGCGCAAGCACTGGAGCGAAACCGCCGATCCGTACAACGCCAAGCCGCTCAACGCCACGCCGCTCGCGCAGCAGATCACGCGCGGCGAGCTCGGCCTGAACTGGGCGAAATGGGAGTTCGTGGCCGACTCGCCCGGCAAGATCGCGGGCGCCGAGCATGGCGAGATGGGCGCCGCCATGCGCGCGCTGCTCGATCGCATCCATCAGGCGAAAAGCAGCGTGCTGGTTTTCTCGCCGTATTTCGTGCCGCACGACACCGGCGTGCAGGAAATACGCACGCTCACCTCGCAGGGCGTGCGCGTGGCGATCGTCACCAACTCGCTCGCGGCCACCGACGCCGTCGCGGTCCAGGCCGGCTACAGCCCGTACCGCGTGCCCATGCTCAAGGCCGGCGCCGAGCTTTATGAATTCAAGCCGCGCCAGCCCGAACGCACCGGGCAGCGGCGCTTCGGCGTGGTCGGTTCGCGCTCGCGCGCGAGCCTGCATGCGAAGGCCTATGTGATCGACGAAAGCACGCTCGTGATCGGCTCGCTCAATCTCGATCCACGCTCGGCGAACCTGAATACCGAGCTTGCGCTTGCCGTCGAAAGTCCGCCCATCGCGCACGAGGTGGCCGGCTATTTCGCGCTCGCGACCTCGCCGAAAGTGAGCTACCGCGTGACGCTCGCGACGCCCTACCAGCTCGCTTCGATGCGTGGCAGCGCGATCTCCTCGCCGCTCGTCTGGACCGATGAGGAAGACGGCGTGATCCGCACCTACAACCTCGATCCTGGTGCGGGTTTCTACCGAAATCTTCTAACCGGGCTATTCTTGCTGTTGCCGGTCGACAGCCAGCTGTGAGCGCGACGGCGGAGCGATCCATCGCCCCGCCGCGCGTTGCAGCGAGTCCGTCGGTCCTGCAATACGTGCAATACGTGCTACACGTGCAGTACGTCGTACCCTCCGCCGTCGAGCCAGCCACGAAGCCGCCCTCAGCGCACCGAGCGCCGCCGCGCCTTCGCACCGGCCGCGCAGCCGCCCGAGCACCACGCGCCGCGCCGCCGCAGCCCAGCCACCACGCGGAAACGAACCCGTCACGAAAGCGGCGCCTTCGCAACAAGCGCGAACAGCCCAAGCCAACGGCGCCGCCTCAATCACCGGAGTCTCACATGACCGCAAGCAACGAAAACGTCCGCATGGAGCGCGACACTTTCGGCGAAATCGCCGTGCCCGCCCAGCAGCTGTGGGGCGCGCAAACCCAGCGCTCGCTGCAAAACTTCCGCATCTCCACGGAGAAGCAGTCGCCCGAACTCATCACCGCGCTCGCCACCATCAAGCGCGCCGCGGCCGAGGTCAATCTTTCGCTCGGCGTGCTCGACGAAGCCAAGGCGCACGCCATCGTGCAGGCCGCCGACGAGATCATCGCGGGCAAGCACCCCGGCGAATTTCCGCTTGCCGTATGGCAAACGGGCTCCGGCACGCAGACCAACATGAACCTCAACGAGGTGATCGCCAACCGCGCGAGCGAGATTCTGGGCGGCGAGCGCGGCGAGGCGCGCAAGGTGCACCCGAACGACGACGTGAACCGCGGCCAGTCGTCCAACGACGTGTTCCCCACGGCCATGCACGTGGCCGCCGCGTACGGCATCGTCAAGCATCTGCTGCCCGCGCTCAAGACGCTGCGCGACACGCTCGACACCAAGGCGAAAGCCTTTGCCGACATCGTGAAGATCGGCCGCACGCACCTCCAGGACGCCACACCGCTTACGCTCGGCCAGGAGTTCTCGGGCTATGTCGCGCAGCTCGATCACGGCATCAAGCATGTGGAATCGTCGCTGCCGCACCTCTACGAGCTCGCCCAAGGCGGCACGGCGGTCGGCACGGGCCTGAACGCGCACCCGCAGTTCGCGCACAAGGTGGCCGAAACCATTGCGAAGCTCACGGGCGTGCCCTTCGTTACCGCGCCGAACAAGTTCGAGGTGATGGCCGCCGCCGACGCGCTCGTGTTCGCGCACGGTGCGCTCAAGACCGTGGCCGCGAGCCTCATGAAGATCGCCAACGACGTACGCTGGCTGGCTAGCGGCCCGCGCTGCGGCCTCGGCGAACTGTCGATTCCCGAGAACGAGCCGGGCAGCTCGATCATGCCGGGCAAGGTCAATCCCACGCAGTCCGAGGCCGTGACGATGCTGTGCTGCCAGGTGTTCGGCAACGACGTGGCCGTGAACATGGGCGGCGCGAGCGGCAACTTCGAGTTGAACGTGTTCCGGCCGATGATCGCGCACAACGTGCTGCAATCGATTCGCCTGCTCGCCGACGGCGCGCTCAGCTTCAACGATCATTGCGCCGTGGGGATCGAGCCGAACCGTTCGCGCATCGACGCGCTGCTCAACGAATCACTCATGCTCGTGACGGCGCTCAATCCGCACATCGGCTACGACAAGGCCGCGCAGATCGCCAAGAAGGCGCACAAGGAAGGCACCACGCTCAAGGCCGCGGCGCTCGCGCTCGGGCACGTGAGCGAACAGCAATTCGACGAATGGGTGAAGCCGGGCGAGATGGTGGGTACCGGATCGCGGAGTTGATCCCAGCCTGATCCCGCGTCCTGAACGCAAAACGGGCGGCGAGGTTTCGACCTTCGCCGCCCGTTTTCTCATGCGTGTTCAGCGCATGGCTTGCGTCGTGGGCTTCACACTTCGCCCTTGGCCACTTCCTCGGGCTTCAGTTCGATGATCGCGTCGAGCGCGTCGCGCACGTCGAGCGCGTATTTCGCGAGGCGCTTTTGCTCCTCCGTTTCCGGCACAAACGTCGGCACGGGAATGGGATTGCCGTTTTCGTCGACGGCGACGAACACGATCAGGCAGTCCGTGGTGAGACGCAACTGGCCGCTCTTGGGGTCGCCCGCGTGCACGGTGATGTGGATGTGCATCGAGGTGCGGCCCGTGGCGACCACGCGCGCGCGCAGCTCGACCATGTTGCCGACGAGAATCGGCCGGCGAAAGCGGATGTTGCCCACGCTCACCGTCACGCAATAGCGGCCGGACCAGACGGCCGCGCAGGCATACGCCGTCTCGTCGATCCACTTCATCAGCGCACCGCCGTGCACTTTGCCGCCGAAATTCACCGAAGTCGGTTCGGCGAGGAACCGGAATGTCGTTTCCGAACGGTCCAGCGGCTGGGTAGGCGTCTTCATATCGGCTTTACTCATGGCGATTCGGCTCTGGCGGCTCGAATTGTGGGGTAAGGAGCCGTCGATTATACGAGCGCAACACGACAGCCGCAGCGCAATGCTGAAGCCGGCTGCGGGCGAGCTCAACTTGCCGTCAACGCGCCGTGAACGCGCTGTCAGTTCGCCGCGAAACGCGCGCGATAGTCGAGCGGCAGCACGCCGTAGCTGCGCTCGAAGGCACGCCGCAGATTCTGCTCGGTGCCGAAGCCGCAGTCGGCCGCGATGCGCTTGAGCGGGCGGCGCGACTGCACGAGCGCATGCGCGGCGGCCTCCACGCGCATGGCCGCGACGGTGCGCGCGGGCGTGCGCCCCACGGCTTCGACGTAGCGGCGCGCAAAGGTGCGCGGGCTCATGCGGGCTTCCTCGGCAAGCCGCTCGACGTTCAGCTCGCCGTGCAGGTTGGCGGCCATCCAGCCGTGCAGCGCATCGAAGGCGCCGCCCGCCGTGCCCTGCGCCGTGAGCGCCTCGCTGAACTGCGACTGCCCGCCTGGCCGCTTCATGAACACCACGAGGCGGCGCGCCGCCTGCATGGCGATCGCGTGACCGCAGTCCTCCTCGATCAGCGCGAGCGCGAGATCGATGCCCGCCGAAACGCCCGCCGACGTCCACACGGCGCGGCCGTCGCGGTCGTCGCGGATGAAGATCGGTTCGGGATCGACCTCGACCTTGGGAAAGCGTTTCGCGAGCTGCGCGGCATTGCGCCAGTGCGTGGCGGCGCGGCGGCCGTCCAGCAGCCCCGCCGCCGCGAGGTAGAACGCGCCCGTGCAGACCGAGGCGACACGGCGCGCGCGCGGCGCGGCCGCCGCGATCCAGGCGACCAGTTCGGGCTGGAGCACGGTGGCGTCGTCGATGGGGACGCCTGGCACGATGAGCGTGTCGATGGTGGCGGGGTCGAGCGTGTCGAGCCGCTCGGTGACGATGGGCATGCCCGCGAAAGTCGGCAGCACGCCGCCCGCCACCGAGGCGAGCGTGGTGCGATAGGCGCAGGGCTCGCCTTGGGGCGCGCCGTGGAAAGCGCGCATGCCCAGTTCCGCGCGCCAGAAAGCCTCGACGGGACCGCAGGCGTCGAGCAGCACGAGGTCTGGCGCAACGGCGAACACGACGTGCCGCGCAGCGGCGACAGGGGAAGCATGGGACGTCTGGGGCGGCATGGCGGCGGGTGCGATCCGAAAGAGGACGCCCCATGATCGCACGCACGCGCATGGCAGTCAGATCAAACTTGCATCAATTTCTGCCAATCCATCCGACTGCGATACACAACGGTTCGATCAGTTGTGGACGGCGATGCCCTGGTCGATCGTGCCGTACATCGTGATGCCGCTCCCGCTGCTGGAGGGCATGGAGCCGCCCTGCGCACAGGCCGCACACAGCGGCGCGAGCGCAACGAGAGCGAAAAGAACCAGAAAGCGTTTCATGACGGGAAAGCGGCTTGCGTAAAGAAACCCATTCTAGCGCGGGGGCCCGGCGCACCGCAGTCCGCGACGCCGCATGCCCGGAGCCACGTGCCTGCAATCGATACTTCATCTCATCGTGAAACGTCGATTGCGCGGTTTCGCTAGAGTCACGATGTGGGTGTCATCGAAACGAAACAGGAAACCGCCATGAATCTCCCCGCTACCGACGAATCGAGCCATTTCCCCGGTCTCGCGCGCGTTGCCGCCCTGCTCGCCGACCCCGGCCGCGCCGCCATGCTCTGGGCGCTCATGGACGGCAGCGCGCGGCCCGCGGGCGAGCTCACGATGATCGCGGGCCTCTCGCCTTCGGCGGCGAGCGGCCACCTCGCGCGCCTCACCGACGGCGGCCTGCTCGCGCTCGACGTGCGCGGACGCCACCGCTACTACCGCATCGCGACGCCTGAAATCGCCGCCACCATCGAGGCGCTCATGAACGTCGCCCACGCGACCAACGTCGTGGCCGCGCAGCGTCCGGCGCCGCGACCGGTCCGCACGGTACCGCTGGAGATGCGGCACGCACGCACCTGCTACGACCACATGGCCGGTGAAGTCGCCGTGCAGGTGTTCGAGCGCCTCGTGGGAGGCGGCCTGCTCGTGCGCGACGGCGACACGCTCGAAGCCACGCCCGAAGGCGCGGCGCGTCTCGCCGCCTGGGGTGTCGACGTCGCGGCGCTGCATACGCGGCGGCGGCGCTTTGCCTGCACCTGCCTCGACTGGAGCGAGCGGCGGCCGCATCTGGGCGGCGCGCTGGGCGCGGCGCTGCTCGATTCGTGGACGCAGGGCGGCTGGATCGAGCGCACGAGTCGCCCGCGCGTGCTGCGCATCACGCCCAAGGGGCAGCGCGAGTTCGATGCGCTAGTGGCGGTTTAGAGCGCCAATCCGCGCCAATATAAGCTGACAAATACCCAACAACTTCGCCGATTTCGCCCGCAAAATCTCGCGTTTCGCCCTCCGTCACACGTTCTGTTACATCTCCTGCATAAGCCTTAACAAATGCGTGCGCATGGAAACACGCGCGCCGGATACAGTGCCCTGCATGGGGTGGGAGCAAGCGCTCGAGCGCCCGGTCCCGCCGACAGGAGAACGAACATGACAACGCGCACGCCTACGACGCCCACACCGCCTACGATCACGATCACCCGGTTTCGCCGCACAACCCGCCGCACCCTGTTCGCACTGGCCGCGCTCGCCGCGCTGAACCTCGCCGCCGCGCCCACGGTTTTCGCACAGGCCGCGCCGCCCGACGCCGGGCCCGCGCCGGGCGCCGCGAACGTCGATCCGCCGAGCCGCGTCGCCCGCCTCGACTACATGGCCGGCGCCGTGACCACCGAGCCGGCCGGCGCGAGCGACTGGTCGTATGCGCAGCTCAACCGCCCGCTCACGACGGGCGACCAGCTCTGGAACGATGCCAACGGGCGCTCCGAGCTTCACATCGGATCGACGGCCGTGCGCCTCGGTGCGCAAACGAGCCTCGACGTCCTCAACCTCGACGACCAGACATCGCAACTGAAAGTGGCGCAAGGCACGCTCTCCACGCGCGTGCGCGAAATTCCGCAGGGCACGACCTATGAGATCGACACGCCGAACCTCGCGCTGGGCGTGACGAGCCCCGGCGACTATCGCGTGGACGTCGCGCCCGACGGCAGCACCACGACCGTCACCGTGCGCAGCGGCAACGTGACCGTGTACGGCGAGAACGGCCAGATGCCGATGACGGCCGGCCAGCAGATGCGCTTCGGCGGCACCGACCTCCAGCAGGTGGCGAGCAACGAAGCGCCGCCGCCCGACGCCTTCGACCAGTGGGGGCTCGCGCGCGACCAGGCCGAAGACCGCTCGGTCTCGGCGCGCTACGTCTCGCGTGACATGCCCGGCTATCAGGATCTCGACAACAACGGCACGTGGCGCAGCGACCCGCAGTACGGCGAAGTCTGGACACCGAGTTCGGTGCCCGCGGGCTGGGCGCCCTATCACGACGGTCACTGGGTCTGGCAAGCGCCTTGGGGCTGGACCTGGGTCGACGACGCGCCGTGGGGCTTCGCGCCTTATCACTACGGCCGCTGGGCCTACGTGGACGATTCGTGGGCCTGGGTGCCGGGACCGATCGTGGAGAGCGCCCCACCCGTCTACGCGCCTGCGCTGGTCGCGTTCGTCGGCGGTGGAGGCGGCGGCGCCGACTGGGGCGTGAACCTGGCGGTGGGCGGCGTCGCGGCAGCGGGCGTCGCGTGGTTCGCGCTCGGGCCGGGCGAGCCGTGGCATCCGCACTGGGGCGGCTGGAGTCCGCATTACTACGACCGTGTGAACCAGACCGTCGTGGTCAACAACTATCGGCGCGACGTCAACATCACGAACATCAACGTTCACAACACCTATGTGAACTATCGCGTGCCGGGCGCGGTGACAGCAGTGCCGGCCACGGCCTTCGTCCATGGGCAGCAGACCTCGCGCTTCGCGCAGCACGTCGATCCGCAGCAGTGGCGCAACGCGCGCATCGAGCCGGGCACGCCCGGCATCGCGCCGGTCAAGGGCAGCTTTGGCGCCAATCTGCGCCGCGCGGACTACCGGCCGCCCGCGGCGCTCAACCAGCGCCAGGTCGTCGCCACGCGCGCACCGGTCGCGCCGCCCGCGTTCCACGACAACCTCGCGCAGCGTTTCGCCCACTCGGGCGGCACCGTGCCGGGCGCGGGCGCGCCGGTGGTGCGCGTCTCGGCTCCGGCACATGCTTCGTTCTCGCCTTTCTCCCCTGCCGCGCACGGCGCGTGGCCCGCGCAGAACGTGCGGGTCGTGCCACCGCATTCGCCCGTCGTCGGCGTGGCCGGAAGGCCCGCTGGCCCGCAAGCGCAGGCGCAGCCGGGCCGGCCGGGCGTCCCCGGCGGCGCACCCGCTCCGGGCGCGCCGGCCTTCAACGCCATGCAGCGAGGCGCCGGGCACGGCCAGCCCGGCATGCCCGCAGCCGCCGCACAGGATCATGGCGTGCCGCACCCGCCGCAGTTCGCCGGGCGGCCGCAAGGCGGCATGCCCGCAGCCGGCCAGCCGGGTCCGAGTGGCGCGAATATGGCCAACGTAGCGAACGGTCCGCGCGGCGAAGCCCACCAGCCGGCCTGGACGCAGCCGCATACGCCGATGGCCATGCGCGGACAAGCAGGCGGACAAGCAGGCGGACAACCGGGCGGACAAGCTCCCGGCAACGAGGCAGGCAGACCGCCCGCGCTGGCCATGCAGGCGCCGCGTAACGAAGGGCGTGCACAACCGCAGCAGCCGCAGCAGCAGCCACAGCAACGGATGCCCGAACCGGCGGCGGCGCAGCATGGCCCGCAGGCGCAGGCACAACCTCAACCGCAGCAGCGAGCGGAGTTCCACCCGCAGGCGCAACCCCAGCCGCAACAGCGCGCCGAGGCCCGCCCGCAGCCGCAGCCTCAACAGCGTCAGGAATTCCGTCCGCAACCGCAGCCCCAGCAGCGCGCCGAGGCGCGTCCGCAGCCGCAACCGCGCCCGGAATTCCATCCGCAGCCGCAGCCCCAACCGCAGCAACGCGCGGAATTTCACCCGCAGCCGCAGCCTCAGGCGCATCCGCAACCCGCGCCGCATCCTCAGGAGCGCGCAAGCGGCGGCAATCACGACGACCACCACCACGGCTGATCGCCGCGCCGCAAACGACAAAGCCCGCGAACGTCGCCGTTCGCGGGCTTTTTTATCGCGGATTCACGCCGCGGTTACACCGCCATCGGCGCGGTGAGCGGCTCGTGATGCCGGTAGTCGACGAGGGAAAAGTCGGACGGCTCCACCTTCTCGAGCCATTCCGGCTCGTAGACGCCCGTTTTCGCGTACTCGGGCACGCGCTCCGAGATGGCCAGGCGCGGACTCGCGAAAGGCTCCCGGCGCAACTGCTCGTTGAGCATGCCGAGCTGGTTTTCGTAGATATGCGCGTCGCCGATGAAATACGTGAACCAGCGCGGCGTATAGCCCGTGAGCCGGCCCACGAGATGCAGGAGCACCGCGCCCTCGGTGAGGTTGAACGGCGTGCCGAGACCCACGTCATTGCTGCGGATATAAAGGCACAGCGAGATTTCGCGCTTCACCGGGTTCGGCAGGAACTGGTACAGCAGGTGGCAAGCCGGCAGCGCGATTTCCTCGAGCACGGCGGGGTTCCAGCCATGAAACAAAATCCGCCGGTCAGACGGGTTTTTCATGATCGTGTCGAGGCATTGGCGCAGCTGGTCGACGGCCTTGTAAAGCAGCACTTTCTGCCGACCGTCCTCGCTAAAGCGCGCCACCTCGGCGTAGCCGCGCGATTGGGCGTCGGCGAGCTGCGCGGCGGCTTCGGCGTCGAGCACCTTGTAGGCGGGCCAGCGCCGCCATTGCACGCCGTAGACGTCGCCCAGGTCGTCCGTGCCCTCGCGGTACGGATTGGCGAGCCACTGGGCGTTGTCGTTCGCATTGGCGTCCCAGACCTTGCAGCCGAGCGCGCGAAAATCCGCGGCGCTGCGCGAGGCGCGCAAAAACCCGACCAGCTCGCCCACCGCCGACTTGAATGCCAGCTTTTTCGTCGTCACCGCGGGAAAGCCTTCTTGCAGGTCGAAGCGCAGCATCGCGCCCGGCTGGCTGATCGTGCGGATGCCGGTGCGGTTTTCCTGCCAGGTGCCGGTGTCGAGAATCGAGCGGACGAGCTCGAGATACTGTTTCATGCGCGGTTCCCTCGTCGGGCACAGGGCGCCCGGTTCGGATTCAGGATGGAAAAGGAGGATTTTACCCGGCGCGCGCGTCCGGGGTCGGCCGCGCCAAAAGCGCGTACCCATACCGAATCGGGGACAAGGGCGAAACGCCCGCAGGACGGGCTACGGGGAGCCCAAGGGAAAGCTCGCGGCAAAACCAGGCGCAGCAAGCTCAGACGCCACGCAATGGGCGCGGCAACATCCACGGCGGCCACGGCTGCGCAGACGGTGCGCGAAGCCCGAACCCGGCGCTTTCAGCCGCCATCTGTTCCATGCAACCGCAGAGCAGCCAGTCCGGCCTCAAGCGCCCGAAGCCAGGCCGCCGGGATGCGGCGCGAGCGGTTCGCTCTCCATGTGGCGCATGCCGTGCGCGCACAGCAGCCGGTACAGCGTCACGCGCGAGATGCCAAGCTCCTGCGCGGCGTCGCCCAGGCGCCCGCGGTGGCGCAGCAGCGCAAGCTCGATGGCCTGGCGCTCGGCGGCTTCACGCGCCTGGGCGAGCGAAACCGGCACCACTTCGACGTAATCGCCGAGTTCGAGATCGCGCGCCGTGATCGCCCGGCCCTCGGACATCACGATGGCGCGGCGCACGCGGTTGATCAGCTCGCGCACGTTGCCGGGCCAGCTGTAGTTGTGCAGCGCCGCGATGGCGTCGGGCGAGAAGCCGCGCAGGCGGCGGCTGCCGTCCTTCTTGAAGCGTTCGAGCATGTGCCGCGCGAGCAGCTCGATGTCCTTGCCGCGCGCACGCAGCGGCGGCTCGTCGATCTGCAACACGCACAGGCGGTGATACAAATCCTGACGAAAGCGCCCTTCCACCATCGCCGCGCGCATGTCCACGTGCGTGGCGGAGATGATGCGCACGTCCACCGGCATCGACTGGTGGCCGCCCAGGCGCTCGATCTTGCCTTCCTGGAGAAAGCGCAGCAGGCTCGCCTGGCTTTCCATCGGCAGGTCGCCGATTTCGTCGAGAAAGAGCGTGCCGCCGTTGGCCGCCTCGACGCGCCCCATCTTGCGCTGGCTCGCGCCCGTGAACGCGCCGCGCTCGTAGCCGAACAGCTCCGATTGCAGCAGGTGCGGCGGAATCGCGCCGCAGTTGATCGGCACGAACGGGGCATTGCGGCGCGACGAGCGCTCGTGGATCGCCACCGCCGTGAGTTCCTTGCCCGTACCCGACTCGCCCGAGATGAACACCGGCGCGTCGGTCATGGCGACCTTGCGGATCGAACGGAACAGCGCCAGCATCGCCTCGCACGAGCCGACCATTTCGCCTTCCGTGCCGCCCGTGGTGTCGTTCGATGCGGCCTCGCCGAGCGAAACCATGCCATATGCATGACCGACTGAATCGACGATACGCTCGCCGCTCCAGGGCACCGTTACGTAATCGAAACAGTAATCGCGCACGAGGCGGCGCAGGTTGGCATCCTGCAACTGGCCGGTCGTGGTCGCGGCGACCCAGCCCACGTTAGGCAACGTCAGGCACGGCTCGAACGAACCGATCTCGTGCAGGTGGAATTCGCTTGAAAGATCGAGCAGTCCCCCCGCAGGCATTCCCGTGCGTAACGCGCGTCGTGCGTCCCGTGCGTTGCCAACGACTTCCACCTGCCAGCCACGCTCGTGGAACCGCTGGTTCAACGCTTCGACCGGATTTCGCGTCACGTACACCAATTGCCGCGTTGCAGGTTCCATTATTCAGATCCTCTTGCCAACACTATCGTTTGGGAATGACGGCACGCACCTGAATGTACAGACACGCAGCAAAAAGCCCCTTTCGCGCGCCTGAGAAACAGTAAACGCGCTTGCTTTTGCTGACAGTGAATCCCCGAGTTGTGGCGTGTGTGTCAACTTGCCCAGTTGTGGGCTTTTTCTTTTTGGCATTACGGCTTTTTCTGAAGCTTACTATAGCCTCAGGGCACTTGGATAGAATTTATGCGGACGGAATGGATTAGGGACCGATGGAAATGTTTCCATGTCTTTCCCGGTATTTTGTCAGTGCAGAAATAATTACGGATGTTTCCATTCCCTCAATAGTTAAGCGCCTGACGCGCAAACGTTCTCCTTTGAAACCGGATGGCATTGCCAACGGGTTTAAACGGCCTCACGTTTCAGCACTGAAACATTTTGGCGAATATCCGCCATTCAAAATTTGCAGAAAATAGCGCGGCTCGAAGCGTATCAATGGATTGCGGGCGATGGCACACGTTTCGCTAAATGTCCCGCACCAGGAGATACGCCATGCGACTCATCGTCAAGCCAGTCCGGCGCAGTGTTTTTAGCTACGGCAGCGCATTTGCCGCCGTGCTCGTTCCCGCCGCGCTCCTCGTCCTCTCGCCCGCCGCTCTGGCCGGGGCCCTGGACGACGCGCAGCCCGCGCAAGCAGAGGTCGGCAGCTTCGTGAGCGCCGCCCCGGATGTCGTTACTGCAACACCTGGCGCACTCATTCCCGCGACGCTCGACGCGAGCGCCCTGTCTGCCGCGACCGGCACAAATGACACGGTCGGCACGGACGACACAAACGCAACAAATATCACAGCCGCCAGCGCCGCCGCCGACCCGGTTTCTTTCGGCGACGACGGGGTATTCGCCGGCGCCGGCACGCTCGACGACCAGACGCTCTCGCGCCAGCGCGGCGGCGCCGTCGGGATGGTGATGGTGGCGGCCACGCCGCAACTGATGCGTGGAAACAACAGTGTGACGCTGTGGGATGAAATCGCGCCGCCGGCGCCGCTGCCGATTCCCGTGGACGCCACCCAAAGCGCGCAGGGCAACCTCGCGAGCTACACGAGAAAGTAACGATGAGATAGGAAACCGCGCCGCTTCTGTTGCGGCGCGGTGTCAGGCGCGCCGCAACAGAAGCGGCGCCCGGACATGGGGCCTCGGGCGGCGCGAAAGCGCCAACCGGGGCCGACAGGAGACCGAGATGACAGCACGCAATCTGACGCACGGCGCAAGCCGGCGTCTCGTCCAGGCCGCCGCCGCCCTGTGCGGCGTCCTGGCGGCGGGTGTCACGACGGGCGTAGCGGCCCAGCAGGTGACGAACCCCGGCGACATCATCGTCGAACGCGACATCACGCCCCGCAGCGCCTTCGCCAACGTGCCGAAGAACCAGGACCCGGTGCTCGTGCGCGCCACGACGTTTCCGAAGAACAGCTTCGACCCGGCAATGGCCGCGCTCGTGACCGACACCGACCTCGTCAACGCGCACGGCTCGAGCGGCGTGAACACGAACGGCGCCATGAGCGCACAGGCCGCGGGCGTGCAGGCGATCACGCGCATTCTCGCCGGCAACGCGACCGGCTCGAACACGGCCGCGGGCCCCGGCGCGAGCGCCGGCGTCGGCGGCGGCCTCGGAAGCACGATTTCCTCGACGATCACTGGCGCGCTCGCCCCGCTCACGGGCGCGATGGGAGGCATGAAATGAGCCGCTTGCCCAGTCTGCTCGACACGTTGCGCGCGACCCGCGCGGCGGCCCGCAATTCGATCCCCACGGCGCTCGCCTGCGCCGCCGCGCTCGCCTTCGCGGGAGCCGCGCACGCCCAGGCCCAAGCCACGGTCGGCGCGACGGCGGCCATCGCCCCGAACGCCGGCACCGCGACCAAAGGCGCGCTTACGGTGAACGAAACAGCGGGCATCGACAACGCGCAATCCAACCAGCTAACGATCACGAGCGGCAGCGTCGCCATCAACGTGAATGGCGACGAGCAGCTAGCCACCGTCTCGGCACGCGTGAAGGACGCGAGCGCGACGATTGGTGCAGGAGCTTTTGCAAACACGACCGGCGCAATGATGGTGAATCAGTCGGCGGGCGTGGGCAATGTCCAGCGCAACAGTGCCCTCATCAGCACTGGAGCGATTGGTGTTGCGACGGTCTCGGACGGAGAACTGTCCGCGGCGGCCGCAGCGAACGGCGGTCAGGGGCAAATGGCCCAGGCAGGGGGCATTCGTGAGGTACGCATCGACGGTGCGGCATTCAGGAATGCGACGGGCCTCGTGCAGGTGAACCAGACGGCCGGCGCCGGTAATGCTACGGCAAACAGTTTTGTGCTCCGTCCCCCGGCGGGCACTCTTTTTTAACTGACCACTCAGTATCGGAGCGAAATCATGAAGCGCACCCTCATAGCAGCGGCAGTTCTTGCTTCGGCAGCAGGTTCCGCTTATGCGGTTCCATCGAACATGGCGTACCTTTTTAACGCCACAGGCGTCACCGAAGGTGTCGGGATCGAAGGCTTCGTCACGCTGTTCGGCTGCGTCTCGGTCTCGAGCACTGCCGGCGCGGTCATCAACAACAACCAGACCACCGGCGGCGGCACGCTCCTTCCGCAAGCTCAGAGCTATCTGAGCGGCAAGGTGACGACGACCTATAACAACACCAACTTCAGCGTGAAGGGCACGGGCGACAACTCCTTCTACAAGTACTCCAACTCGATGTCGTCGAGCAGCGACTCGTCGTCGAGCAGCTCGTCACGCACGCACGATTCGAGCAGCTCGAATTCGAAGAGCGCATCGGGCAATTCGAGCTTCGGCGCCTCGTTCAGCGCGAGCGCCAGCGCCTCGTATCACGTGAAGACGGACAACGGCGGCACGAGCGACTCGTCGAGCACCAACAAGTCGAGCGACGTGGGCAGCAACAACAGCACGAGCACGTACAGCAGCACGGGCAGCAACAACTCGATGAACTCGCAAAAGGGCAGCGGCGACCTGAAGCTCGGCGCCTCGTGGTCCAACAAGGGCAACTGGAAGAACGGTTCGTCGAGCCTCAGCCTGAGCGGCTCGGAAAGCACGTCGCACACGACGGCGAGCTCGCACGACAACAGCGACACCACGAAGCGTGGCAATAGCTGGAACAACAGCGACACCAACAGCAAGAGCAGCACCTCGTCGAACGCCAACACGGCGTACGCCGACGGGTCGGCGAGCGCCTCGCTCAAGGCCAGCGTGAGCGCCTCGAGCGAATACTCGAAGAACTCGAAGGACGCGTCCTCGCACATGTCCAGCGAATCGAGCACGAGCGCTGACTCGCACAAGAGTTCGTCCTCGAGAAGCTCGAGCTCGAGCAACGGCTGGGGCTATAACGTGAGCGACACGCTCAACACCGTCGACGAGCACACCACCGGCTCGGTCACCGCGAACATCAACACACAACAGGCCGGCACGCTCGACGCGACCACCGGCAGCAACGCGGCAACCGGCGTGACGGGCAACCTCGGCGTGAACATCGCGGAAGGCATCAACAACGCGCAAAGCAACGATGTCGCGCTCGCTTCCGTCGATATGGGCAACGTCTTCGGCAACGCACAGATCTTCAACACGCAAGCCTCCAGCGGTAAGGCCAACGTGAAGAACTTCAATCTGAACGCGTCGGTCGGCGACGGCTCGCTCGCTAACGTTTCGGGCAATGTCGGCGTGAACGTCGCATCCGGTATCGGCAACGCGCAGAACAACAGCCTCGCCGGCTCCGTGACGACGGCAAGCCCGGGTTCGGCCTCGACGGTTGCGATGGTTGCGACCGACAACAACGTGCAGAACGCCGGCATGACGGCAACCGGCCAGTTCCAGGGCACGGCCACCCTCGGCGCCAACTCGCTCGCCAACGCGACCGGCAACATCGGCGTGAACATCGCGGGCGGCATCGGCAACCTGCAACACAACGGCATGGCAATCGCCGCGATGAACAACGGCCACTAAGCACGGCCAGCAGTACCGCAGGTAACGGGCCCGACTCAGGCAGCAAGTCAGACAGCAAATCAGGTCGGGCCCGGGTAGTACCGCTGTTGCCATATCAAGCAGCACCGCGCGCCGGCGGTTTCACGCAAGCCGGCGCGTGAACCAAAAGGTAGGAGACCACCATGTCCGGGCTCGTATCGTCCCCGGCGTCCAGGATGTGCGCTGTCGCGCTGGCGCTTGCCGCCACCGCGGCCCTCGTGCCCGTGCACGCGCAGTCGACGCTCGACGCGACCAACCTCATCGGTGTGCCGATCAAACTTCCGATCCACTCGATGCGGGACATTCGCTATCGCAGCATCGTCAACCAGCAGTACGACTACAGCTGCGGCGCCGCCGCGCTCGCCACGCTGCTCAAGTACGGCTACGGCATCGACATCCCGGAACCTGAGCTGATCCGCCGCATGATGGTGTTCTCCACGCCCGAGGTGGTCGTCAAGAACGGCTTCTCCATGCTCGACATGAAGAAGTTCGTCGAGACGATCGGCTTGCGCGGCCGCGGTTTTCGCGTCAACACCGACGCGCTCTACCACCTGCAAATCCCCGTGCTGGTGCTCATGAACATCGATGGCTATGAGCACTTCGTGATCGTCAAGCACGCCGAGAACAGCCGCATCTTCATCGCGGACCCCGCGCTCGGCAACCGTATCGTCGCTGAGGACGATTTCGCGAAGACGTGGAACGGGCTCGTCTTCGCGGTGCTCGGCAAACCGTTCCTGGAGGACTCTCCGCTGTTGCAGAACAACGAGTCGCTCGCGCTCAAGCTGCGTGAAAACGCACTGCTCAATGGCACGGCCGCGACTCCCTTCTTCGAATACGGCCTCGATAAGGCCGTCATGTTCTGAAGTCCTAAGAATCATGAAACGCAACCTCTCACAGTGTGGCATCGCGGCAGCCGTCTCCGCGCTCGCCTGCGCTTTTTCGAGCGGTGCGCAAGCGGCCGACAGCATCGGCTTACCGCAGCCGGTGCCGGCGTTTCTCGCGAACGCCGACGGACAAGCGCAGGGCATCCGCTGCGAGACCGTCGACGACGACGTGCTCGCGCATCAGACCGGCAAATATGCCGGCAGCGACATGATTTCCGGGTTCGTTCTGAACCTGCTTTCTCAGTGGCAATTGCCCAACGGCGCGACGGCTGTCGCGCAAGGCACGCTCGCCGTCGCCCAGAACGCGGCCAACCAGATGAGCGCGCAGGTGAAAACGTACGCGAACGTGATCGACCCGACGCAGAACGGGACCACGCTCGCGGGCAGCGGCGCCAATCCGAACGCGACGGCCACCGGTGGCCAGAACGTGACGGTCAACGGCGTTTCGCAGATCACCCAGGTGGCCGGCAACGGCAATGCGGGCGCCAACGCCGCAACCATCGCCTACGACAACAACGCGCCGCAGATCGCCAACCTGCCAGGCACGGCCAACCAGTCGAGCGCGTCCGCTTCGAACGCGAACGGCAGCATCAAGGCGGGCATCTCGTTCGGCAGTAACGGCGTCAACGTGACGCTGCAAACGCCGGCGGGCATCGCCACGCAAAACATCGTGCCGGGCAACGCGCAACAGGCCGGCGCGATCGCCCAGCTGCTCCAGGTCGCAGGCAATAACCAGCAGGTCGCCAACCAGTTGCAACTGAGTCTGCAAACGCAGCAGATGTCGTCGCAAATGATCCGGCAGATCGGCGTACTACAGGCTCTGCGAAACCTCCACTAACCAAGGGGCTCGTGAGGGACGAGACGCATGAAAAAGGAGACCACCACGCGGGCGTCGGCCCCGTGAGAAAAGCAACACATTGAATGAGGTGCATCGACGTGCGCAGGCGTGGGACCAGGGGGTTCCGCGTCGCGCCCGATCCCGGGGGAAGAACAATGAAGATGATGTCGAGGACGGTCGCGCCCCACGTGGCGCTGGCCGCCATCCCAGCAGCGGTCCTGCTGTTCGCGCTCTCGCAATCCGCCCATGCGCAAGCGCTACAAAGCCAGTCGATCGAAGATCGGCTGAACACGCTCATGCGTGTGGTCGACGAACAGCAGCGGCAGATCCAGTCGCTCGAGCGCCAGGTGACGAACCTCGAAATGGCGCAACGCGGGCGCGGCATGCCGGGCGCGGGCGCGCCCGACGCGGCGTCCGACGCCACGGTTGCCGAGCAGCCCGGCGCCGACGGCCTGCCGGTGCCCTTGCCGCCGCTCGCCCAGGCGCTGCCAGGCGCCACGGCGCCGGGCGCGCTCACGGGCACCGCCACGGGCGTGCCCGTGAACCCGCCCTCACCCGATGCCGGGCCGACCAGCGGCGCAACCGGCACGTCGGCCGCAAGCGGCCCGCAGCAAGGCGCGCCCGTCGGTGTCAACCCGACAGTGGGCGAAACGCAGAAGAACGCCGAGCCCACCCGCACGCAGGCCGAGGAAGCCGTCGTGCAGCGCGAGCATGCGCCGTTGTTCGACCACAAGCTCACGCTCGACTGGGGCATCAGCGACACCTACTACGATCGCCGCCAGTTGCAGCTCTCGGGGTTCCTTGCGCTCGACGCGATCTTCCTCGGCAACATCAATCTGGGGCAGACCAAATCGCACCAGATCACGGCCGATCTCGATACGCGCTACGGCATCACCGACCGCATGAGCGTGGACGTCGACGTGCCGTACGTCTACCGGCACAGCACCTTCATCGTGGGCGGCGCGGGCGGCTCGGCCAGCACGCTCACGGATGCGTCGGTCAACTCGAACGCCATCGGCGACGTGAACTTCGGGATCTACTACCAGTTCCTGAAGGAAACCAACAACATTCCCGACGTGGTCGGCAGCCTGCGCGTGAAGACGCCCACCGGCACTTCGCCGTTCGGCATCAAGGTGCAGCAGATCACGCCCGACAACACCAACCTGGTCGCGCCGAGCAAGCTGCCCACGGGCACGGGCTTCTGGAACGTGACGGCCGGCGTCTCGGTGCTGAAGACCTATGACCCGGTGGTGCTGTTCGGCAGCTTCTCGTACACGTACAACATCTCGCGCTCGTTCGCCGACATCTCCTCGGTGATCGGGCAGACCCAGCCCGCCGATGTGAAGCTCGGCGACATCATCCAGTTCGGCGGCGGCGTCGCCCTCGCCTTCTCCGACAAGGATTCGGCCAGCATCTCGTACACCATGGCGATCGAGCCGCAGTCGAAGACCAAGCAGCCGGGCGGTGCGTGGACCGGCGTGCCGGGCAGCGAGACGACCGCCTCGGTGCTCAACTTCGGCCTGAATCACGTGGTCAACAAGCATCTGACGATCAACGGCGCGGTGTCCGTTGGCCTCACGCCCGACGCGCCGAACTTCGTCGTCGGCGTGCGCTTCCCCTATACCTTCTGATGACATGAGGCCGATCGTGCGTGAATCCTCCCACCTGGGCGCCACCGTGACACCGTTCGCCGGAGCGGGCCAGCGGCTCGCCGTGACCGGGCCGCCGCATTCGGGCGGCGCGGCGCGGCACGACGAAGCGCACGACGCCGGCGCCGCGCGCGACGCCAAAGCAGCGCCGGAGTTCGAGCGCACGTTGCTGTACGTCGCGCGCACGCCCGACCCGCTGCTCGGCGCGTACCTGAAGAGCCGCGGCTGGGAGCTTGCGACCGCCCGCACGGCGCACGAGGCCTCGCGCCTCGTGAAGCCGGAGGCGGCCTATGCGGGCATCGTCGACCTCACGGGTTTCGCGCCGCGCGAATTCACGGGCCTGGAGACGATCCTGCGCCTCCAGCAGGTGGGCTGGATCGCGCTCACGGACAATTCGCGCCTCGCCGACCCGGAAGTGCGCCGCCTGATCCGCCACTACTGCTTCGACTACGTGCACGTGCCGGTCGCGCACCCGACGCTCGACTATCTCGTGGGCCACGCGTTCGGCATGGTCTCGCTGTGCGACCTCGACACACCGGCCACCCCCGCGAGTCAGGACGAAGACGAGATGGTGGGCACCTGCGAGGCGATGCAGCAACTGTTTCGCACGATCCGCAAGGTCGCCAACACCGACGCCACCGTGTTCATCTCGGGCGAGTCGGGCACCGGCAAGGAGCTCACCGCGCTCGCGATCCACGAGCGTTCGCCGCGCCGCAAGGCGCCTTTCGTGCCGATCAACTGCGGCGCGATCCCGCATCATCTTCTGCAATCCGAACTGTTCGGCTACGAGCGCGGTGCATTCACGGGCGCGAACCAGCGCAAGATCGGGCGCGTCGAATCGGCCAACGGCGGCACGCTCTTTCTCGACGAAATCGGCGACCTGCCGATGGAAAGCCAGGCGAGCCTGCTGCGCTTCTTGCAGGAAGGCAAGATCGAGCGCCTGGGCGGCCACGAGCAGATTCCCGTGGACGTGCGCATCATTTCGGCCACGCACGTCGATCTGGAGTCGGCGATGCGCGACGGGCGCTTTCGGGCCGACCTCTTTCACCGCCTGTGCGTGCTGCGCGTGGACGAGCCGCCGCTGCGCGCGCGCGGCAAGGACATCGAAATTCTCGCGCACCACGTGCTGCACAAGTTCAAGATGGACAGCGCGAGAAAGATTCGCGGCTTCACGCCCGACGCCATCGAGGCCATGTACAACTACAACTGGCCGGGCAACGTGCGCGAACTCATCAACCGGGTGCGCCGCGCGATCGTCATGGCCGAGAGCAAGCTGATCTCGGCCGAGGATCTCGACCTCGCGCATTTCACCGCGCAGCAGACGGTCACGCTCGCGCAGGCGCGCGAGGCCGCCGAGCGGCGCGCGATCGAAGCGGCGCTGCTGCGCCACCGCCACCGGCTCACGGAGGCTGCGGCCGACCTCGGCATCTCGCGCGTGACGCTCTACCGGCTCATGGGCACGCACGGCCTGCGCGACGAGAAAACGATCTTTGGCGGCGAAGCAGAGAACCAGGCGGAACCGCCGCCGGACGTGCCGCCGGACACGCCGGAGTGAGCGCGAAAGCGTGGAGCGGCAAGGGAGCGCGCGCCGGGGCGCCCGGCGCCCTCAGGTAGAATCGCTGCGAACGGCTTACAACCTCGCTCCTCTACCCTTTCGATGACAACGCTCACCCTCATCGTCGCCCGCGCCCGCAACGGCGTGATCGGGCGCGACAACGCGCTGCCCTGGCGGCTCCCCGAAGACCTCGCGTTCTTCAAGCGGACCACCATGGGCGCGCCGATCATCATGGGCCGCAAGACGCACGAGTCGATCGGCCGCGCCTTGCCGGGCCGCCGCAACATCGTCGTCACGCGCGACGCGGGCAAGCGCTTTCCCGGCTGCGACACGGCCACGAGCCTCGACGAAGCGCTCGCGATCGCGGCGCAGGATCAGGCGCCCGCGGCCTTCCTGATCGGCGGCGCGCAGCTTTACACGGAGGGCCTCGCGCTCGCGCACGAAATGGTGGTGACGGAAATCTCCGCCGACTTCGAGGGCGACGCCACCTTCCCCGCACCCGACCCCGAGGTGTGGCGCGAAACCTCGCGCGAAACGCTGCACGCGAACGCGCCGAACGACTTCGATTTCGCGTTCGTGCGGTACGTGCGGCGGGATTGATTGTCTGCGCGTGGATCCGTGCCCGGATTCGCGCCCAAAAGCACAACGGCACGCCAAGGCGTGCCGTTGTTCATCGCGCCGCGAAAGCGCCGCGCGAATGCCGCTTACTGCCCCGCCACCGTCATCTTCTCGATCAGCACCGAGCCGGTCTGGCGCGTGCCGCGCGCGAGCGTATCCGCGCCCACGGCCACGATGTGGTGGAACATTTCCTGGAGCGTGGAAGCAACCGTGATTTCCTCCACCGGGTACTGGATCTTGCCGTTCTCCACCCAGAAGCCCGAGGCGCCGCGCGAATAGTCGCCGGTCACGAAGTTCACGCCCTGCCCCATCAACTCGGTCAGCAAAAGGCCCGTACCGAGCTTGCGCAACATTTCCTCGAAATCGTCTTCCGGCTTCGTCAGCGAGCTTTGCAGATGGAGATTGTGCGAGCCGCCCGCGTTGCCCGTGGTCTGCATGCCGAGCTTGCGCGCCGAATACGACGAGAGGAAATAGCCCTGCACGATGCCGTCCTTCACGACTTCGCGGCGCTGCGTGCGCACGCCCTCTTCGTCGAACGGCGCGCTGCCGGCCGCGCGCGGCACGTGCGGGTCTTCGACGATCTGGATATGCGGCGCGAACACCGGCTTGCCCAGGCTGTCGACGAGGAACGACGTCTTGCGATAAAGCGCGCCGCCGCTCACGGCCTGCACGAACGCGCCGAGCAGGCCCGCCGCGAGCGGCGCCTCGAACAGCACCGGCACCTTGCGCGTGTCGAGGCTGCGCGCGTTCAGGCGCGACAGCGCGCGCTCGGCCGCATAGCGCCCCACGGATTCGGGCGAGGCGAGTTCGGCTGCGCTGCGCCGCGAGGTGTACCAGTCGTCGCGCTGCATGTTGCGGCCAACGCCCGCGATCGGCGCGCACGAAATGTAGTGGCGCGAGTACGGGTAGCCGTGCAGGAAACCGCCCGAGGTCGCGAGCACAAACTGCGAATGCTGCGCCGAAACGCTCGCGCCTTCGGAGTTCTTCACGCGCGGGTCGACGGCGAACGCGGCGTCTTCGGCGCGGCGCGCGATTTCCACGGCCTCGTCGGCCGCGAGGTTCCACGGATGGTAAAGATCGAGGTCGCGCGGCGCGGCTTCGAGCAGCTCGCGCTCGGCCAGGCCCGCGCAGTCGTCGTCGGCGGTAAAGCGCGCGATGTTGTACGCGGCGGCCACCGTGTCCTTGAGCGCCTGCGGCGAAAAGTCGGAGGTGCTCGCGTTGCCGCGCTTGTTGCCGATATACACGGTCACGCCGACCATCTTGTCGCGGTTGTGCTCGATCGTCTCGACCTCGCCACGGCGCACCGAGACGGACAGGCCGTCGCCTTCCGAGATCTCGGTCGCCGCGTCGCTCGCGCCGAGCGTTTTGGCGTGCCGCAGGATGTCAGACGCGATCTCTTTCAGTTCGTCCTGCGTGTGCGGGAAAAAGCGTTGCCGGGCTTCGATGTCTGCTGCCATTGTCGTTACGGTCCGGTTCTGGGCCGGTGCGGCCCGCTGGTGTCGTGTTTCGCTGGTGTCGCTTCGAGTGCGATTCGGGTGCTTCGGAACGCGCCGCGTTCGCGAAGCGCATCCCGCGATCATAGCAAGGTATGTGAACACGCATCACAGGCGCTTTCGCCGCCCACCGCGTCGCACCGGCATCGGGCCGCGTCACCGCCTTCCTGCCGCCTTCCAGCCCGAGCCGCGCGCCCGCGCACGCTACAATACGCCTCATGAAACGCAAAACCCGCATTCAACCGATGAACGACGCTGTCGCCGAGCCGGACGACAACGGTTACGATCGCCCGAGCAAATCCCAGCTCAAGCGCGAAATGGAAGCCCTCCAGGAACTGGGCCAGGCGCTCGTGGAGCTGCCGAAGGACGCGCTCAAGCGCATGCCGATGACGGAAGACCTCGCCGACGCCGTGCACGAGTGCCGCCGCATCAGCGACCACGAAGGCCGTCGCCGCCAGCTCCAGTACGTGGGCCGCATGATGCGCGGCCTGACCGAAGCCGAAGTCGCCGCGCTGCGCACGAAGTTCGAGGAGCACCGCGGCGTGAACAAGGCCGCCACGGCGCGCCTGCACTGGATCGAGCGCACGCGCGAAAAGCTGCTCGCCGACGACGCCGCGCTCACCGAATTCATCCGCGTGCACCCGGCCGCCGACCCGCAGGAAGGCCGCACGCTGATCCGCAACGCCCGCCGCGAACACGAGCAGGGCAAGCCGCCGAAGTATTTCCGCGAGCTGTTCCAGTGGATCAAGGACGCGAGCGCCCAGGGCGCCGACGAGGCTGACGACGACGATGAGCGTGCCGACGAGGACCGCGAAGATGACGAAGCCTGAGCGCAGCCATCCGGATGAACTGGTGATCGGCCTCGTGTCGGTCAGCGACCGCGCGACGAGCGGCGTCTACGAGGACAAGGGCATTCCGTCGCTCACGGCGTGGCTCGGCAACGCGCTGAAAACGCCTTGGCGCGCCGAAACGCGCCTGATCCACGACGACGCCGCAACGATCTCCGCCACGCTCACGGCGCTGGTGGACGGCTTGGGGTGCGATCTCGTGCTCACGACGGGCGGCACCGGCCCCGCGCGCCGCGATGTGACGCCCGAGGCGACGCTCGCGGTCGCGACGAAGGAAATGCCGGGGTTCGGCGAGCAGATGCGCCAGATCAGCCTGAATTTCGTGCCGACGGCCATTCTGTCGCGCCAGGTCGCCGTGATCCGCGAAAACGACGATCACGCGGCGCTCATCATCAACCTGCCGGGACAGCCGAAGTCGATCAAGGAAACGCTGGAAGGCCTGCGCGACGAGCAAGGCGCGGTGAAGGTGCCGGGCATTTTTGCCGCGGTGCCGTATTGCATCGACCTGATCGGCGGCCCGTATATCGAAACCGATCCGAACGTCGTGGCGGCGTTCCGGCCGAAGAACGCGCAGCGGGCGCCGCGCGCGTAAGACTCAACACGCACTACGTTTTCGCGCAGCGGCGGCAGCGCCGCCACTGCGCGTCCCGGAAAGTCCGGCGGCGCTCAGAGCGCCGGACCGGCCTCGCCCGTCGCCACGTCCGGCACGATGCCCGGCGCGGGGATCAGGAAGTGCTCGCGGTAGTACTTGAGTTCGTCGATCGACTCGTGGATGTCGGCCAGCGCCGTGTGCATCGCGCGCTTCTGGAAGCCCTTGTAGATGGCCGGCTGCCAGCGGCGGCACAGTTCCTTGAGCGTGCTCACGTCGAGGTTGCGATAGTGGAAAAAGCGCTCCAGCGTGGGCATCCAGCGCGCCATGAAGCGGCGGTCCTGGCAGATCGAGTTGCCGCACATCGGCGACTTGCCGGGCGGCACGTATTGCGAAAGGAACGCCATGATCTGCTCGGTCGCGCTCTCCTCGGTCACCGTCGAGGCGCGCACGCGCTCCGTGAGGCCCGAGCGGCCGTGCGTGTTGCGGTTCCATTCGTCCATGCGGTCGAGCACGGCTTCCGGCTGGTGGATCGCGAGCACGGGACCTTCCACGAGCTTGTCGAGCGTCGAGTTCGTCACCACCACAGCGATCTCGATGATACGGTCGTTGTCGGGATCAAGCCCCGTCATTTCCATATCGAGCCAGATCAGGTTCATGTCGGTACGCTCGATGAGCGGCGCGCCGGCGGAGGTGATGTCAGTCATGAGGGCAACCCGAAAAGCGTTGGAAGCGCGGCGTGTGCGCGGCAAACGCGAGGATGCGATGCCCGGCCGGCAAGAACATATAATTGTCGCATAGATACCACGGACTTCCTGGATGCCTAATCTGTCCCCCTCCCCGGCGCTGTGCTTCAGCGCCCTGTTCGTTGTCGCCGTGCTCGCCATGGTCGCGACCAAGCTCTGGCTCGCGTCGCGCCAGATCCGTTTCGTCGCCGCGCATCGCGGCGCGGTGCCCGCGCAGTTCAGCGCTACCATCCCGCTCACCGCCCACCAGCGCGCCGCCGACTACACGGTCGCGCGCACGCGCCTTGGCATGATCGAGATCGTGCTCGGCGCCGTGGTACTGATCGCGCTCACGCTGCTCGGCGGCGTGCAGGCGCTCGATCTCGGCATCTCGGATGCGATCGGGCGCGACTATGTGGGCCAGATCGCGCTCGTCGGGGCCGTGCTCGCCATCTCCGGCGTGGTCGAGCTGCCGCTCGACTACTACCGCCAGTTCGTGATCGAGGAGCGCTTCGGCTTTAATCGCATGACGAAGCGCATCTTCATCATGGACCGCATCAAGGGGCTGCTGATCGGCGCGGCGTTCGGCATTCCGCTGCTGTTCGTCGTGCTCTGGCTCATGCGGCAGGCAGGCAGCTTCTGGTGGCTCTGGACGTGGGCCGTTTGGGTCGCGTTCCAGATGCTCGTGCTCGTGCTCTACCCCACCTTCATCGCGCCGCTCTTCAACAAGTTCGAACCGCTGCGTGACGAAGCGCTGCGCTCGCGCATCGAGGCGCTCATGCAGCGCTGCGGCTTCGCGGCCAAGGGCCTGTTCGTGATGGACGGCAGCCGCCGCTCGGCGCACGGCAACGCCTATTTCACGGGCTTTGGCGCGGCCAAGCGCATCGTCTTCTTCGATACGCTGCTCGCGCGCCTCTCGGGCAGCGAGATCGAGGCCGTGCTCGCGCACGAGCTGGGCCACTTCAAGCGCCGTCACGTCATCAAGCGCATGGTCGTCACGTTCGCGATCAGCCTGGCGCTGCTCGCGCTGCTCGGCTGGCTCTCGCAGCGCGTGTGGTTCTACGAGGGTCTCGGCGTGCGGCCGTCGCTGCTGGGCGGCAACGAAGGACTCGCGCTCGTGCTGTTCTTCCTCGCCGTGCCGGTGTTCCTGTTCTTCGTCACGCCGCTTGGCAGCCTCTCGTCGCGCAAGCACGAGTTCGAGGCCGACGCCTTCGCCGCGACGCAAACGGACGCGCAGCATCTCGTCAACGCACTCGTGAAACTCTACGAGGACAACGCGTCGACGCTCACGCCCGACCCGCTCTATACCGCGTTCTACTACTCGCATCCGCCGGCTTCGCAGCGGATCGACCGACTGCTCGCGCACGCATGAACCGGCGCGCAACGAAGGCCGCCGGCACCGCAAAAGCCACCGGCGCCACGCTGCACGGCGTGGTGATCGCCGCCCACGGGCGCCACTATCTCGTCGCGCCCGACGGCGGCGGCGCGCATCTGCAATGCTTCCCGCGCGGCAAGAAGAGCGAGGTGGCGGTGGGCGACCGCGTCGAGTATCAGTCGACATCCGCCGACCAGGGCGTGATCGTCGCGATCGGCGAGCGGCGCAACCTGCTCTACCGCTCCGATCAGTTCAAGTCGAAGCTGTTCGCGGCGAACCTCGACCAGTTGCTGATCGTGCTCGCCACCGAGCCGCACTTCAGCGAGGACCTGCTCGGGCGCGCGCTCGTGGCCGCCGAGGCCAACGACCTCAAACCGCTCATCGTGCTCAACAAGATCGACGTGGAAGCCGCGCTGCCGCTCGCTCGCCAGCGGCTCGAACGCTATCGCGCGCTCGGCTACACGGTGCTGGAGCTTTCGGTGAAAGGCCGCCCCGAAGAGGCGCGCGCGGCGCTCGCCGAGCATCTGCACGGCCATCAGACGATCCTGCTTGGCCAGTCGGGCATGGGCAAGTCGACGCTCGTGAACCTGCTGATTCCCGACGCCGAAGCGGCCACGCGCGAGATCTCCACGGCGCTCAACAGCGGCCGCCACACCACGACGTTCACGCGGCTCTACCGGCTGCCTGACGATGGAACGCTAAGCGGCGGCGCGCTGATCGATTCGCCCGGCTTCCAGGAATTCGGCCTCTATCACCTGACCGAAGGGAAGCTGGAGCGCGCGTTCCCCGAATTCCGCCCGCTCCTTGCGCATTGCCGCTTCTATAACTGCCATCACCTGCACGAGCCGGGCTGCGCGATTCTGGAAGCCGTCGATGATGGCCGCATCGCGCCCGCGCGCCAGGCGCTCTACGCGCAGTTGATGCACGAGATCAGCCAGGTCGTGCGCTGAAGCGCTGCGCACCGCCCGGCACCCCGCTCTCATGATCAAGCTCGTGCGCGCGCCGAATCTGCTGATCGCCCAGCACTGGATGAACATCCTCGCCACGGCAGGCGTGCCCTGCGAGCTGCACAACCGCTACCTGAGCGGCGCGATGGGCGAGATTCCCGCCGAGCAGTGCGCGCCCGAACTGTGGCTCGTGGACGAGCGCGACGAGAAGCTGGCTCGCCGCCTGATCGACGATGCCGTGAACGGGCCGCCCGCAGGCGCGCCCAGTTGGCGCTGCGCGCACTGCGGCGAGGTGCTCGAAGCGCAGTTCACCGTGTGCTGGCAATGCGGGCGTGAGCGCGACGTGCGCGACGAGTGAGGCAACGCCGACCCAAATGCAAATGGGCCGCAAATCAGTCTGGCGGCCCATTGGCTTTGTTGCAGAGCGGCTTTGCGCCGCTCAAAGCCACACGGCAATCGTCAGCATGAGCAGCAGGATCATCCACAGGATCACGGCGCGCCATACGAGGCCCACGGCCGATTGCAGCGTGCGCGGCGTGCAGTCGTCGCCGACGGTGTACGGACCGCCCTCGCCCGGCTGCGCGAGCACGTCGACGCTCGACTGCTCCGCGAGCGGCCCCGAAAGGCGCGCGCCCAGCGCGCCGCTGCCGGTGGCGAGCAGCACGCCTTCGTTGGTGTCGGGCCACTGGTTGGTGTGGTTGCGCCAGGCGTAGATCGCGTCCTCGAAGTTGCCGACGATCGCAAAACCGAGCGACGTGAGGCGCGCCGGCACCCAGTCGATCACGAAGAACACGTGCTGTGCGAAGTTCGAGAACGCCTCGGTGCGGTCTTCCGCCGGACGCGCCCACTCGCGCGCGAGGTATTCGGCGATGCGGTACAGCACGGCGCCCGCGGGCCCGATCGGCACGAGGAACCAGAAGAACACGCCAAACACGTGGCGGTGCGAGGCCACCACCGCGTGAATGAGCGTATGGCGCACGATCTCGCTCACGGGCATGTCCACGGCGTCGATGCCGGTCCATTCATGGAGGATTTCACGCGCGCGCGGCACGTCGTCGTTGTTCAGCGCGAGGTGGATGTCGGTGAAATAGTGGCTGAACTGGCGAAAGCCGAGCGTGAAGTACACGACCACCACGTTCCAGAGGAACGCCAGCACGAAGCTGATGTGATAGAGCACGTAATAGACGAGCGCCGTGGCGAGCGTCCACGGCAGCACGACCACGAGCCAGGCGATCAGACCATGCTTTTGCTTGCCGGCGTCGAAGCCGTGGGCGGCCCATTCCGCATTGAGGCGCACGAGCGCCATGACGGGATTATTGGGCGACAGCGCCCGCACCTGCTCGATGACGAGGGCCAGCAATACGGAAAAGAAGGTCATGCGACGCGCCGTGCAAACCGGGTTGCAAAAGAGGTTTTAGAAATTGTTGCAACGATATCACAGGGCCAGATGTGCCAGACCATCGGCGGCCATTCGGGCGGCAAACTCGCAACAGTGCGCCACGGCGCTTGCGCGCGCCGCCAGACGTGTTACGCGAGCAGGAAGCGGTAGAAGTTGCGCAGCATGCCCGCCGTCGCGCCCCAGATGAAGTGCGTGGCATTCAAGCTGGAAGCGGCGATGCGGTCCGGCGCATTGCGATCAGGATAGGGCATCGCATAGAAGCGCCGCTCCCCACCCTCCCAGCGGAACACGCGCACCTGATGATGCGCGGGGTTCATCAAAAAGCTCAGCGGCACCTCGAAGATACTGGCCACTTCGAGCGAATCCGCGGCGAGCGTGAACGGCTCGTGCACGAGGCCGACCACGGGCGTCACCTTGAAACCCGTGCCGGTGAGGTACTCAGGCAGCGCGCCGAGCACTTCGACGCGCGCGGGGTCGAGGTTCACCTCCTCGTGTGCCTCGCGCAGCGCGGCGGCGATGGGCGTGGGGTCGGACGGCTCGCGGCTGCCGCCGGGAAAGCTCACCTGCCCCGCGTGATTGCTGAGATTGTCCGCACGCTGCGTGAGCAGCACGGTCAGGCCGCCCGGGCGCATGGCGATCGGCACGAGCACGGCGGCCTCGCGCGGGTCGCGCAGCTCGGCGAGCCGGGCTTCCTGCGGCTCGGGATCCCACGGCAGACGCTGCTCGAAGCGCGTGCGCAGGCCGGCGGGCGTCAGGCGATCGGCCGCGACCTGGGGAAGGTTTGCGCCTGTCGATTCGATCGGCAAGCTTTCGGGTTCAAATACTGGACGGATCAACGGGTGTCTCGGATTGCACGTACACGAGATTATTTTGAGGCCAAAAAGAAAAAAGCACCCCGAAGGGTGCTTCTTTCTTACAGCTTTTACGCCTGGTCGGCCGGAGCAGCTGCGCGGTCTTTCGACACCAGCTTTTCCTTGATACGTGCCTTCTTGCCCGACAGGTTGCGCAGGTAGTAGAGCTTCGCGCGACGCACGTCGCCGCGGCGCTTCACCACGATGCTGGCCAGCAGCGGCGAGTACGTCTGGAACGTACGCTCGACGCCTTCGCCCGACGAGATCTTGCGCACGATGAACGCCGAGTTCAGGCCGCGGTTACGCTTCGCGATCACGACGCCTTCGTATGCCTGAACGCGCTTGCGGTTACCTTCAACCACGTTCACGTTGACGATCACCGTATCGCCAGGAGCGAATTCGGGGATGGTCTTCTCGCCCAGCACGCGCTGGATTTCTTCCTGCTCGAGTTTTTCAATCAGATTCATGGATTGACTCCGTATGCCATCTTGTCGGCGTTCGTACCTGTGCAGGATGCGCTCTGCAACTACGGCCCCGATAGAGGATGGATTCACAACTGGCGCCGTTCACGCATGAAGCGGCACCGCCTTTTGCGCCCCTTGTCGCGCCCGCCCGAAGCCTTACGCTTCGTTCGCGCCCTTCGCGAGACTAGCGAGCCATGCCTCGTCGGCACGGCTCAACATCTTGTTCTTCCTGGCCCGCTCGATCAGATCGGGCCGCTTGCTCCACGTGTTGCGCAACGCCTCGCGGCGACGCCACAACTCGATTTCCGCATGATGGCCGCCAAGCAGCACATCGGGCACACGCTCGCCGTCGTATTCCTCGGGGCGCGTGTAATGCGGGCAGTCGAGCAGACCGTCGACGAAGCTGTCCTGCACCGCCGACAGCGCGTCGCCGAGCACGCCCGGCAGGTTGCGCACCACGGCGTCCATCAAGGCCATCGCGGGCAATTCGCCTCCCGAGAGCACGAAGTCGCCGAGGCTCACCTCTTCGTCCACACAGCGGTCGACGAGACGCTGGTCGATCGCTTCATAGCGGCCGCACAACATCACGAGACCCGGCTCCTGCGCGAACTGCATGACCCGTTCGTGCGTGAGCGGCTTGCCTTGCGGCGACATCAGCAGCACACGCGGGGCGCTCACGCCTTGCTCCGCCTGCGCGGCCTTCGCCGCGCCGATCGCCGCTTCGAGCGGCTTGGCCAGCATGACCATGCCGGGGCCGCCGCCGTACGGGCGGTCGTCGATCGTACGATAGTTGTCGGTCGTGAAATCGCGCGGATTCCACGTGCGCAACGTGTAACGCTGCTGCTTCGCCGCCCGGCTGGTGATACCCCAGTCGGTCAGCGCGCGGAACATCTCGGGAAAGAGCGTAACGACATCGAACTGCATCGCTCTCTCCGTTCAGCGAAATTGAATCAGGGCGCGCGGTGTGGACACCGCGTTGCTTAGTAGTCGGCTTCCCAGTCGACGACGATACGCTTCGCCGCCAGGTCCACCGTCTTCACGAACACGCCAACGAACGGGATCAGGCGCTCACCGGTGACCGGCTTGCCCTCCTTGTCCGTGGACGGGTACGTGACACGCAACACCGATTGCGCGCCATTGTCGATCAGGTCGGCAACCTTGCCGAGCTCGACACCGGCCTCGTTGGCCACGTCGAGGCCGATCAGGTCGACCCAGTAATACTCGTCGGCTGCGGGCGCGGGGAATTCGGCCCGGCTCACGTACACGCGTGCGCCGCGCAACAGCAACGCGGCGTCGCGGTCGGCCACGCCCGAAAGCTGGCCCACGACACTGTCAGCATGAATCTTGGCGCTCACGCGCAGCGCGGAATGACGCTCGCGCGGCTGACCCTCGCGGCCCTTGAGGAGCCACCAGCGTTTGGCGGAAAGCAACGCGCGTCCGTCCTGAGCGTGCGGCGCGATCTTCAGCCAGCCCTTGAGGCCATAGGCGTCGATCACGGCGCCGACCTCGACTGCGTCGGCAGGCCAGCTCGATTCGGTTTCGGCGTGCAGGCCTTCGGCGGCGGGCGCAGCTTTCGCGGCGCTCTCGCGAGCAGGCTTGCGCACGAACGCGCCAAACGACGGCGCGCCGCGGCTCGCTGCCTTGCCGGCGCCACTGGACGCCGCGCCGGTTGCAACGGTGGGCGCCCCGCTCTCCGACGCGTCGTTCGCCTCTACGGCAGATTTAGCGTCATGCGCGGACATCGGCACCCCTTGCGACCAGCTTGATATCGCACACGCGGCTCATGCAGCGCGTACGTGGGTAAAACACAGACAACAGACTGAAAAGACGCTTAAAGACTTAAGCAGCCGGCGCAGCGGCGGCGGTCTTTTGCGCTTCCTTCACGAGGCGCTCGACGGCCGGCGACATTTGCGCGCCGTTTTCCTTCCAGTACGTCACGCGATCTTGAGCGATACGCAGCGTTTCACCCTTGGTGGCGACCGGGTTGTAGAAGCCCACGCGTTCGATGAAACGGCCGTCGCGACGGTTGCGCGAATCGGTTGCGACGATGTTGTAGAACGGGCGCTTCTTCGAGCCGCCGCGTGCCAGACGGATGATGACCATACTAAAATCCTTGAAAACCGGGGGTTCGGGACTACTGAAACATGCGATTATAGCCCGAATCTGGAGGCATAACAAACACTTAACAGGAAATTGCGCGCACTCGCGCGGAAAGCGGCGAAATACGGTGGTCAAATCGTGGTCAAGCGGCGGTCAACCTGCGGCTCATGCCCATGACGGGCGGGCCTTGGAGCGTATTGTGGCGATTTTCGGACAGCTTGTGCAGTGGACGCCACGCCAATGGGGCGGCGGCGTGCGTGGTTCCACCCTCTTTTCGGGCCCAGGCCGCGGCGCCAAACGCCGTGCCGTTGCGTGTCTCGCCTTTGCCGCCGCGCTGCTCGCGGCGCCCTTCGCCCATTCGGCGCTTCCCATCGAGCGTATCAAGCTGCCGCCGGGATTCCACATCGAAGTCCTCTCCGACGACGTTCCCGGCGCGCGCGAAATGACGCTCTCCAGCAACGGCACGCTCTATGTCGGCAGCTTCCAAGGCAACGTCTACGCGCTCGAACTGAAAAACGGCAAGCTCGACAAGCGCCACGTCGTGGCCTCTGGGCTCACGATGCCGGTCGGGGTGGCCTGGCGCGACGGCGCGCTCTATGTCTCGGCCGTCTCGTCGATCGTGCGGCTCGACGACATCGATCACCACCTGGACAACCCGCCCCGGCCCGCGGTCGTCACGAGCGCCCTGCCCACCGAGCGCCATCACGGCTGGAAGTTCATTGCCTTCGGGCCCGACGGCAAGCTCTATGTGCCGCAAGGCGCGCCGTGCAACGTCTGTCTGCCAGCGAACGACCCGCAACGTGTGCATTTCGCGATGATCGGACGCATGGACCCCGACGGCTCGCACTACGAGACCATCGCGCGCGGCGTGCGCAACACCGTGGGTTTCGCGTGGCATCCGCAAACGCGCGAGTTGTGGTTCACCGACAACGGCCGCGACATGCTCGGCGACGATATCCCCGACGACAAGCTCAACCGCCTTTCGCACACAGGCGAGGACTTCGGCTTTCCGTACTGCCACGGCGGCAACGTGGCCGACCCCGAATTCGGCGCAGGCCATCCTTGCAGCGGCTTCACGCCGCCGGTCGCGAAACTCGGCGCGCATGTCGCCTCGCTCGGCATGCGCTTCTATACGGGCTCGATGTTCCCCGCCGCCTACGCGAACAGCATCTTCATTGCCGAGCACGGCTCGTGGAACCGCAGCAAGAAGGTCGGCTACCGCGTGGTGCGCATCAGCGCCAACCCCGACGGTTCGAACGCGAGGCAAGACGTGTTCGCGCAAGGCTGGCTCAATACCGACGAAACCCAATGGGGCCGCCCCGCCGACGTGCTGCCGTTGCCCGACGGATCGCTACTCATCAGCGACGACTACGCGGGTGCGATCTATCGCGTGACCTACAGCAAGCCGTGATACAGCGCCAGGCTTACGCCCGGCGGCATACGTGGTGCCGGGCATAAGCGCACGCTTGTCCCGCGCGGCGGACGCACGGCTACAATGCCCAGCGGCCGTCCACGATCGCACCAGCCCATGCCCAACGAGAAGAACCTCACACGCTTTCGCTCCAAGACGCTCACTGCCGCGCTCGCCTTCCTGTTTGGCAGCCTCGGCGCGCACCGCTTCTATCTGTACGGGCCGCGCGACTTCTGGGGCTGGGCGCACGCGCTCGCCACGCTCATCGGTATTCCCGGCGTGGTGTTGCTTGCCGCCACGGAGCGCGCCTCGATTCCCGGCTGGGTGCTCGCCGTGATTGGCGCCGTTTCCGTGCTGTCGGCGTTTCTTGCGGCGATCGTCTACGGCCTGCGCCCCGACGCCAAATGGGACGCGCAGTTCAATCCCGCCTTCGCGGAGAACGGCCGCACGAGCCGCTCGGGCTGGACGGTGATCTTCGTCGTGATCTTTTCGCTGCTGATTGGCGCGTTCCTGCTCATGACGGGCCTCGCGCTCTCGTTCCAGACGTACTTCGAATCGCAGGTCGAAGCCGCGAAGGCGATCTCGCAGTAACGCCGCGGCGCGCGCTCAGAACAAGTCAAGCTGCGGCTTTTCGCGCACGGTCTTCGCCTGCACGAACGCCGACATGTCGAGAATGCCGTGGCGGCGCTCGTTGAGCCCGAGGCGGCGCACGGCGTTGTGAAAGCGCTGCTTGAGCAGGTCCGCCCAGAGACCCGTGCCCTTCATGCGCTGTGAGAAAGCCGACTCATAGTCCTTGCCGCCGCGCATGTCGCGCACGCGGCTCATCACCCGCTCCGCGCGCTGCGGGAAATGCGCCGCCAGCCAGTCCTGAAAAAGCGGCGCGACTTCCCACGGCAGGCGCAGCACGATATAGCTCGCGCTTGTCGCGCCCGCCTCGGCGCAGGCTTCGAGCACGCGCTCCATGTCGGGCTCGGTCACGAAGGGAATGACGGGGGCGATGCTCACGCCCACCGGCACGCCGGCTTCGGCCAGCGTGCGAATCGTGCGCAGCCGCCGCGCCGGCGTAGCCGCGCGCGGTTCGAGCGAGCGCGCGAGATCAGCGTCGAGCGTGGTGATGGTGATGGCGGCCATGAACTGCTTGCGCGCCGCCATCGGCGCGAGGAGGTCGAGATCGCGCTCGATCAGCGAAGACTTCGTGATGGCCGCGAACGGGTGATGGCGCTCGGCCAGCACCTCGATCACGCGGCGCGTGATGCGCAAGTCGCGCTCGACGGGTTGCCAGGCGTCGGTGTTCACGCCGAGCGCGATGGGCTCCGGCTCGTACGACGGCTTCGCGATTTCCCGCGCGAGCAGTTCCGCCGCGTTGACCTTCGCATAGATGCGGCTTTCGAAGTCGAGGCCCGGTGACAGGCCGAGATAGCTGTGCGTGGGGCGCGCGAAGCAATAGATGCAGCCGTGCTCGCAACCCCGGTACGGGTTGAGCGAAACGTTGAACGGAATGTCGGGCGACTGGTTGCGCGTGAGGATGCTTTTCGCGCGCTCCTCGAAGACTTCGGTGCGCAGCGTGGGCTCAGCAGCGTCTTCGCCCACTTTCCCCTCCCCGCACTCTCCGCCCTGCGCGTTCTCGCGGCCGCCCGCTTGCTGCCAGCCGTCGTCGAACGCTTCGCGCTGGTCGACTTCGTAACGCCCCTGGAGGTTCGTGACCGCACCGCGCCCCTTGCGCGCCGTGGGCGGCGCAACGGGATACCAGGCGTCGGGATCGTGGGGATGAGAGTCGGTCACGGCTGAAACGGGAAGGACATGAAGAACGCGGCTCGATACTGTATAAATATACAGTATCGAGCCGCGTTGTCGAGTCCTAAAAACAGGGCGCTTTCAGTCGCCCACCGCGATCGTCAGCGTCTCCTTGATCTCCTCCATCACCACGTAGCTCTTCGACTGCACCGCGCCCGGCAGTTGCAGCAGGATGTCGCCGAGCAGCTTGCGGTAGTCGGCCATCTCGCCAATGCGCGCCTTGATCAGATAGTCGAAGTCGCCCGAAACGAGGTGGCATTCGAGCACCTCGGGAATCTTCTGCACCTCGCGGCGGAACTGGTCGAACATGTTGCCGCTTTTGTGGTCGAGCGTGATCTCCACGAACACGAGCAGCGCCGCGCCCAGCACGCCGGGATTCACGCGCGCGTAGTAGCCCGTGATGACGCCGTCGCGCTCCATGCGCTTCACGCGCTCGATGCACGGCGTAACTGAGAGTCCGACCTGCTCCGCGAGGTCCTTCATGGCCATGCGACCGTCTTCCTGGAGCAGTTTCAGGATGCGATGGTCGAGCCGGTCGAGCGCACGGACCGGTTGGCGCTGCGTTCTCATGATTTATTCCTGAAAAACAGAGAAATACGATAACAAAACCTAGAGATACAACAATAGCATAGCTGTAATAACTGGCTACATCCGAAATTTCGTGCCTTCCACCCTATCGGTGCCGCAACACGGCAATCAGGGTCCCCGGCAACGCGGCGTAGCCCCACCAATCTCTAGGGAGCAGCTATGCGAGTCGTCGTGTTGGGCAGTGGTGTGGTCGGGGTGGCCAGCGCCTGGTATCTCGCCCGCGCGGGCCACGAAGTCACGGTGATCGACCGCGAGGCGGGTCCCGCGCTCGAAACCAGCTTTGCGAACGCCGGCCAGATCTCGCCGGGTTACGCCGCGCCGTGGGCGGCGCCGGGCGTCCCGCTCAAGGCGATCAAGTGGATGTTCGAGAAGCACGCGCCGCTCGCCATTCGCCTCGACGGCACGAAGTTCCAGTTGCAGTGGATGTGGCAGATGCTGCAAAACTGCACCACCGATCGCTACGCGCTCAACAAGGGCCGCATGGTGCGCCTCGCCGAGTACAGCCGCGACTGCCTGCAAGCGCTGCGCGCCGACACCGGCATCCACTACGAAGGCCGCACGGGCGGCACGCTCCAGGTGTTCCGCACGCAACAGCAATTCGAAGGCGCGGCGAAGGACATCGCCGTGCTCAAGGAAGCCAACGTGCCGTATGAGCTGCTCACCGCCGCCGAACTCGGCCGCGCCGAACCGGCGCTCGCCGCGGTCTCGGGCAAGCTCACGGGCGGCCTGCGCCTGCCCGGCGACGAAACCGGCGACTGCCAGATGTTCACCACGCGCCTCGCCGCGATGGCCGAGGAACTGGGCGTGAAGTTCCGCTACAACACGCCGATCGACGGCCTCGCCATGCAAGGCGACCGCATCGCCGGCGTGCAATGCGGCAGCGAACTCGTGCGCGCGGATTCGTATGTGGTCGCGCTCGGCTCCTTCTCCACGAAGATGCTCGCGGGCCTCGTGAAGATTCCCGTCTACCCGCTCAAGGGCTACTCGATCACGGCGCCGATCGTCAACGCGGACGCCGCGCCGGTTTCGACCGTGCTCGACGAAACCTACAAGATCGCGATCACGCGCTTCGACGACCGCATCCGTGTGGGCGGCATGGCGGAGATCGTCGGCTTCGACAAGACGCTGAAGCAGGCGCGCCGCGAAACGCTCGAAATGTGCGTGAACGACCTGTTCCCGGGCGGCGGCGACACGTCGAAGGCCACCTTCTGGACGGGCCTGCGCCCGATGACGCCGGACGGCACGCCCGTGGTCGGCCGCACGCCGATTTCGAACCTGTTCCTGAACACGGGCCACGGCACGCTGGGCTGGACGATGTCGTGCGGCTCGGGCCAACTGCTCGCCGACCTGATCTCGGGCAAGCAGCCCGCGATCCGCGCCGACGACCTGTCGGTCCACCGCTATCTCGGCGACACGCAAGGCTCGCATCGCCCGGCCTACGCCTGATTGGCCAGCGGCATGAACGAACACGGCGCCCTCGGGCGCCGTGTTTCATTTCTCGCGGCTCACGTGGCGTGCGGCGTCAGAACTGGTCCTCCGAAAGCGCCAGCACGCCCTCGCCGCCATTCGCGCTGACGATCGCCGCTTCGAGCGCCACCGCTTGCGGCAACACGTGTTGCGCAAAGAACTGCGCCGTGGCGATCTTCGCGCCATGAAACTTCGGATCGGACGCCATAAGGCGCTGCGAGGCGAGCATTGCGCGCGCCATCTGCCAGCCGCCCAGCACGATGCCCGCGAGCTTCAGATACGGCACGCTGCCCGCGAACACCGCGTTCGGGTCGCTTTTCGCCTTCGCCAGCACGAAGTCCACGACCGAGCCCAGCGCCTCGCGACCGAGCGCCAGGTGCTTGCGCATCGACTCGAACGCCGCGCCCTCGTGCGCGCCGAGCGCATCGACGCTCCGCGCGATATCTGCGAGCAGCGCCCTGGCGGCCGCGCCGCCGTCGCGCAGCGTCTTGCGCCCCACCAGGTCGTTCGCCTGGATCGCCGTCGTGCCCTCGTAGATCGGCAAGATGCGCGCGTCGCGATAGAACTGCGCCGCGCCCGTCTCCTCGATGAAACCCATGCCGCCGTGCACCTGCACGCCGAGGCTCGTCACCTCCAGCGCGAGTTCGGTGCTCCAGCCCTTCACGATCGGAACGAGGTACTCGTAGCGCGCCTGATGCCGCTCGCGGGCGGCCTCGTCGGGCGCGCCATGCGCGCGATCGCTCTCGCCCGCCGCAACGTAGGCGAGCGCCCGCGCGGCTTCGGTCAACGCGCGCATCGTGCCCAGCATGCGGCGCACGTCGGGGTGATGGATGATGGTCACCGCCTGCTTCGCGGAGCCGTCCACGGGGCGGCTTTGCACGCGCTCCTTCGCATAGGCGAGCGCCTTCTGGTACGCGCGATCGGCAACGGCCACGCCCTGCATGCCCACGGCGAAGCGCGCCGCGTTCATCATGATGAACATGTATTCGAGGCCGCGATTCTCCTCGCCGATCAACTGGCCGAGCGCACCGCCGTGATCGCCGAATTGCAGCACGGCGGTCGGGCTCGCCTTGATGCCGAGCTTGTGTTCGATCGACACGCAATGCACGTCGTTGCGCGCGCCGAGCGTGCCATCATCGCCCACGAGAAACTTCGGCACGATGAAAAGCGAGATGCCCTTCACGCCTTCGGGCGCGGTGGGCGTGCGCGCGAGCACGAGATGGACGATGTTTTCCGTCATGTCGTGCTCGCCCCACGTGATGAAAATCTTCGTGCCGAACAGCTTGTACGTGCCGTCGCCCTGCGGCTCGGCGCGCGTGCGCACGGCAGCGAGATCGGAGCCCGCCTGGGGCTCGGTGAGGTTCATCGTGCCGGTCCAGTCGCCCGAGATGAGCTTCGGCACGAAGCGCTGCTTCTGCGCTTCGCTGCCGGCGGTGAGAAGCGCCTCGATGGCGCCGTCGGTGAGCAGCGGGCACAACGCGAACGAGAGATTCGCCGCGTTGAGCATTTCCATGCACGGCGTGCCCACGAGTTTCGGCAGGCCCTGTCCTTCGTAGTCCTGTGGATGTTGCACGCCTTGCCAGCCACCCTCCACGTATTGCCGGAACGCTTCCTTGAAACCGGGTGTGGCGTGCACGACGCCGTTTTCCCACCGGCTCGGATTGCGGTCGCCTTCGGTATTGAGCGGCTCGATCACCTCGCCGCACAGCTTCGCGGCTTCCTGCAACACGGCTTCGACGGTTTCGGGCGTGGCGTCTTCGCCGCCCGGCAGCCTGGCGATCTCCTCCAGGCCGGCCAGTTCCTTCATGACGAACAGCATGTCGCTCGTGGGCGCGTGGTACATGGCAGTCTCCTCAAATGACAAAGGGGCGCCGCGGCGCCCCTTTGTTGCTTCGTCTCACGCCGTGCGTTCAATCATGATCGCAGCGCTCGATCGCTCGGTTCTACGGCTGGCTTCAGCCGAGTTCCTTCACGAGTTCCGGCACGACCGTGAACAGGTCGCCCACGAGGCCGTAATCGGCCACGCTGAAAATCGGCGCTTCCTCGTCCTTGTTGATCGCGACGATGACCTTCGAGTCCTTCATGCCGGCCAGATGCTGAATCGCGCCCGAGATGCCGACCGCCACGTACAGTTGCGGCGCGACGATCTTGCCGGTCTGACCGACCTGATAGTCGTTCGGCACGTAGCCCGCGTCCACGGCCGCGCGCGATGCGCCCAGTGCTGCGTTGAGCTTGTCCGCCAGCGGCTCCAGCACCTTCGTATAGTTCTCGCCGCTGCCCAGACCGCGGCCGCCCGAGACGATGATCTTCGCGCTCGTGAGTTCCGGGCGGTCGAGCTTCGTGACTTCACGGCCGACGAATGTCGACTTGCCGCTGTCCGCTGCGGCGTCGAGCTTTTCGATTGCAGCGCTGCCGCCTTCGGCCGCCACTGCGTCGAACGCCGTCGTACGCACGGTGATGACCTTGACCGGATCGGCCGATTGAACCGTCGCGATGGCGTTGCCCGCGTAGATCGGACGCTCGAACGTGTCCGGCGAATCCACGGCGGTGATGTCGCTGATCTGTGCGACGTCGAGCTTCGCGGCGATACGCGGCGTGACGTTCTTGCCCGCGGCCGTTGCCGGAGCCAGGATGTGCGTGTAGTTCTTCGCAATCGCGATGACCGTCGCTTCGACGTTCTCGGCGAGACCCTGTTCGAGTTGCGGCGCGTCGGCGAGCAGCACCTTCGCCACGCCTGCGATCTTCGCTGCTGCGTCCGCAGCCGCTTGCGCGTTGTGGCCCGCGACCAGCACGTGCACGTCGCCGCCAATCTTCTGTGCTGCGGCGACGGTGTTCAGCGTCGCGGCCTTGATCGAGTGATTGTCGTGTTCAGCAATAACCAGATTCGTCATTTTCGTCTCGCTCCTTACAGCACCTTGGCTTCCGTCTTCAGCTTCTCGACCAGCGTCTTCACGTCCGGCACCTTCACGCCTGCCGAGCGCTTCGGCGGCTCGACGACCTTCAGCGTCTTCAGACGCGGCGTGACGTCAACGCCCAGGTCTTCCGGCTTGAGCGTTTCGAGCGGCTTCTTCTTCGCCTTCATGATGTTCGGCAGCGTGACGTAGCGCGGCTCATTGAGGCGCAGGTCCGTCGTGACGACTGCGGGCAACGTGAGCGACAGCGTTTCCGCACCGCCGTCCACTTCGCGCGAAACCGTAGCCTTGCCGTCGGCGACCACGACCTTCGAAGCGAACGTGGCTTGCGGCAGGTTCGCGAGCGCCGCGAGCATCTGGCCGGTCTGGTTCGAATCGTCGTCGATCGCCTGCTTGCCGAGGATCACGAGCTGCGGCTGTTCCTTGTCGACCAGCGCCTTCAGGAGCTTGGCGACAGCCAGCGGCTGGAGGTCTTCATTCGACTCGATCAGGATCGCGCGGTCCGCGCCGATCGCGAGCGCCGTGCGCAGCGTTTCCTGCGCCTGCGCCACACCGGCGGACACGGCGATCACTTCCGTCGCCACGCCCGCTTCCTTCAGGCGCACCGCTTCTTCCACGGCGATTTCGTCGAACGGGTTCATCGACATCTTCACATTGGCGATGTCGACGCCCGTGCCATCCGACTTCACACGAACCTTCACGTTGTAATCGACTACGCGTTTGACTGGCACAAGGACTTTCATTCACATGCTCCGAAGTTACGAATACGTCAACCTGGCGGACATTATAGCGATAGCCCTGTCGGGCCGATCTGCCACCAGCAATTTTCACGAACCACCGCTGCCGCACCCCGGTCGTCAGTAGCGAACGATCGTGCGATTTTACGGTGGAAAAAACCCGGGCATCAAGCCCGGGCGCCGATAAATATCTCTAAATTCATCGCCTGGAGGCGCTTACCAGGAGGAGATGACTGCGCCGCCGAACTTCGTTTCGATGAACTGCTTCACCTCCGGCGAGTGGTACGCGGCCACCAGTTTCGCTACCCAAGGCTTGTTGCGATCGGCTTCGCGAATCGCGAGGATATTCACGTACGGCCCCTTCGGGTCTTCGATTGCGATCGCGTCCTGTTTCGGCTTCAGGCCCGCTTCCATCGCGAAGTTCGTGTTGATCGCCGCGGCGTCCACATCGTCGAGCGAGCGCGGAATCTGCGCGGCGTCCAGTTCGACGATCTTCAGCTTCCTGGGGTTTTCCACAATGTCGAGCGGCGTGGCCTTCAACCCTGCGCCGGCGCGCAACTTGATGAGACCCTGGCTTTGCAGCAGCAGCAATGCACGGCCGCCATTCGTCGGATCATTGGGCACAGCGATGCGAGCGCCCGGCTTTAGTTCGGAGAGCGATTTGATCTTCTTCGAATAGATGCCCATCGGGAACGTGACCGTGTCCGCGATCTTGATGAGCTTGTAGCCGCGATCCTTCACCTGCGCGTCGAGATACGGCGCGTGCTGGTAGCTGTTGGCGTCGAGGTCGCCGCCCGCGAGCGCCGCGTTCGGCTGCACGTAGTCCGAGAACTCGACGATCTTGATGTTAAGCCCGTTCTTCGCGGCCACACTCTTCACGACTTCCATCACCTGCTCGTGCGGGCCGCCCGTCACGCCCACCTTGATGGTTTCGTCCGCGTGCGCAGTCATGGGCGCAAGCAGCGGTGCGATGAGCGAAGCCGCGCCGAGCGCCGCCGCGAGCCGGATCATGAAACGACGTTGCATACCAAACCTTTGTCTTGTGTAGTTGTGTGGATCGAAAGACCGCTTGTTTTAAGGCTTATTTGTGGCTCAGGCGTCGCACCAGCCAGTCGCCGAACGACTGCACGATTTGCACGAACACGATCAGGATCACGACGACGAGCAGCATGATTTCGGGTTCGAAGCGCTGGTACCCGTAACGGATGCCGAGGTCGCCCAGACCGCCGCCGCCAATCGCGCCCGCCATCGCCGAATAGCCCACAAGCGAGATGAAGGTGATGGTGAGCCCCGCCACGACACCGGGCAGCGACTCGGGCAGCAACACCTTGAAGACGATCTGGCTCGTGCTCGCGCCCATGGCCTGGGCCGCTTCGATCAGGCCGCGATCGACTTCGCGCAGCGCGGTTTCCACGAGCCGCGCGATGAACGGCGCGGCGGCGATGGTGAGCGGCACGATGGCGGCCGCCGTGCCGATCGACGAGCCCACCACGAGACGCGTGAACGGAATCACGGCGACGAGCAGGATGATGAACGGCGTGGAGCGCACGGCGTTGACGATCACCCCCATCGCGCGATTCGCGGCGATGTTTTGCAGCACGCCGTTGCGGTCGGTGAGATAGAGCAGCACGCCGAGCGGCAGGCCGATGGCCGCGCCCACGAGTCCCGAGATGCCCACCATGACGAGCGTTTCCCAGAACGACTGGACGAACATGTCGAACATTTCACTCCACATGGGACAGTTCCTCCACCACCACGCCTTGCTCGCGCAGCCATGCCATGGCCTGCGCCACCTTCACCGGTTCGCCGCCCGCGAGCACCGCGAGCGAGCCGAACGCCTGCCCCTGGATCTCGTCGATCTGGCCGTGCAGGATGTTGAAATCGAGTTCGAAGCGGCGAATCGTCTCCGACAACACCGGCTGGTCGACGCCCGTGCCCGTGAACGCGAGGCGCAGCAAATGGCCGCTGCCCTTCGAGAGATGCTCGGCCACGCGCGCCTTGAGCCCCGGCGGCAGTTCCTGGGCGATCACGTCGCCTAGCAGGGCGCGCGTGACTTCGTGGCGCGGCTGCAAGAACACGTCGATCACGGGACCGCTTTCCACCACGCGGCCCGCGTCGAGCACGGCCACGCGGTCGCACACCTGTTTGATCACTTCCATCTGGTGCGTGATCATCACGATGGTCAGGTTCAGCTCGCGATTGATCTTGCGCAGCAGGTCGAGAATGGCGCGCGTGGTTTCGGGGTCGAGCGCCGAGGTCGCCTCGTCCGAGAGCAGCACCTTGGGCTTGCTCGCGAGCGCGCGCGCAATGCCCACGCGCTGCTTCTGGCCGCCGCTGATCTGCGAAGGATAGCGATCTTTCTGCGCGGTGAGGCCCACGAGTTCGAGCAGCGGCAGCACCGTCGCTTCGATCTCGGCGCGCTTCACGCCCGCAAGCTCCAGCGGCAGCGCGACGTTGTCGAACACCGTGCGCGACGAGAGCAGATTGAAGTGCTGGAAGATCATGCCGATCTCGCGGCGCGCTTCGCGCAGGTCGGCCGACGAGAGCGACGTGAGCGTGCGCCCGTTGACGACGATGTCGCCTTCGGTGGGCCGCGTGAGCAGGTTGATGGTGCGCACGAGCGTGCTCTTGCCTGCGCCGCTGCGCCCGATGATGCCGAACACTTCGCCCGGCGGAATCGTCAGATTGACGTTATGCAGCGCCTCGATCCAGCCTTGTGGGCCGGCGAAGCGCTGGGACACGTTTCGAATTTCGATCATGGGAAAAAACGAAACGGCGGGTGTGCCGCGCGCCGCTCGCCTTGCCCGCACCCATCTGGATGGATCGCGGAAAACGCGTCGCGCCGGCAGACAGCCGCCGTTTGCTGGACTGGATTTAGCCCGCCATTTTACCCTGGCACGCAAAATTCCTTTTAATAATCAATTTCGATAATTTCATAACTCATATGCATTAGAGGGTTTCGGCAGCCTGCGCTCTGCCGCCCCGCCGCTACACTGCTGCCGATAGCCCGACGCCGACCCCGCACACCCAGCCAGAGAGCGAGATGGAGACAAGTCAGACCTTCGGCACGGCGATGCCTGCCCAACCTGCCGGACGAGCCGAACAAGCCGAGCCAGCCGCCGAACGCTCGACCCTGCGCACGCGCGACGGCGTGGAGCTGCCGCTCTACGCATGGCGTGCGCCGACACCGCCGCGCGCGGCGCTCGCGCTCGTGCACGGGCTGGCCGAGCATGCGGGCCGCTACGCGGCGCTCGCCGCGCGGCTCAATGCCGCGGGCATCGACGTTTATGCGATCGATCTGCGCGGTCACGGGCGGGCGCCCGGCCGCCGCGCGTGGGTGGCCCGTTTCGACGAATACCTTGACGATGCGGACGCGCTGCTCGCTCACGCAAGCGCGCAATGCGCGACACGGCACACGCCGCTCTTTCTGATGGGTCACAGCATGGGCGGCGCGATCGCCGCGCTCTACGCGGTCGAACGCCTGCCGCAAACGCGTGTGCCGCTAGCGGGCCTCCTGCTGTCCAGCGCCGCGCTCGCGCCCGGGCGCGACGTGCCTGCGTGGATGATCGCCGCAAGCCGTGTCGTCAGCGCGATCTGGCCGCGCTTTCCGGCCATGAAGATCGACGCCGCACTGCTCGCGCGCGATAGCGCGGTGGTCGAGGCCAACCTCGCCGATCCGCTCGTGCATCACGGGGCGATTCCCGCACGCACGGGCGCTCAATTGCTGGAAGCGATGAAACGCATCGAAGCGGGCCGCGCGGATCTGCGCGTGCCCGTGCTGATCTGGCACGGCACCGGGGACAAGCTCACCGAGCCCGAAGGCAGCCGCGCGTTCGGCGCAAACGTGGGATCGCCCGACCGCACGCTCACGCTTTACGAAGGGAGCTATCACGAAACGCTCAACGATCTCGACCGCGAGCGCGTGATCGGCGCAATGATCGACTGGATCGAGCACCATTGCTGAGCGCCTGAGCGCCTGGGATCGCTATTTCGCCCCGCGTTTCTCGATGAACGCCTGCACGCCGTCGAGCGCGGGGTCGGTCATCATGTTGCAGGCCATCGTCTGGCCGGCCAGCTGGTAGGCGGCTTCGACGCCCGTTTCCAGTTGGCGGTAGAAGAGGCCCTTGCCCGCCTCGACCGCCTCGCGCGGCTTCGCGCAGATGCTTGCGGCAAGCGCCGTCACGGCGGCATCGAGTTCGTCGGCGGCGACCACGCGGTTCACGAGCCCCTCGCGCTGCGCACGGGCCGCGTCGATGAACTCACCCGTCATGAGCATCTCGAAGGCCACCTTGCGCGAGACGTTGCGCGACAGCGGCACGGCCGGCGTCGAGCAGAAAAGCCCCAGATTGATGCCCGAAACGGCAAAGCGCGCCGTGTCGGCGGCCACCGCGAGATCGCACATCGCGACGAGCTGGCAGCCGGCCGCCGTCGCCACGCCCTGCACGCGCGCGATCACGGGCTGCGGCATTTTCTGGATCGCCAGCATCATCTTCGAGCAGCGCTCGAACAGTTTCGCGTAGTAGCCGCGCGAGGGCTCCGCGCGCATTTCCCGGAGATCGTGGCCCGCGCAGAACGCGCGCCCCGCCGCCGCGATCACGACCACGCGCGCATCGGATTTCGCGAGCGCGGTGAGTTCGGCATGCAGCGCGTCGATGAGCGCCTCGGAAAGCGCGTTGAACGCATCGGGACGATTCAGCGTGAGACGCACGACGCCCGGCACGCCATACGCATCGCGCGTGATGTCGACTAGCGGCGCCGCGTCGGCGGACGACGGCGATGCGGACGGGATTGCGCTCATGATGCGGGTCTCCTTCGTTCGATGCGGCGCACGCGGCGCCTTTAAATGTCCGCCAGCACGCGCAGGTGGGCGACCACGCTGCGGCCGAGCGCCGAGAGGTTGTAGCCGCCTTCGAGGCAGCTCACGATGCGCCCCTTCGCATGGCGGTTCGCCACGGCGCGAATCTGCTCGGTGATCCACGCGAAGTCGTCCTCGACGAGCCCCATGTTGCCGAGGTCGTCTTCGCGGTGCGCGTCGAATCCTGCGGAGACGAACACCATCTGCGGCTTGAAAGCCTCCAGCCGCGGCAGCCACATGATGTCGATGGCCTCGCGCACTTCCATGCCCTTGGTGCGCGCCGCGATCGGCAGGTTGACCATGTTCGGCGCGGGATTGTCCGCGCCCGTGTACGGATAGAACGGATGCTGGAAGAAGCTGCACATCAGCACGCGCGAGTCGCCCGCGAAGGCCGCCTCGGTGCCGTTGCCGTGATGCACGTCGAAGTCGATGACCGCCACGCGCTCGAGGCCGTGGACTTCGAGCGCATGGCGCGCCGCAACCGCCACGTTATTGAAGAAGCAAAAGCCCATGGCGCGCGCGGGTTCCGCATGGTGGCCGGGCGGCCGCACGCTGCAAAACGCGTTCTCGTAGCGGCCCGCGAGCACCGCGTCGGTGGCGGCGATCGCCGCGCCCGCCGCGCGCAGCGCCGCCTGCAACGTGTGCGGATTCATCAGCGTGTCGGAGTCGATGCTCGCGTAGCCTTCCGTGGGCGAGGTGGCGCGAATGTAGTCGATATGCGCCTGGGTGTGCACGCGCAGGAGCGCAGCATCGGTCGCGAGCGGCGACGATTCGTCGCGCTCGATCAGCGCGTCGATGCGGCTCGCGATCAACTGATCTTCGATCGCCTGCAACCGCGCCGGGCATTCGGGATGCCATTCGCCCATCTCGTGCAGCAGGAAGTCGGGGTGAGTGAAGAAACCGGTCGTCATGGGTCGCACTGCCACGGGCTTCGCGCATGGGCGCGGCCGCGGGTCTCCTTCTGTTTTTCGTCTGGCTGCGCGCCGGCCGGCGCGCGAACATGCATCACGTTACCACAGCGCCCTGGCCCCCACGCTGCACCCCTGCACAGCATGGCCTGTTCACGCGGGGCGCCGGTTATACTGCCCGGGTTCAACCCGGACCGTATTCACCCTCCTCTCTCATGACGCTCAAGACCGCTCTGTCCACCTCCGGCCGCTCACGCCACACGACTCTCGCACTCGCGCTTTGCGTCGCGGCGTCGTTGTGCGCCGGCGCGGCGCGCGCGCAAACATCCGCGCCGAAAATGCGACAGAAACCGCTCACGCTCGCGCAGGCGCAGCCGCAAACGCCCCCGCAGCAGGGCCAGACGTTCGAGGAGGAAATCGTCCCGCAGCGCTATGCGAACAATCCGGATGTCGCCGCGTTCATCAACGACATGGTCGCGCGCTACGACTTCGACCCCACGGCGCTGCAAGCGTTGTTCGCGAGCGCGAACTACTCGGCGACCGCCGTGAAGCTCGTCACGCCCTCGCCCGTTCCCGGCGTCAAGAACTGGCGCGTCTACCAGTCGCGCTTCCTCGACCCGGTGCGCATCAACGCGGGCGTGCGCTTCTGGCGCGCGAACCAGGCCACGTTGCAGCGCGCCGCCGACGAGTTCGGCGTGCCGCCCGAGGTGATCGTGGGCATTATCGGCGTGGAGACGATCTACGGGCGCTACATGGGCAACTTCCGCGTGCTCGACGCCCTCACGACGCTCGCGTTCGACTACCCGAATACGCCGAACCGCGCCGATCGCATGGCAACGTTTCGCAAGAATCTCGAGGACTACCTCGTGTGGACGCGCGACGCGCAGATCGACCCGTCGTCGGTGCTCGGCTCGTACACGGGCGCGATCGGCATTCCGCAGTTCCTGCCGAGCAGCATCGTGCAATACGCCGTCGATTACGAGGGCAACAACCACATCGACCTGCGCGCGAGCCCGGCCGACGCGATCGGCAGCGTGGCGAACTACCTGAAGCAGAACGGCTGGGAAACGGGCCGCCCCGTGGTGTGGAATATCGCGAGCGACCCAGGCAGCCAGGGCATTGCGCAGGCCGCGGCGGACGGCAAGCCGGAACCGCGCTGGCCGCTCAGCCAGTTGCTCCGTTCGGGCCTCGTGCTCGACCAGCCGGACGTGGATATCGCCGCCGAGGCGGGCACGCCCATCACGGTGATCGATCTGCCCACGCCGGGCCGCGCCACCGAGTACAAGCTCGGGCTCAAGAACTTCTATGTGCTCACGCGCTATAACCGCAGCTTCTTCTACGCGCTCGCGGTGTATCAACTGGGCATGCGCGTGAAGGCGCAGATGCTGGCGACGCAACCGGGCGTGGGCGTGGGTCCGTCGAACGGCAACGGAAACGGCGTCAACGGGAATGGCAACGGCATGAACGGCTCGGGCACGGCGCCGGCCGAACAGTAATACCCAACCCGTCGTCAGAAAACAAAACGGCCTTCGGAAGCACCGAAGGCCGTTTTTGCATGTGCGCTTCGAAACGCTCAGGCCGGGAACACACCCGTGGACAGATAGCGGTCGCCGCGATCACAGACGATGAACACGATCGTCGCGTTTTCGAGCTGGCGTGCAAGGCGTATCGCCACTTCGCAGGCGCCGCCCGACGAAATCCCGGCAAAGATGCCTTCGACCGAGGCCAGACGCCGCGCCATGTTTTCGGCGGCGGCCTGGCTCACGTTTTCCACGCGATCCACGCGGCTGCGGTCGAAAATCTTCGGCAGATAGGCTTCGGGCCACTTGCGAATGCCCGGAATACGCGAGCCCTCCTCGGGCTGCGCGCCGACGATCTCAATGGCCGGGTTCTTTTCCTTGAGGAACTGGGACGTGCCCATGATCGTGCCCGTGGTCCCCATCGACGAAACGAAGTGCGTGATGCGCCCTTCCGTGTCGCGCCAGATTTCCGGGCCGGTGGCCTCATAGTGCGCAAGCGGATTGTCGGGATTGGCGAACTGGTCGAGGATGATGCCCTTGCCGTCGCGCTGCATTTGCTCGGCGAGGTCGCGCGCATATTCCATGCCGCCCTTCACCGGCGTGAGCATGATTTCCGCGCCATAGGCGGCCATGCTCTGGCGGCGCTCGACGGAGAGGTCCTCCGGCATGATGAGCACCATCTTGTAGCCGCGAATGGCCGCGGCCATCGCGAGCGCAATGCCCGTGTTGCCGCTCGTGGCTTCGATGAGCGTGTCGCCCGGCTTGATGCGGCCGCGCTCCTCGGCCTTGCGGATCATCGAGAGCGCCGGGCGGTCCTTCACCGACCCCGCCGGGTTATTGCCTTCCAGCTTGGCCAGAATGACGTTGTTGCGGGCGCGGATTTCGTCGTCCGGCAGGCGGACGAGTTGCACGAGCGGGGTGTTGCCGATCGTGTCTTCAATGGTCTTGTAGGGCATGGGATGGCAGTGAGGCGCGATTACGTGATCCGTCGATTCTAAACCACGCGGGCCGCCGCCGCAGGGGACCCCTGATGCCGGTATGGACGTAAGCCGCCGTCTTTCCCTCCGGCTATGCCTGCGCACATGCAGCGAGGCACTGGAAAAAGCCCGCGGACGGGCCGCGGGTCAACGTCGCGGGTCAACCTCACCTGAGCGACACCTGAAGGAGACTGCCGCCCCGCGACGGCGATGCACGACGCGCGGGGGCACAACGCAAAAAGACGCCTACTTCTTGACGGTCACGGTGGCCGGCTGCGGGGTACCCGCCTTCGCGGGTGTTGCCTGCGCAACCTTCGCCGGCTGGGTTGCCTGGGCCGCCTGGGCATTGGCCGGACCGACCGACAATCCTTCGGCCTGCAAACGTTCGACGGTATGGCCGCCCAGGCCCTTCACGCGCTTGCCGAGGTCGGTGGCGTCCTTGTAGGGGCCGTGCGCGCCGCGCTCGTCGAGAATGGCCTTGGCGCGCGCGGGCCCGATGCCCTTGATGCCGCGCAGCGCGTCTTCGTTGGCGGTGTTGACGTCCACGGCCGCGAAGGCGTGACCGAATACGGCCAGAAGCGCGGCCGCCGCAAGGATTTTTCGGAACATGCTGGATCTCCCTGAAAACGCCGGCGACCATCGCCGGCGAGGAGAGTCCAGTTTATGAAGTCAGGGCTTCGCGTTACACCTGGCCAGAAAGCCAACGTACGTAACGATCCACACCTTCCTGCACCGTCAGGAACGGCGCGTCGTAGCCCGCGGCGCGCAGCTTCGACTGATCCGCCTGCGTAAAGCATTGATACTTGCCGCGCAGCGCGTCGGGAAACGGGATGTACTCGATCAGCCCTTCCTTCACCTGCTCCGCGAGCGTGAGCGCGGGCTTGCCTTCCATCGCACGCAGCGTGTTCACCACGCTCGTCGCGATGTCGTTGAACGGCTGCGCGCGCCCGCTGCCCAGATTGAAGATGCCCGTCTTCTCCGGATGATCGAAGAAGAACAGGTTGACCTTCACCACGTCCTCCACCGAAACGAAGTCGCGCGTCTGCTCGCCCGGCGCGTAGCCGTTGTACTCGCCGAACAGCTTCACGCGGCCTTCCGCGCGGAACTGGTTGAAGTTGTGAAACGCCACCGAAGCCATGCGCGCCTTGTGCGTTTCGCGCGGGCCGTACACGTTGAAGTAGCGAAAGCCCGCGATCTGGCTTTGCGCCGTGGACAGCACGCGGCGAATGACCTGATCGAACAGGAACTTCGAGTAGCCGTACACGTTGAGCGGCGCTTCCACCTCGCGCTCCTCGACGAAGCGCGTCGAGCCGCCATAGATCGCCGCCGATGACGCATACAGGAACTGCACGCGCTGCGTGAGGCAGGTGTCGAGCACGGCGCGGCTATAACGGAAGTTGTTGTCCATCATGTAGCGGCCGTCGGTTTCCATGGTGTCCGAACAGGCGCCTTCATGAAAAACCGCGCGCACGTCGCCGAAATCGCCGCGCGTGAAGCGCTCGACGAACTCGGTCTTGTCGATGTAGTCGTCGATCTCGCAATCGACGAGGTTCCTGAACTTGTCCGCGCGGGTGAGGTTGTCGACGGCGATGATGCGGTCTTCGCCGCGTTCGTTCAGCGCCTTGACGATGTTGCTGCCGATGAAGCCGGCCGCGCCGGTGACGATGAGGGTCATGATAGGTCTGCGGTGACGAGGTTCACGCGATGTTGATACGAGGTTGACCCACAACCGGGAAAACTCTCCAGAAATCCCGGTCGGAGCCGCGGGCGCCATGCGCCCGTGCGCGGAACGTTATTGAAAGAGTTCGTCGTAGTCGACGGTGGCCGTACCGAGCTTGCCGACCACGATGCCGGCCGCGCGGTTCGCGAGCGCCACGCACTCGACGAGCGGCAATCCCGCGCCGAGCATGGCGGCAACGGTTGCGATCACCGTGTCGCCGGCGCCCGAGACATCATACACTTCGCGCGCATCGGCCGCCGCGTGCAGCACGCCGGCCTCGGAAAAGAGCGTCATACCCTCTTCCGAGCGCGTGAGCAGCAGCGCGTCGAGTTGCAGTTCGCGGCGCAGCTTCGTCACGCGCGCGAGCAGATCCTCTTCCGACTTCCACGTGCCGACCACTTCGCGCAGTTCCGCGCGATTCGGCGTGATGAGGCTCGCGCCGTGATAGCGCTCCCAGTCGTCGCCCTTCGGATCGACGAGCACCGCCTTGCCCGCGGCGCGCGCCTTCGAGATCATCTGCGTGACGTGCGTGAGGCCGCCCTTCGCATAGTCCGACATGAGGATCACGTCGTGCGTGGGCAGGAGCGCGTCGAAGCGTGCGAGGCCCGAGAGCAGCACCTCGTGCGCGGGCGTGTTCTCGAAGTCCACGCGCAGGAGCTGCTGCTGGCGCGAGAGCACGCGCAGCTTGATGGTGGTCGGCAACGCGGGATCGCGCTCCAGGTACGCATCCACGTGGCTCTCGCCGAGCAGGGCGACGATGCGCTCGCCGGGCTCGTCGTGGCCCACCACGCACAGCAGGCCCGCATGGGCGCCGAGCGCCGCCGCGTTGCGCGCCACGTTCGCCGCGCCGCCAAGGCGGTCTTCCTGGCGCTGCACGTGCACGACCGGCACCGGCGCTTCGGGCGAGATGCGGTTGACGTCGCCGAACCAGTAGCGGTCGAGCATGACGTCACCCACCACCAGCACGCGCGAGTTCGCGAGCGTCTCGCGCGGCACGACGCGCACATCGGGCGCGATCGTGGCGGCAAGCGTGGTTTCAGGCCGCGGAGTTAGCGAGATTGACATGGGGCCGCCCAATCGAATGATAGTCAATGCCCAGTTCCGCCATCGCGTCGGGCTCGTAGAGATTGCGCCCGTCGAAGATACGCGGGGTCTTGAGCACCTTCTTCAGGTGTGCGAAATCGGGCGCCTTGAACGCGGTCCATTCGGTCACGATCACAAGCGCGTCCGCGCCCGTGAGCGCGTCGTCCTGGTTCGCCGCGAACGTGAGGCGCGCATGCTGCTCGGGCGCTTCGGCGAGATCGAGCGCGAACACGCGCTTCGCTTCGTCGGCCGCGACCGGATCCCACGCCGCCACCGTCGCGCCGCGCGCGAGCAGATCGGCGATCAGGCGTCGGCTCGGCGCCTCGCGCATGTCGTCGGTGTTCGGCTTGAACGCAAGCCCCCACACGGCGAAATGCCTGCCCGCGAGGTCTTCGCCGCACTGCGTGACGATCTTCCTCACGAGCACTTCCTTCTGCCCGTGATTGACGTCCTCGACCGCTTCGAGAATGCGCAGGTTCTGGCCCGACTCCGCACCCGTGCGGATCAGCGCCTGCACGTCCTTCGGGAAGCACGAGCCGCCATAGCCGCAGCCCGCATAGAGAAAGTGATAGCCGATACGCGGATCGGAGCCGATGCCGCGGCGCACTGACTCGATGTCGGCGCCCACGCGGTCGGCGAGATTGGCCATCTCGTTCATGAACGAGATGCGCGTGGCGAGCATGGCGTTGGCCGCGTACTTCGTGAATTCGGCGGAGCGCACGTCCATGTAGATCGTGCGTTCGTGGTTGCGATTGAACGGCGCGTAGAGGCGCTTCATCTTTTCACGCGCGGTGTTGCCGTTCTCGTCCTCGTCGATGCCGATGATGATGCGGTCCGGGCGCATGAAGTCGTCCACGGCCGCGCCTTCTTTCAGGAACTCGGGGTTCGAGACGACCGAGAAACGATGGTCCGCGCTCTGCGCGAGGCCGCGTTTGGCGAGCTCTTCGGCGAGCACGCCCTGCACGCGCTGCGCCGTGCCGACCGGCACCGTCGACTTGTCGACGATCACCTTGAAACCGTTCATGTAGCGGCCGATGCTGCGCGCCGCTTCGAGCACGTATTGCAGATCCGCCGAGCCGTCTTCGTCGGGCGGCGTGCCCACGGCGATGAACTGCACGTCGCCGTGCTCGACGCTGGCCGCGATGTCGGTGGAGAACGTGATGCGTCCGGCCGCGCGGTTGCGCGCGATGAGTTCGAGCAGGCCCGGCTCGTGAATCGGCACGCCACCGCCGTTGAGAATGTCGATCTTGCGCGGATCGACATCGAGACAAAACACGTCATGGCCGATTTCGGCAAGGCACGCACCGGTAACGAGGCCAACGTAGCCGGTACCGATAATGGTGATCTTCATAGGCGCTCCGGTGACAGATGCTGATGAGATGGAATGACTGAGGGCGCGCCAGGCTCGGCGCGCCCCACCCTGGACTCAGCTCGAAGCGGGCACCGGCTCGACGCGACGCGGCGCATAGGTTTCCCAGCCGCTGCATCCCGGGCACTGCCAGTAGAAGAGGCGCGCCCGGAAGCCGCAATTCTGGCAGGTATAGCGTGGCAGATTCTTGGTGCGCTGCTGGAGCAGCTTGCGCATCAACTCGAGTTCGCTGCGGCGCGGCTCTTCGGCCGTGGCCTGCTGGGCCTCGAGCAGGCGCGCCATGCCGGCGAGGTTCGGCGACTTCTGCATCTGCGTGCGGGCGAGCGCGTGCGCGGCATCGGCGCCACGCAGCTCGGCCACGTATTTATAGGCCACGTCGAGCAGATCGTTCGACGGATAGGCATCGACCCACGTGGTGAGCAGCTGGGCGCCCTCTTCCGCGCGGCCCAGCGTCTCATAGGCCTTCATGACCTTCTCGGCCACGAGCGGCAGATACGCGGGATTCTGCGCCTCGACTGCGCGCCAGTGGGCAAGCGCGGTTTCGGCCGCACCGCTGGCCGCATCGACATCGCCCGCGAGGATCGTCGCGCGCACGTTCTGGGCATTGGCCTTGAGCGCGAGCGCGAGCTGGCGCCGCGCCTCGTCGGCCTTCTTCTGCTGGAGCGCTTCCTGCGCGAGCTCGCAATGGAACTGCGCGATCTCCAGGTCGAGCGACGCCGCGCCCATGGTTTCGAGCCCGCGCGCGGTCTCGATGCAGCGGTTCCAGTCCTTCTCGATCTCGTAGATCGCGAGGAGCGCGCGCTGCGCGCCGAGCGCGAAGTCGCCCGACTTGAGCTTGCCGAAGGTTTCCTCCGCGCGGTCGAGCATGCCCGCCTTGAGGAAGTCCTGGCCGAGTTCATAGAGCGCATGATCGCGCTCGTTCACGGGCAGGTCCGAGCGCGAGAGCAGATTCTGATGCACGCGGATCGCGCGGTCTGTCTCGCCGCGGCGGCGAAACAGATTGCCGAGCGCGAAGTGCAGTTCGACGGTTTCAGGGTCGAGCTTGGCGACCTCGATGAACGCGTCGATGGCCTTGTCCGGCTGCTCGTTGAGCAGGAAGTTCAGGCCGCGAAAATACGAGCGCGGCAAATTGGCGCTTTCGGAAAGCAATGCTTTCAGATCGTAGCGCGACGCCATCCAGCCGAGTGCGAAAGCCACGGGAATGACGAGGAGCCACCAGAAATCGAGATCCATGCGAGCGATGGTGTGAACGGGAAAACAGCCGCACGCTCAAGGCGCGCGGCACGATAAAACCAGTCAGATGAGCGGCGGCAACGGCGGCTCCGCGCTCGGCGCGGGCGTTTCACGCACGGCGCGCAAATCGCGTTTGAGGCGCCCATTTTCCATGCGCAACCGGAACACGCCGGGCAGCGCGGAAAGCAGCCCCGCCAGCAGCCCCACGACGAAAAACGCGAGGCCGATCAGGATCAGCGGGGCCTGCCACGAATACCCGGCAAGAAAGTTCAGCGTCGCGGTTTGCGTGTTGGCGAGCGCGAGCACGAGCAGCAGCACGAACACCAGCACACGGATCACCCAGGCGATCAATCTCATTGAAGGATTCTCTTGGCAGTTGCAAAAGACCCCAGCGAGCACCGGCCAAGCCGGATTGTTGCGCCGCAGCACAAGCCACGCCGAAGTGTCCCGTATTGTAATTGAACGGCCCGCGCCCCGGCACCTGCCCGCAAACCGGGAGCAGGATCGAAACGGCACACCGGGACAAAGCGCGTCGAAAAGGCGCAGACGAAAAAAAAGCGCCGGGGTTGTTCACCCCGGCGCTTTTTACCGGTCCATGCATTCTGGCCATCTGGCATTGACCGCCGACGATCGCAGTCGCCCGATCGAAATCGATCGAACGCTTACAGGTCGTCGTCCGGCTCGTCCGCCTTCAGCGGCTCGCCCGAATTACGGTCCACGCGCTCGCGCAACTCCTTGCCCGGCTTGAAGTGCGGCACGAACTTCTCTGGCACCAGCACCTTTTCACCCGACTTGGGGTTGCGACCGACGCGCGACGGCCGACGATTCAGGCCGAAGCTGCCAAAGCCGCGAATTTCGATGCGATGGCCCTTGGCAAGCGCCTCGGACATCGCATCGAGCATCGTCTTGACCGCGAAATCCGCATCCTTGAGGACAAGTTGCGGAAATCGCGTAGCCAGCTGCGCGACCAATTCAGATTTGGTCATACTTCAGCTTGCCCCCGTTTGAGGCTTACTGGTTCTGGCCGTCGAGCTTGGCCTTCAGCAGCGCGCCGAGGTTGGTCGTGCCGGTGGCAGCCGCACCCGTGTCCGACGACATGCTACGCAGGGCTTCCTGCGTCTCGGCCGAATCCTTCGCCTTGATCGACAGGTTGATGCCACGCGACTTGCGATCGATGTTGATGATCATCGCGTTGACCTTGTCGCCTTCCTTCAGCACGTTGCGAGCATCTTCCACGCGGTCTTGCGCGATTTCCGAAGCACGCAGGTAGCCTTCGACATCGGCGTTCAGGGTGATAACTGCACCCTTTGCGTCGACCGACTTGACCACGCCGTCAACCGTCGAACCCTTGTCGTTAACAGCAACGAAGTTGCTGAACGGGTCGCCTTCGAGCTGCTTGATGCCGAGCGAGATGCGTTCCTTCTCGACGTCGATGCCCAGAACCACGGCTTCGACTTCGTCGCCCTTCTTGTACTTGCGAACGGCTTCTTCGCCGGTTTCCGACCACGACAGGTCCGAAAGGTGAACCAGACCGTCGATGCCGCCAGGCAGACCGATGAAGACGCCGAAGTCGGTGATCGACTTGATTGCGCCTTGCAGCTTGTCGCCCTTCTTGAAGTTGCGGCTGAAGTCATCCCACGGATTCGGCTTGCACTGCTTCATGCCGAGCGAGATGCGGCGGCGGTCTTCGTCGATCTCGAGGACCATGACTTCGACTTCGTCGCCCAGCTGGACAACCTTCGACGGAGCAACGTTCTTGTTGGTCCAGTCCATTTCCGACACGTGAACCAGGCCTTCGATGCCCGATTCGACTTCGACGAACGCGCCGTAGTCGGTGATGTTCGTGACCTTGCCGAACAGGCGCGTGCCCGACGGGTAACGGCGCGAGATGCCTTCCCACGGATCGTCGCCCAGTTGCTTGATACCGAGCGAAACGCGGTTCTTTTCCTGGTCGAACTTGAGGATCTTGGCGGTGACTTCCTGGCCAACCGACAGGACTTCCGACGGGTGACGCACGCGACGCCATGCGATGTCGGTGATGTGCAGCAGGCCGTCGATGCCGCCGAGGTCCACGAACGCGCCGTAGTCGGTGATGTTCTTGACCACGCCGTTGACGATCGCGCCTTCCTTCAGCGTTTCGAGCAGCTTTGCGCGCTCTTCGCCTTGCGTGGCTTCGATCACTGCGCGGCGCGACAGCACGACGTTGTTACGCTTGCGGTCGAGCTTGATGACGCGGAATTCGAGCGTCTTGCCTTCGTACGGCGTCGTGTCCTTGACCGGACGCGTGTCGACGAGCGAACCCGGCAGGAACGCGCGGATGCCGTTGACCATGACGGTCATGCCGCCCTTGACCTTGCCCGTGATCGTGCCGGTCACGAGTTCGTTGTTGTCGAGAGCCTTTTCCAGCGACAGCCACGAAGCGAGACGCTTCGCCTTGTCGCGCGACAGGATGGTGTCGCCGTAGCCGTTTTCCAGCGCGTCGATCGCGACGGAAACGAAGTCGCCCGCCTGCACTTCCACTTCACCCGCGTCGTTCAGGAATTCTTCGAGCGGAATATAGGCTTCGGACTTGAGACCAGCGTTGACGACCACGAAGTTGTGGTCAACGCGCACGACTTCGGCGGAGATCACTTCGCCGGCGCGCATGTCTTGGCGGGTCAGCGACTCTTCGAACAGAGCCGCAAAAGATTCGGTATTCGGGGTGGAGGTTTGCAGGTCGGACATAAAAATCTGGATTTGCATGGTTTCTGCTGCCGGTGCAGCCAGTATTGGCTGGTTAGGCGTTGAGGCCGGAGCGCTTACGTTCGCGGCGCAGATGCAAAAGCCACACGGGGTTAAAGGGTTAAGACACGCCCTGCTTCCCAGCAGGGCACCAACACGGACTGCTACTTCAACTGCTTTCTTTACTGCGCCTTTGCCGGCGTTCGCGCATTCAACAAACTGCCGCGCTTGTGGCTCAGTTTGTTGTTAACGCACCGGCAATGCCTGGTACCACTGCACCACCTGTTCGACCGCCTGGTCGACGGTAAGCGCCGAGGTGTCCAGAAGCTGCGCATCCGCTGCGGGCTTGAGCGGCGCGGCTGCACGGTTACTGTCCCGCGCGTCGCGTTCACGCAAATCTCGAAGCAAGTCATCCATATTAGCAGAAAAACCTTTTTGGATCAATTGCTTATGCCGGCGAGCCGCGCGAGCCTCCACACTGGCCGTCAGGAACACCTTCAGAACGGCGTCCGGGAAGATCACCGTGCCCATGTCGCGGCCGTCGGCGACGAGGCCGGGAAGCTTGCGAAACGCCCGCTGGCGCGCCACGAGCGCCGTGCGCACGGCCGGATGCGCGGCGATCATCGAGGCCCGGTTGCCCACTTCCTCGGCGCGGATTTCGTTCGAAACGTCAACGCCGTCGAGCTGCGCGAGCCCTTCGCGGAACGTGATATGGAGATCGTCGATCAGCTTCGCCAGGCCTTCGGCGTCGTCGGGCGCGATCGTATAGCGCACGCTCGCGAGCGCCGCCAGTCGGTACAGCGCGCCGCTGTCGAGCAGGTGAAAGCCGAGATGCGCGGCGACCAGCGCGGCCACCGTGCCTTTGCCGGAGGCGGTGGGGCCGTCGATCGTGATGACGGGCGTCGGATAAAAGGGACGGGTCGATTTCATGCGGCGAAGGTACTCGGCTCTGGATCAATCAAGGTTGCGCGAGCGCCAGGAAGCGCTCGAAATAATCGGGGAACGTCTTGCCGACGCACTTCGGGTCGTTGATGCGCACCGGCACGCCGCCGAGGCTCACGAGCGAGAAGCACATCGCCATGCGGTGATCGTCGTAGGTGTCGATCGCGGCGTTCGGCGTGAGCTTTTCGGGCGGGCGCACGATCAGGTAATCGGGCCCCTCCTCCACGTTCGCGCCGACCTTGCGCAGTTCCGTGGCCATCGCGGCGATGCGGTCGGTTTCCTTCACGCGCCAGCTCGCGATGTTGCGCAGCGTGGTCGCGCCGTCGGCGAACAACGCGGCGACGGCGATCGTCATGGCCGCGTCGGGAATCAGGTTGAAGTCCATGTCGATGGGGTCGAGCTTGCCGTGGTCGTTGCCGATCCCGCGCACCTCGATCCAGTCGTCGGCGACCGTGACGTTCGCGCCCATGCGCATGAGCGCCGCCGCGAACGCGACGTCGCCCTGGATGCTCGAGCGCCCCACGCCTTCCACGCGCACCGGGCCGCCGCCAATCGCGCCCGCGGCGAGAAAGTACGACGCCGACGACGCATCGCCTTCCACCATGATCTTGCCCGGCGACTGGTAGCGCACGCCCGCCGGAATCTCGAAGCGATGCCAGCCGTGACGTTCGACCTTCACGCCGAAGCGCTCCATCAGCTTGATCGTGATCTCGATATAGGGCTTGGAGATCAGCTCGCCGTCCACCTCGACGATCGTCACGCCGTCCTTGGCGCGCACGAGCGGCAGCGTCATGAGCAGCGCGGTGAGGAACTGGCTCGACACGTCGCCGCGCACGCGAATGGGCGCTTCGACCGAAATCGCCGCCGGGCGGATACGCAGCGGCGGAAAGCCGTCGTTCTCCTCGTAGTCGATCTTCGCGCCGATCTGGCGCAGACCGTCCACGAGGTCGCCGATGGGCCGCTCGTGCATGCGCGGCACGCCGTGAATGCGGTAGTCGCCGCCGTTCACCGCGAGCGCCGCCGTGAGCGGGCGCACCGCCGTGCCCGCGTTGCCGAGGAAGAGGTCCGCGCGCACCGCCTGGAACGCACCGCGCGTGCCCTGCACAACGCAGGTGTCGTCCTCGCGCTTCAATTTCACGCCGAGCTTTTCGAGCGCGGCGAGCATGACGCGCGTGTCGTCGGAGTCGAGCAGGTTCGTGATGGTCGTTTCGCCCTCGGCCAGCGCGGCGAGCAGCAGCACGCGATTCGAAATGCTTTTCGAGCCGGGCAGACGGATCGTGCCGGACGCACGGGTGAACGGTCCGAGATCGAGGTGTTCCATGAACGTGTCCTGAGAATGCCTTGGGTTGCGGCCTGTCATTGCGGCGCTCGCGCCGCATGGCCTGGTCCTGCGTGCTTGTTTGCCTGGCTTACTTGCCTGGCGCCGCATCAACGGCAGCGGCAGCGGCCTTGCCGCCGCGCTCCTGCCACGCCTCGCGCGCCGCGCGCGAGCGCGCAAACACGGTTTCGAGCGCGGCGCCGTCGCCGGCGTCGATGGCCGCGCGCAGCTTCGCGAGCACTTCAGTGTAGCCGTCGAGTTCGGCGAGCAGCGCGGTGCGGTTCGCGAGGCACACGTCGCGCCACATTTCGGGGCTCGACGCGGCAATGCGCGTGAAATCACGGAAACCGCCCGCCGCGAACGAGAACTTCAGCTTGGCGTCGGGCGAAGCGAGAATCTGATCGACGAGCGCGAACGACAATACATGCGGCAGATGGCTTACCGAAGCGAACACGCGGTCGTGCTGCGCGGCGGGCATCTCGCCGATCACCGCGCCCGTCGCGCGCCACATATCGGCAATGCGTTCGACCGAGGCGCGCGCGTTTCCCTCCAGCGGACACAACACGACGTTGCGGCCCACGTAGAGTTCGGGCAGCGCGGCATCGACGCCGCTCGACTCGCGTCCGGCGATCGGGTGCCCCGGCACGAATTGCGCAATGCGCGCGCCGAGCGCGGCGCGCGCGGCTGCGATCACGTCGCTCTTGGTGCTGCCCGCGTCTGTCACGATCGTCTCGCTGCCGAGGTGCGGCGCGATACGTTCGAGCAGCGCCTGGGTCTGCGCAACGGGCGCGGCGATCAGCACGATATCGGCGCCGGCGAGCGCGGCGGCGAGCGCCGCTTCGTCGTCGAGCGTCGCAACGGCGTCGATCACGCCCAGTTCGAGCGCGCGCGCCACCGATTGCGCGTGCCGGCCCACGCCGATCACCTGCGCGCCTGCGCGGTCCTGCGAACCGCGCTCGCGCAACGCGCGAGCGAGCGAGCCGCCGATCAGGCCCACGCCAAAAATCACGAGTTTGTTAAACGAAAAAGCACTCACGACGCCACCGGAAAAGAAAATGTTGTGCGCGCCCAGGGCGTGCTCATCAGGCACCCGGCTGGGCACCCAGCGCTCGTTCGAGGGCCGCGACGAAAGCCGCGTTCTCCTCGGGCAAGCCGATCGTCACGCGCAGCCACTGCGGCAAGCCGTAGTTGGCCACCGGCCGAACGATCACCGCCTGCTTGAGCAAGGCAAGATTCACACGCGCACCCGCGCCGTCATCGGCTGCGTCCTGCGTCACGCGCACCAGCACGAAATTGCCATCCGAAGGCACGTATTCGAGCCCGAGACGCTCGAACGCCGCGGTCAGCGTGCGATAGCCTTCGGCGTTGAGCGCCGCGCTGCGTTCGAGGAACGCCGTGTCGCCGAGCGCGGCGATCGCGGCCGCCTGCGCGAGCGTGTTGACGTTGAACGGCTGGCGCAGACGATTGAGCAGATCGGTCAGCTCCGGCTGCGCGATGGCAAAGCCAATGCGCAGGCCCGCGAGCCCGTACGCCTTCGAGAACGTGCGCGAGACGAGCAGGTTCGGATAGCGCCTTGCCCACGCGATCGAGTCGTAGCGTTTATCCGCCGCGAGATATTCCGTGTACGCCTCGTCGAGCACGATCACGACATGCGCGGGCACCTTCGCGATGAACGCTTCGAGCGTCGCACCGTCGATGAACGTGCCGGTCGGGTTATTCGGATTCGCCACGAACACGAGACGCGTGTCGTCGGTGATCGCCGCCAGCATCGCATCGAGATCGTGGCCGTAGCGCACGGCGGGCGTCACGACATGACGCGCGCCCAGCCCCTGGGTCGCGAGCGCGTAGACCGCGAACGAGTACTGCGAATACACGATCGCCTGTCCGCGCTCGACAAACGCATGCGCGGCCATTTCGAGAATGTCGTTGCTGCCGTTGCCGAGCGTGATCCACTCGGCCGGCACGTCGTAGCGCGCGGCCAGCGCGGCCTTGAGCTCGAACGCGTTCGAGTCGGGATAGCGCCCCAGCTCGCTTGCGGCCTGCACGAGCGCGCGCTGCGCCGACTCGGGCATGCCAAGCGGATTCTCGTTCGACGCGAGCTTCACGATGCGCGCCTCGTCGAGCCCGAACTCGCGGGCGACTTCCGAAATCGGTTTGCCGGCGATGTAAGGCGCGATCGCGCGCACGTACGAGGGGCCGAATTGCGTGGTCATGCGTCTCTCCAGGGCTTCCAGGGCTCGAGGCGCCGGGCGGCAGCGGGTCATCCCCTGCGCCGGTGCTTCGCGTGACGTACAGCAGTCTGATCCAGACGGATCGGGAACGGCGCGCGGTGCGAGATCCGCGCGCCTTACCGTGCGACTTATCGTGCGCGCGGGTACGAGCCGAGGATCTTCAGATACGCGGCCTTCTTGCTGAGCTCGTCGAGCGCCGCGACCACGGCGGCATCGTCGCGATGGCCTTCGAAGTCGATGTAGAAGTAGTACTCCCACGTGCTGCCAAGGCGCGCCGGACGCGACTCGAAACGCGTCATCGACACACCGTGGCGTGCGAGCGGTTCGAGCAGCTTGTAGACGGCGCCCGGCTCGTTCTTCACCGACACGATCATCGAGGTCTGGTCGCGGCCCGACGCACCCGCCGGCTGCTTGCCGATCAGCACGAAACGCGTGCGGTTGTGCGGATCGTCCTGGATCAGTGCGTTCGCGATCAGGAGGCCGTAGTGCGTGGCGGCGCGCTCGCCCGCAATCGCGGCGACCGTCGGGTCGGCGGCGGCGAGGCGCGCGGCTTCGGCGTTGCTCGACACGGCCTGACGCTCGAGCTGCGGCGCGTTGGCGGTCAGCCAGTGCTGGCACTGCGCAAGCGCCTGCGGGTGTGCGCACACGCGCGTCACGCCCTTCAGGTTGCCGCTTAGCGTCATCAGGTTGTGCTGGATCGGCAGCGCGATTTCGCCGCCGATCACGAGCTGCGTTTCGAGGAACAGGTCGAGCGTGCGCGAGACGGCGCCTTCGGTCGAGTTCTCGACCGGCACGACGCCGAACTCGGCGGCGCCCGCCTCGACCGAGCGAAACACCTCGTCGATCGACGGACACGGCATGCCTTCGATCGATTGACCGAAGTACGCATACATTGCCTGCTCGCTATAGGTGCCGACCGGGCCGAGGAAGGCCGCCGAAATCGTCTTTTCGAGCGAGCGGCTCGCGGCCATGATCTCGCGCCAGATCGCGCTGATGTGATCGTTGCCGAGCGGGCCGTCGCTCATGTTTTGCAGGCGCTCGATCACCTGAAGCTCGCGCTCCGGGCGAAACACCGGCGCGTTGAAATGCTTCTTGACTTCGCCTACTTCGAGCGCGACCGAGGCGCGCTGGTTCAGGAGCGCGATGAGCTGCGCGTCGATCGCATCGATGCGTTCGCGCAGCGGCTTGAGTTGGGAATTGAGTTCGTCGTCCATGCGTGAAACCGGCAATCTGAAAGGTTGCGCGCGGCGCTCGGGGGCCTCGCGGCCCGGCGCTTACGCGTGCTTCGCTTCGAATTCCTTCATGTACTCGACCAGCGCCTTCACTGCTTCGAGCGGCACCGCGTTGTAAATCGATGCCCGCATGCCGCCGACGGACTTGTGGCCCTTCAGCTGCAACAGCCCGCGCGCTTTGGCGCCGGCGAGGAAATCCGCGTTACGTGTTTCGTCGGCGAGGAAGAACGGCACGTTCATCCGCGAGCGCGCGCGGCGCTCCACCTGGTTGTTGTAGAAGCTGCTCGCGTCGATCGTCTCGTACAGCAGCTTCGCCTTTTCGACATTGCGCGCCTCGATGACTTCGAGACCGCCCTGGCGCTTGAGCCACTTGAACACGAGCCCGGCGATATAAATCGCGTAGGTGGGCGGCGTGTTGAACATCGAGTTGTTCGCGGCCACGGTCTTCCATTCGAACGCCGACGGGCAGATCGGCATCGAGCGATCGAGCAGGTCCTCGCGCACGATCACGACCGTCACGCCCGCCATGCCGATGTTCTTCTGCGCACCGCCGTAGAGCACGCCGTATTTGGCGATGTCCATCGGGCGCGAAAGAATGTGTGACGAAGCGTCGGCCACGAGCGGAACGTCGCCGAGGTCGGGAATCTCGAAGGTCTCCACGCCGTCGATCGTCTCGTTCGTGCACAGGTGCACGTAGGCGGGGTCGTCCGAAAGCTTCCACTCGCTTTTCGGCGGCGAATGCGTGAAGCCGGCCTCGGTGCGGCCCGTCGCGGCGATATGCGCCTCGCCGTACTTGAGCGCTTCCTTCTGCGACTTCTGCGACCACGAGCCCGTGACCACGAAGTCGGCGCGCGGCTTCGTGCCGAACAGGTTGAGCGGAACGATCGCGTTCTCGCCAATGCCGCCGCCTTGCAGAAAAAGAATCTGGTGGCTCGCGGGCACTTGCATCAGTTCGCGCAGATCGAGCAGCGCCTCGCTGTGGATCTGCATGAATTCCGGACCGCGATGGCTCATTTCCATCACGCCCATGCCGCTGCCATGCCAGTCGAGCATTTCGTCGGCGGCCTGGCGCAGGACCTCTTCGGGCAATGCTGCCGGTCCGGCTGAGAAGTTGTAGACGCGCATCGTAAAAAAGATCCCCGAGGCAGGCGCTATGGCAAAAACCGCCGGAAAACGCGCCGGAAAAAGAAAATGGCCGCTCGCGCTTATCGCGCAAACGACCATTATCGCATTGTCGCCGGGAACCCGCCAACGCGGGCCGCCCGGTGCATTGCCTGCCTCAGGCGTCCGATCCAGCCCCGCTAACTTGCGTCGCCGGGGCTGGGCAGCGGGCGCGCTGCGCCAGAAGGCTTACTTGCCGACCTTGGCCGATGCGACTTCCTTGTCGGCCTGGTCACGCGTTGCCTTGATCGACTGCGGCATGTACTTCTGCATCAGGCTGTTGACGACGTCGCGGCCAACCTGGTCTTGAACCTGGATGAACTTGCGGCCGGTCGGGCTGCGGTAGAACGTCGTCAGATCCTTGATTTCCTGCGTGCTGTAGTACTTCGCGTAGGCGTCGTACTGAGCTTGCATGGCGTCCGACTTGAAGGAGTCGGTCGCGAAGACCTGGCCTGCCGAGTCAACCAGCTTCGGCACGGCGTTCTTTTGCAGCGTCGGAACGGCAGCTTGCTTCTGCTTGTCCGTCATCGTCTTGTTTTCCGAGAGCGCGTCCGACAGGATGGCCGGGACGAGCTGCTTGGCTTGCATCTGGGCGCTGTTGCCGATTGCGCCGACGAGCTTCTGAGCGTCGATCGCGTCGAGCAGGTCCTTGATCGCGGCTTGCTTGGCCGGATCGACGGGTGCTGCGGCCGCGGCCGGTGCCTGGGCGGGCGCCTGGTTCTGGAGCGCCTGAGCCATGGCAAACGTCGGCACGAGAGCGGCCAGCAACATCACCTGCTTGAATCGTTTTTGCATCATTACTCCCTTTGAGAAATTAATCGAGCTGTGCTGCCGCGGGGACTGCGGGGCGCTTTGCGCCCGCCGGCCGGTCCGCACGGCAAACCATTCATTTACCTGACAATAGCCAAAACCTGCTAAAAGGCCCGCTCGCGCGGGCCCATCTGACGGATCACGCCTCGGCTTCGTCTTCACCCTCACCTGGCTCGCCCTCACCTTCGGCGTCCGCCTCGGCGATCTGCTGAAGCCCCGAGAGCTTGGTGCCTTCGTCAAGGCTGATGAGTGTAACACCTTGCGTTGCACGGCCCATTTCGCGAATCTCCGACACACGAGTGCGGATCAGGACACCTGTGGTCGTGATCAGCATGATCTCGGCTTCGGAGTCGACGAGCGTGGCCGCAACCACCTTGCCGTTGCGCTCCGAAGTCTGGATCGCGATCATGCCCTTCGTGCCGCGGCCGTGACGCGTGTACTCGGTGATCGGCGTGCGCTTGCCGTAACCGTTCTCGGTCGCGGTGAGCACCGACTGCTGCTCGTCGCCCGCCACGAGGAGCGCGATGACCTGCTGGCTCTCCTCCAGTTGCATGCCGCGCACGCCGCGCGCTTCGCGGCCCATCGGGCGCACGTCGTTCTCGTCGAAGCGCACGGCCTTGCCGGCGTCGGAGAACAGCATCACGTCGTGCTCGCCGTCGGTGATGGCGGCGCCGATCAGGTAGTCGCCGTCGTCGAGACCGACCGCAATAATACCCTTGCGCAACGGGCGGCTAAAGGCTTCGAGCGGCGTCTTCTTGACCGTGCCCAGCGCGGTGGCCATGAAAACAAACTTGTCTGCCGAGAACTCCTTGACCGGCAGCACGACCGTGATCTTTTCGCCGTCCTGGAGCGGGAACATGTTGACGATCGGACGGCCGCGCGAATTGCGCGAGCCCTGCGGCACTTCATACACCTTCACCCAGTACACCCGGCCGCGATTCGAGAAGCACAGGATGTGGTCGTGCGTGTTGGCGATGAAAAGCGTGTCGATCCAGTCGTCTTCCTTCATCGAAGTCGCCTGTTTGCCGCGACCTCCGCGCTTCTGGGCGCGATATTCCGACAACGGCTGCGATTTCACATAACCGGTGTGCGACATGGTCACCACCATGTCCTGCGGCGTGATCAGGTCTTCGGTGTTGAGCTCCGTGGCGTTCAGTTCGATCTTCGAGCGGCGGGCGTCGCCGAATTCGCTCTTGATCGCGGTGAGTTCGTCGGAGATCATGACCGTTACGCGCTCGGGGCGCGCAAGGATGTCGAGCAGGTCGGCAATCTGCGCCATGACTTCGCGGTACTCGCCGATGATCTTGTCCTGCTCCAGGCCGGTCAGGCGCTGCAAGCGCATTTGCAGGATTTCCTGCGCCTGCGTGTCGGACAACCGGTAGAGACCATCGGTCTGCATACCATATTGCGGATTCAGACCTTCCGGACGGTAGGCTTCACGGCCGCCTGCCGCCGAATTCTCCTGCTCCGCGCGCGCGAGCATCTCGCGCACGAGCGAGGAATCCCACGAATGGTTCATCAACTCCTGCTTCGCGATAGGCGGCGTGGGTGCCGCCTTGATGATCGCGATGAATTCGTCGATGTTCGCGAGCGCAACGGCGAGACCTTCGAGCACGTGGCCGCGTTCGCGCGCCTTGCGCAGTTCGTAGACGGTGCGCCGCGTGAGCACTTCGCGACGGTGCGACAGGAAATGATCGAGCATTTCCTTCAGGTTCAGCAGCTTCGGCTGGTTGTCCACCAGCGCGACCATGTTCATGCCGAACGTGTCCTGAAGCTGCGTCGCCTTGTATAGATTGTTGAGAATCACCTCGGGCACTTCGCCGCGCTTGAGCTCGATCACGACACGCATGCCGCTCTTGTCCGACTCGTCGCGGATATCCGAAATGCCTTCGAGCTTCTTCTCGTTCACGAGCTCGGCGATGCGCTCGAGCAGCGAACGCTTGTTCACCTGGTACGGCAGCTCGTCGACGATGACCGCCATGCGCTGGCCGCGATCGATTTCCTCGAAGTGCGTGGCCGCGCGCATCACCACGCGGCCGCGGCCGGTGCGATAGCCGTCGCGCACGCCCGCCACGCCGTAGATGATGCCGGCGGTCGGGAAATCGGGTGCGGGAATGATCTCGATCAACTCGTCGATCGTCGCCTGCGGATTCTTCAGCAGGTGCTGGCAGGCGTCGACAACTTCGTTGAGATTGTGCGGCGGAATATTCGTGGCCATGCCGACCGCGATACCCGACGAACCGTTGATCAACAGGTTCGGGATGCGCGCAGGCAGGATCAGCGGCTCGCTTTCGCTGCCGTCGTAGTTCGGCCCGAAGTCGACCGTTTCCTTGTCGATGTCGGCCAGCAGCTCGTGGCCGATCTTCGCCATGCGGATTTCGGTGTAACGCATGGCGGCGGCGTTGTCGCCGTCGATGGAACCGAAGTTGCCCTGGCCGTCGACCAGCATGTAGCGCAGGGAAAAGTCCTGCGCCATGCGCACGATCGTGTCGTAGACCGCCGTGTCGCCGTGGGGGTGGTACTTACCGATGACGTCGCCGACGATACGCGCCGACTTCTTGTACGCGCGGTTCCAGTCGTTGTTCAGCTCGTGCATCGCGTAGAGCACGCGCCGGTGAACCGGCTTCAGGCCGTCACGAACATCCGGAAGTGCTCGCCCGACGATCACGCTCATCGCGTAATCGAGATACGAGCGGCGCATTTCCTCCTCGAGGGAGATTGGCAGAGTCTCTTTGGCGAATTGATCCATTATCGATGTCTTATTTGGGCACGCGGTGTGCCAGCGCCCCGCTTCAAAGGAGAAGCGGGGTCACGAACGGTCACCGCCGAAAGCCCAGCTGTCGCATGGACGCCGCGGACGCAGCGCATCACGCGATTCTACCACGCACGGCACCCCCGCCCGCTGACTGCGTATACCTATTAGAGGGGTGAGCCCGAAGCGCTCAAAAACGCCCTGAGCGTGGCGCAAACGCCGCAGTGCGAACCAGAATCAGATGCACCGCAAACGATTTGGATGACAATGTGCCTCACACCCGCCACCCAGGCGCACTACCAGGTAAAATTGAGGGAACTTTTTTGTTGCGGGCGTACCACGTTCGACTAGCCCCGATGAAAGGGGCAGATTTTTTTTATCGTAGGACGGGAACGATATGGCAAAATGCCAACGCACAAAGTTAGACACTGCTCGAAGTCTACACAACGCAAAACGTTCCCCACAACTTGCCAATGTTATACTTCGAGCAATGTATGACTTGTCTTCGTCATATGGCTCGCAGTAAACCTGCGGTAATCTCAATTTCGAGAGGAGAAATATGAATAAACTTTCAAAGCTCGCGTTCATTGCAGCTACCGCAGTTGTGGCTGCATCCGCTCAGGCACAATCGGTGCCGGCGTCGCGACAAGCCGTCAATGACAACTGGGTGAATGGTACCGGCGAATACGTGTGGATGAACGGCACGAACGAGCTTTGCTGGCGCGATGCATTCTGGACGCCGGCCACCGCCAACGCCAAGTGCGATGGCGCCCTGGTCGCCCAGGCACCGCAACCGCCGGTCGCTCCGCCGCCGCCGGCCATCTCCAGCCAGAAGATCACGTACCAGGCTGATGCCCTGTTCGACTTCGACAAGGCCATCCTGAAGCCGGCTGGTAAGGAAAAGCTGGACGACCTGGCAAGCAAGATCCAGGCGCTGAACCTCGAAGTCGTCGTTGCGACGGGCTACACGGACCGTATCGGTTCGGCTGCCTACAACGACCGTCTGTCGCTGCGCCGTGCGCAAGCCGTGAAGTCGTACCTGGTCAGCAAGGGCGTTCCGGCAGAGCGTATCTACACGGAAGGCAAGGGCAAGCGCAACCCGGTTACGACGGGCTGCAACCAGAAGAACCACAAGGCTCTCATCGCCTGCCTCGCACCGGACCGTCGCGTGGAAGTCGAAGTCGTCGGCACGCAAAAGCAGTAATCGCGAGCTGCGACAGCAAGTCTCAAAGCCCCGCTTCAGCGGGGCTTTTTTTATCCCGCGCCTTACCCTTTTCCACCCTTATCCCCTCCTTTCATTTCGCCTGTTTTCGCGCGCGGTTTATCGTTCCTGAAAGTTTTGCCGTATGGCGTGGCATTTTGCCGCCCTGCGCACCCGCCTATATACTCGGGGTTTATTCTTTCTGACCCGCACCGCGCTTCAGGCTGCCACGACATGACGAATGCCGATCCCCACGAGCTACAGAAGTTCAGCGATCTCGCTCATCGCTGGTGGGACCCGAACGCCGAATTCAAGCCGCTGCACGAACTCAACCCCATTCGCCTTGGCTGGATCGACAGCCACGCGCATCTCCCATCCAAACGCGTGCTCGATATCGGCTGCGGCGGCGGCATCCTCTCCGAGTCGATGGCGGGGCTTGGCGCCAATGTGAAGGGTATCGACCTGTCGCGCGAAGCGCTCGGCGTGGCCGACCTGCACAGCCTGGAAAGCGGCGTCACCGTGGACTACGAGTTGATCGCGGCCGAAGCGATCGCCGCGCGAGAGCCCGCGTCGTTCGACGTCGTGACCTGCATGGAAATGCTCGAACACGTGCCGCAGCCCGCCGAAGTGGTGAAGGCATGCGCGACGCTCGTGAAGCCGGGCGGCTGGGTGTTCTTCTCGACGCTCAATCGCAACGTGAAGTCCTATCTGCTGGCCGTGATCGGCGCGGAATACATCGCGCAAATGCTGCCCAAGGGCACGCACGATTACGCGCGCTTCATCCGACCCTCGGAGCTTGCCGCGTTCGCGCGCGAGGCCGGCCTGCGGGTCGCTGAAATCAAGGGCATCACGTATAACCCGCTCACGCGGCACTTCGCGCTTTCGAACGATTCGAGCGTCAACTACATGATCGCCTGCCGGCGCGACGCCTGACCGGAAGCCCGCAACGGCGCGCCGCTGGCCGGCGCGCCCTTTCCTGCCCGACATGAACTCAACCCTCCACGCTCAACCTGCCGCGGACGGCGGCGCGGCGCTTGCCGCCTGCGACGCCGTGCTATTCGACTTCGACGGCACCCTCGCCGACACGGCACCCGACCTCGCGGCCGCCGTCAACCAGATGCGCCATGCGCGCGGCCTTGCGCCCACGCCGCTCGAGAAGCTGCGTCCGCTCGCCTCGGCGGGCGCGCGCGGCCTGATCGGCGGCGCATTCGGCATCGGTCCCGACGATCGGGAGTTCGCCTCGATGCGCGAGGAATTCCTCGCCAACTACGAAGCGAACCTGCGCGTCGAAACGGCGCTCTTCGCCGGCGTCGACGCGGTGCTCGACGACCTCGACGCGCGCGGCGTGCGCTGGGGCATCGTGACCAACAAGGTCGCGCGCCTGACCGATCCGCTGGTGAAACTCATGCACCTCGACACGCGCGCGAGCTGCGTGGTGAGCGGCGACACGACCCCCTACTCCAAGCCGCATCCCGCGCCGCTCCTGCACGCGGCCGAGGCGCTCGGCATTGCGCCGCAGCGCGTGGTGTACGTCGGCGACGACCTGCGCGACGTGCAGGCCGGCGCGGCGGCCGGCATGGCGACGATCGCCGCCGCCTACGGCTACTGCGGCAACGACGTGCCGCCCGAGCAGTGGAACGCGCAATATCTCGCCGATACCACCGCGACGCTCCTCGCCCTGCTCCAGCACATCGGCAAAGGCGCCTGAGCGAGCCGTGGCGAAGCCGCGCGGCTTTTGCGCGGCGACAAGCGGCCACCGCGCCAAGCGCCCTTGAAACGGGCGCGGTTCGCCTCATATGGCGAACTATGGGATAATCGTCCCTTCCTCTGGGGCCGACCTGGTTTCGACAGGGGTTACGAAGTAATCAGGGCATGCCGAGGACCCGTCACCTCGTTAATCAATGGGAAAAACGTAACTGCAAACGACGATACGTTCGCACTGGCAGCCTAAGGGCCGCCGTCCTCTGCCTAGTTCACTGACGGGCTAGCGTCGCAAGACCGGTAGCAATACCGCCAGAGGTCATTTACGTCAGTTAAGCCTGGGCGGCGTCACGACGCCAAGGTCGAAAATTTAGTGAATCGCCGTAGCGCAGCGTGTTCGTCCGCGTCGCTGCGGTTAAATCAAATGACAGAACTACGCATGTAGAACTGGTTATGGACTGCTTCTGGACGCGGGTTCGATTCCCGCCGGCTCCACCAGACATTCCCGCTCGTCCCCGACGAGCCGGGCGAAACCCCGCTGCCGCAAGGCAGGCGGGGTTTTTTGTTTCGGGTGTCGAGCAGATTGCCGACAGCACGGCCAGCACTCGCCCCTTCCGTACGGCCATAAAAAACTCGCGACAGCCTTTTCGGGCTTCGCGAGCTTTTCCCTCCATGCATCGCAAAAATCGCGCTACGCCGCGTTCACATCGTTAATTGTCCTGCGGGCACTGCAAATTGCAGCCATTCGGATCGCCCATATCGCCACGCTTGCGCGCCGCGGTGGGCTTGCCATGCTGATACTTGCCCGTCGGCGCCGAGGCCGCGAACTGCATCTGGGGATGCTCGTTGAACTTGAACTGATCGCTGAGGATGCCGCCGGGGACGCCGGGGGAGTTCTGTGCGAAAGCAAGGTTGAACGTAGCGAACAACGCCGCGGCCGTGGCGGCTGCGGCACCAACTTTGAGGACGAATTTCATGGGCGATCGGCGCGACGGGCGCGCATCTGAAACTTGAGAACGAATACGAACTGAAAGTATCACAAAAAGCGCCGAAGTCTGCATCGCCGCCGAATCTATCGATTGCTTTCCATTACAACGGGAGCGACTACGGCTCAGGCTTGCTGCGGGCCGCCCCACGCGGCATCGAGCTCCACCACGTGGCCGCACGCGGCCGGTTCATAGCCCTCCAGCTGCGCAACCGACGCGCGAAAGCCGGCGCCGCGCAGCAAAGAGAGGACAGTCGCCAGCGGCTCGTGCGCGAGATGACCGCGATCACACGCGAAATAGTAGTCTTCGTCGGCAATCTCGATGAAATCGAGCCCGAAATGGTGCGCCGCCGGTTCCACGCCGAAGCCCACGTCGGCCATGCCGCTCGCCACGAACGCAGCGATGGCCGAATGCGTGAGCTCCGACGACGCGTAGCCGTTCACGCGCTCGGGATCGACGCCGATGCGCGTGAGCAGCAGGTCGATCAGCATGCGCGTGCCCGAGCCCGGCTGCCGGTTCACGAAGCGGATATCGCCGCGCGCGAGGTCGGCGAGGCCCTTGACCTGCTTGGGATTGCCGCGCCCGACGAAAAGCCCTTGCTTGCGCTGCGTGAGATGGATCAGTACGTGCCGTTGCGGGTCCAGCCAGCTGCGGTAGGCATTCGCGCATGCCGCGCGAAAGTCGCCGCGCGGCAAGTGAAAGCCCGCAAGGTCGCATTCGCCGCGAGCCAGCGCGGTAATCGCGTCGGCGCTATCGCGGTACTTGATCTCCACGGGCACCTGGTCGGCGACCAGCGCCGTCACGAGCGCCGCCACCGCATAGCCGTGCGACGCATGGATGCGCAGATCCTGCGCGGCGGGCGCGAGCCAGCGGTTCAGATCGCTCGCCACTTCGCTCGCCAGCGCCTCGAGGTTGCCCTGTAGCCGCTCCCCGCACAGGCGCTGCGAGCGCAGCACGGCCTCGCCCAGTTCGGAGAGCACCGAGCCGCGCCCGCGCGCCTTCGCGATCAACGCGCCGCCCAGGCGTTCTTCCACTTCCCGCAAAACGCCCCATGCATGGCGATAGGACAAACCCCTACGTTGCGCGGCCTGCGCAATGCTGCCTTCTTCCGCGACGAGCGCAAGCAACGGCACAACGTCCGTCAGGCTTGCCTCGCGGCCGTCCGCGTCGCGCACGACCAGTTGCGCCTGGCATTCCACCTTGATCATTATGAAGTCATCCTTCCTATTGCGTCCGCCTTACCACGGGCCTATTGTTCGATCAGACAACAAGACAACCGGAGCATAGATGCACACTTTATGAATAACAAGTGCATATATGCCCAGGAGAAGCCCCACTATGGAAGAGACAACCGTGACAACCGTTCGCACGCCGGACGATCTCGTTCGGCGTCACGTGCAGCCAGGCCGCACCTTGCTTGCCGTCCTGCACGCGATCCAGGACGAAGCCGGCTTCGTGCCGTCGTCCGCCATCGCGCCGCTCGCGAAAGCGCTCAATCTTTCGCGCGCCGAAGTGCATGGCGTGATCACCTACTACCACCACTTCCGCACCGCGCCGCCCGCGCCGGTCACCGTGCAGCTGTGCCGCGCCGAAGCGTGCCGCAGCATGGGCAGCGAGGCGCTGGCGCAGCACGTCGAAGCGCATACCGGCTGCCGTTTCGGACAACACGGTCACGACGGCGAGCATGCGCATGCGCACGATGGCCCGGTCGCGCTGGAGTCGGTTTACTGTCTCGGCCAATGCGCGCTCTCGCCCGCCATGATGATTAACGGCACGCTGCACGCAAAAGTGACCCCGCAGAAGTTCGACAAGCTCTTGGCTGCTGCACTCGCCACTGTCGCCGCCGTCGCCCGCACCGAGGAGGCCGCATGACACGCGTCTATGTTCCCCGCGACTCCTCGGCGCTCGCACTCGGCGCAGATGCCATCGCCGAAGCGATCGAACGCGAAGCCGCCGCGCGTGGCGCGAGCATCGAACTCGTGCGCAACGGCTCGCGCGGCCTGCTCTATCTCGAACCGCTCGTCGAGGTCGAAACGGCCGATGGCCGCGTCGGCTACGCAAACGTCGAAGCCGACGAAGTGGCTGCGCTCTTCGACGCCGGTTTCCTGCAAGGCGGCCAGCACGCGCGCAGCGTCGGCCTCGTCGAACAGATCCCGTATCTGCGCAAACAGCAACGTCTGACGTTCGCACGCATCGGCATCACCGATCCGCTTTCCACCGACGACTATGTCGCTCACGGCGGGCTCGAAGGATTGCGCAACGCGTTGAAGATGACCGGCGCCGATATCTGCGAAGCGCTCGTCGAGTCCGGCCTGCGCGGCCGTGGCGGCGCGGCGTTCCCGGCCGGCATCAAGTGGCGCACCGTCGCGAACGCGTTTGCCGACCAGAAGTACATCGTCTGCAATGCCGACGAAGGCGATTCGGGCACGTTCTCCGACCGCCTCGTCATGGAAAGCGATCCGTACGTGTTGATCGAGGGCATGACGATCGCGGGCATCGCGGTGGGCGCCACCGTCGGCCATATTTACGTGCGCAGCGAGTATCCGCATTCGATCGCGGCGCTCGAAGAAGCCATCCGGCGCGCACGCGCGGCAGGCTGGCTCGGCGACGACGTGCTCGGCAGCGGCAAGCGCTTCGAGCTGTTCGTGGCCAAGGGCGCGGGCGCCTATGTGTGCGGCGAGGAAACGGCGCTGCTCGAATCGCTCGAAGGCAAGCGCGGCATCGTGCGCGCGAAGCCCCCGCTGCCCGCGCTCGCCGGTTTGTACGGCAAGCCCACTGTCATCAACAACGTCATCACGCTCGCCACGGTGCCGATCATCTTTGCCAGGGGCGCGGCGTTCTACAAGGACTTCGGCATGGGCCGCTCGCGCGGCACGCTGCCGTTCCAGCTTGCGGGCAACATCGCGCGCGGCGGGCTCGTCGAGCTTGCATTCGGCGTGACGCTGCGCGAACTGATGGTCGACTACGGCGGCGGCACCGCCAGCGGCCGTCCGGCGCGCGCCGTGCAGGTGGGCGGGCCGCTCGGCACCTATCTGCCCGAAAGCCAGTGGGACATTCCCATGGACTACGAAGCGTATGCGGCAGTGGGCGCGGTCGTGGGCCACGGCGGCCTCGTCGTGCACGACGACACGTCGAATCTCGCCGAACTCGCGCAGTACGCCATGGAGTTCTGCACGCTCGAATCGTGCGGCAAGTGCACGCCCTGCCGTATCGGCTCGACGCGCGGCGTCGAGGTGATCGCGAAGATCCGCAAGGGCGACACGTCGGAGAAGCAGGTCACGCTGCTGCGCGACCTGTGCGACACGATGGTGTCCGGGTCGCTGTGCGCGATGGGCGGTATGACGCCCTACCCCGTGATCTCCGCGCTCAACCATTTCCCTGAAGATTTCGGTCTCGAATCTGTCGCGCAACACGCGGCAAACGCCTGAACGAGGAACCACCATGTCCGACACGCTCATGTCCCAAGCCGGTGGTTGCGGTTCCGGCAATTGCGCCTGCAAATCAGCGGCGATGAAGCAGCGCTCGCCCTTCGACGACACCGATTTCGGCACGCCGCTGCGTCATGCCGACGTGGACGTCACGCTCGAAATCGACGGTCAAAGCGTCACGGTGCCGGCCGGCACTTCGGTGATGCGCGCCTCCGTCGAAGCCGGCATCAACGTGCCCAAGCTCTGCGCGACCGACTCGCTCGAACCGTTCGGCTCCTGCCGCCTGTGCCTCGTCGAAATCGAAGGCCGCCGCGGCTACCCGGCTTCGTGCACGACGCCCGTCGAAGCAGGCATGAAGGTGCGCACGCAAAGCGACCGCCTGCAAAAGCTGCGCCGCAACGTGATGGAGCTCTACATCTCCGATCACCCGCTCGACTGTCTCACCTGCCCCGCCAACGGCGACTGCGAGTTGCAGGACATGGCGGGCGTGACCGGCCTGCGCGAAGTGCGCTACGGCTTTGACGGCGCCAATCACCTCAAGGACAAGAAGGACGAATCGAATCCGTACTTCACCTACGACCCGTCGAAGTGCATCGTCTGCAATCGGTGCGTGCGCGCGTGTGAAGAAACGCAAGGCACCTTCGCACTGACCATCGCCGGACGCGGCTTCGAATCGCGCGTCGCGGCCGGTGCGAGCGAGGCGTTCATGGACTCCGAGTGCGTGTCGTGCGGCGCGTGCGTGGCCGCCTGCCCGACCGCCACGTTGCAGGAAAAGACCGTTGTGATGCTGGGCCAAGCCGAGCACTCGGTCGTGACGACCTGCGCGTATTGCGGCGTAGGCTGCTCGTTCAAGGCCGAGATGAAGGGCAACGAAGTCGTGCGCATGGTGCCGCACAAGAACGGCCAGGCCAACGAGGGCCACGCCTGCGTGAAGGGCCGCTTCGCATGGGGCTACGCCACGCACAAGGACCGCATCAAGAAGCCGATGATCCGCGCGAAGATCACCGACCCGTGGCGCGAAGTGAGCTGGGAAGAAGCGATCAACTACGCCGCGAGCGAGTTCCGCCGCATCCAGGCAAAGCACGGGCGCGATTCGATTGGCGGCATCACCTCGTCGCGCTGCACGAACGAGGAAACGTACCTCGTGCAGAAGCTCGTGCGCGCCGCGTTCGGCAACAACAACGTCGACACCTGCGCGCGCGTGTGCCACTCGCCCACGGGCTACGGCCTGAAGACGACGCTCGGTGAATCGGCCGGTACGCAGACTTTTGCCTCCGTCGACCACTCGGACGTGATCATGGTGATCGGCGCGAATCCGACCGACGGCCACCCGGTGTTCGGCTCGCGCCTGAAGCGGCGCGTGCGCGAGGGCGCGAAGCTGATCGTCGTCGATCCGCGCCGCATCGACATCGTCGACACCGCGCACGTGAAGGCCGAGCATCACCTGCAACTGCGCCCCGGCACCAACGTCGCGATGGTCAACTCGCTCGCGCACGTGATCGTCACCGAAGGGCTCGTCAATGAGTCGTTCGTAGCCGAGCGCTGCGAAACGCGCGCGTTCGAGCAATGGCGCGATTTCGTCTCGCTGCCGGAAAACTCGCCGGAAGCGATGGCCGAAGTAACCGGCGTGCCCGCCGAGCAAGTGCGCGCCGCCGCGCGCCTCTACGCGCAACAAGGCAATTCGGCGATCTACTACGGCCTCGGCGTCACGGAACACGCACAAGGCTCGACGATGGTGATGGGCATCGCCAACCTCGCGATGGCCACGGGCAACATCGGCCGCGAAGGCGTGGGCGTGAATCCGCTGCGCGGCCAGAACAACGTGCAGGGTTCGTGCGACATGGGCTCGTTCCCGCACGAACTGCCGGGCTATCGTCACGTGGGCGACAGCACGACGCGCGCGCTTTTCGAGGACGCATGGAACGTCGCGCTGCAAAGCGAGCCGGGCCTGCGCATTCCGAACATGTTCGAGGCGGCGCTCGACGGCACCTTCATGGGCCTTTATTGCCAGGGCGAAGACATCGTCCAGTCCGACCCGAACACGCAGCACGTGGCGGCCGCGCTTTCGTCGATGGAATGCATCGTCGTGCAGGACATCTTCCTGAACGAAACGGCGAAGTACGCGCATGTGCTGCTGCCGGGTTCGTCGTTCCTCGAAAAGGACGGCACCTTCACCAACGCCGAGCGCCGCATCTCGCGCGTGCGCAAGGTGATGCCGCCGATCGCCGGCTACGCGGACTGGGAAGCGACGATCCTGCTCTCGCGCGCGCTCGGCTACGAGATGGACTACACGCATCCGTCGCAGATCATGGACGAGATCGCGCGCCTCACGCCCACGTTCCACGGCGTCTCGTACAAGAAGATCGACGAGATGGGCAGCATCCAGTGGCCGTGCAACGAGGCCGCACCCGAGGGCACACCGATCATGCATATCGACGAGTTCGTGCGCGGCAAGGGCAAGTTCGTCATCACGAAGTTCATCGCCTCGCCGGAGAAGGTCACGCGCCGCTTCCCGCTCCTGCTCACGACGGGCCGCATCCTCTCGCAGTACAACGTGGGCGCGCAAACGCGCCGCACCGAGAACTCGCGCTGGCACGAGGAGGACCGTCTGGAGATCCATCCGGTGGACGCCGAAGACCGCGGCATTCGCGACGGCGACTGGGTGGGGATCGAATCGCGTGCCGGGCACACGGTGCTGCGCGCGCAGGTCAGCACGCGCATGCAGCCGGGCGTGGTCTACACGACGTTCCATTTCCCCGAGTCGGGTGCGAACGTCATCACCACGGATGCCTCGGACTGGGCCACGAACTGCCCCGAGTACAAGGTGACGGCCGTGCAGGTGAGCCACGTGCAGCAGCCCTCGGAATGGCAGCGCGAGTACTCGCGCTTCAACACGACCCAGCTCGAACTGCTGAGCAAGCGCGAACCGCTTACCACTTCAGGGAAATAAGGCGATGAAAGCGGACCACTTGATCGAAATGGCGAACCAGATCGGCATGTTCTTCGACTCGCTGCCCGATCGCGAGGAGGCGCTCACGGGCATCGCGGAGCACATCCGCAAGTTCTGGGAGCCGCGCATGCGCCGCACGCTGCTCGCGGCGCTCGACGGCGAGGGTGAGGAAGCGGGCTTCACGGAAATCGTGCTCGCTTCGCTCACCAAACATCGCGAGGCGTTGGCACCCGCGGCGGCTTGATCGCGCCTGATCGGCGCGAGCCGCCCCCTTGCATCACGCGCGCGCCAGCGCCGGCCGGTTCAACCCGGCGGCGCCGGCGCGTAGCCCGTTGCGGCGTACCACGTCTCGCAGTGGCGCAGCAGCGCATTGAGGTCCGACGCGGGACGCCCCCGCGCGCCGATATAGCCATCGGGCCGCACCAGATAAAACGCGGGCCGCGTGCGCCCGTACGATTCGCTGAGCGAAGGCGCGCCCTCGCCTGCCAGCGGCGTTTCGCCATTGGCGAGATCGGCGATCCACCAGACCCGCAGCGCCTGCGGAAACAAGCGCTCGACGGCTTCGACAAAGCGGTTGAGCGCGGCGGCCGCGTCCGCGCCATGTTTCGGCGCGGCATCGGCATCGTCCTCCACCAGCAGGAACAGCGAAAAGCAGGCCGGATCGTGCAGATCGAACATGCGCCCCTTGCCTGGCGCCTTGCCTAGCGGACCGTCCACCACACGCACGAAGGCGTCCGGGGCGCGTTCGCCCGCGCGCGGGCCGCCGTCCAGCACGCGTTCGAGCGTGAGCGGGCTGCGCCGGTACTGGATCGACAGCTCGCTCACCGCCTGACGCGCCGCGTCGCGCAATGGACCGAGCGCCACGAGCACCGGCATCACGCGCTCGCGCAACAGCTTGAGCGGACCGTGATCGGCTTCGACCAGTTGCGTCATGAAGCTCGTTTGCTGGAGCACAAGGCGCTCGATGGGATAGCGCTCGGCGTGGTAAGTGTCGAGCAGGCGCTCGGGCGCGCCGCGCGCATGCACGCGCGCGATCTTCCAGCCCAGATTGAAGGCCTCCTGAATACCCGTATTCATCCCCTGCGCGCCCGCCGGGCTGTGCACGTGCGCGGCGTCGCCGGCAAAGAAGGTGCGCTCCACGCGCAGTTGCCGCACCATGCGGCTGTTCACGCCGAAGTACGACGCCCACGTCATGTCCGAGACCGACACCGGATGATGCATGCGCTGCATGATGATCTCGCGGCATTCCTCCAGCGTCGGCACGGGAATCGCGCCGTCGGGCGCCGCGGGCAGCATCGCCTTGTGATCGGCGATCAGGCGGTAGCGGCCGTGGCCGAGCGGAAAGAGCGCGGCGAGCCCGTCGCCCGAGGCGAACACGTGGAACTCGTCGTCGGGCCAGGGCGTGCTCGCGCTCAGGTCGGCGAGCAGGAACGATTGCGCCATGGTCTCGCCGTCGAACTTCATGTCCAGGCGATGGCGAATGGTGCTGTGCGCGCCGTCGGCGGCGATCACGTATGCGCAGCGCAGCGACTCGATGCGCCCGTCGGGCCGGCGCACTTCCGCGCTCGCGCCCGCCGAGCCTTGTGTGTATTCGAGCAGCTCGCTGCCGCGCTCGATCTCCACGCCGAGCGTCGCGAGATGTTCGGTGAGAATGCGCTCGGTGACGGTCTGGTCGATGAAGATCAGATACGGATAGCGCGTGAAAAGCGGATCGAAATCGAGCCGCGCGCGGCGCTGGCCGTTCGAATACAGATTCGCGACATGCGCCCGGTGGCCGAGTTCGAGAAACGGCTCGACGATGCGATGCTGCTCGAACAGTTCGAGCGTGCGCGCCTGAATGCCGATCGCCCTCGAGTGGCGGCCGGGCTGCGGCGTGCGATCGATCAGCCGCACCGGAATATGCGCGCGCGCGAGACTCATCGCCGCGGCCAGCCCGGTGGGTCCCGCACCCACGATGAGCACGGGGGCGAGAGAAGATGCCACGGCCATGCAGACCTCCATGCGCTCGACACGTTACGTAGTGTATCGCCCGCGCCCCTGCCGGTCGCGCGGCAGCGCATCAATTCGCGCCCGCCATGCGGGACGAATTGCCGCGCTTTCAGCGTCTTTCAGTGGCTATGCGAATGGGTGTGCGGATTCGCGCTGGACTGGTCGCCCGGCATGTCCAGCGCGCAGCGATGCTCGCTCGTGCCGAGGTCCACCTGAAGCGTCGCGTGGCGCATGCCGAAGCGCGCGTTGAGCGTCTCGACGATGCGATCGAGCGCGGCGTCGCCGGGGTGCCCCGTCGGCATCACGAGGTGCGCCGTGAGCGCGCAGCCCGTGGTCGAGAGCGCCCACACATGGAGGTCGTGCACATCCACGACGCCCTCCTGCTGCGCGAGGAAAGCGCGCACGCTCACGATATCGACGTTCGCCGGGACCGCCGCGAGCGCGAGCCGCACCGACTCGCGCAACAGCCCCCACGTGCCGTACACGATCACGAGCACGACCACGATCGACATGAGCGGATCGATCCAGGTCCTGCCCGTCGCGAGAATCGCGAGCCCGCTGATCGCGACGGCCGCCGAAACGCCCGCGTCGGCGGCCATGTGCAGGAATGCGCCGCGAATGTTGAGGTCGTCCTTTTGCCCGCGCACGAATAGCCACGCCGAGAAGCCGTTGACCACGATGCCGATGGTCGCGACCACGAACACGTCGAGGCCCGCCACGGGCGCGGGATGAAACAGGCGGCTGATCGCCTGCGCGAGGATCGCGCCACACGCGATGAGCAGCAACGCCGCGTTGGCGAGCGAGGCGAGAATCGACGAACTGCCGAAGCCGAACGTGAATTGCGCGGACGGACGGCGCGTCGCAAGCCAGGCGGCGCCCCAGGCGAGCAGCAGGCCGAGCACGTCGGAGAGGTTGTGGCCCGCGTCGGCGAGCAGCGCGGTGGACTGCGCGATCACGCCATACACCGTCTGCACGACGACGATGACGACGTTCAGTGCGACGGCAATCGCGAACGCGCGGCCGTGACCCGCGACCGGCGCGTGATGATGGTGATGGTGGCCGTGTGCGTGCCCATGCGACGCGTGGGCGTCGGGCGCTTCGTGTGATTCGTGCGCTCCATTGGCTTCGGCCGCGCTGGCATCCGCGCTGGCATCCGAATGAGGATGGGCATGATCGTGGCCGTGCCCGGCATGCGCCCCGTCGTCATGGCGATGCCCATGCGCAGCCGTTTGCCCCCGGGCGAGCTCCTGCGCGTCTTCCGGCGCCTGAGCGGCCGCCTCGTCGAACCACACGGGCGCGTGCTCGTCCTCGCGCTCTTCGGCGCCGCCCGCCGCGTCGGCCCGCTCGCGATCGGCGCCGGTCATACGCCCTCCTGCCACTGCGTGGAAGGCTCCGCCACGTGCTCCAGCATGCCCGCGACCATCGCGCTGATGTGCGCATCCGCGGCGGCGTAGAACACCTGCTTGCCCTCACGTTCCGCGCGCACAATGCGCGCCGCGCGCAAGAGCCGCAGATGATGGCTCACGAGCGACGGCGAGTAGCCAAGCGTATCGGCGATCGCGCCCACGGCGAGCCGCTCCTGCACGCAGGCGAGCACGATGCGCAGCCGCGTAGCGTCGCCAAGCAGGCGGAACAGGTCGGCGAGCGGCACCACGCGCTCGTCGTCGGAAATCGGGGCCATAAAATTCAACATCATATATGAACAGATGTTCACATGTTAGTTCCGCAACGGAACCTCGTCAACTTCCTCGCAAACTCAACTCAAACCCAGACCAACTTCGGGAGCGCATGCGCGAGTGTGGGAAAATGCCCGCTTTGCGTCCCGAAGGTTTTGCTTCATCAGTCATGGAACAGGTTTTTGTCCGCGCGTACGCCGCACATCGCGACGGCCGGCTCGACGACGCCGAGCGCGGCTACCGCGCGACGCTCGCCGCCGATCCCGTGCACGTCGATGCGCTGCATCTGCTGGGCGTGCTGCGCCACCAGCAGGGCCAGCACGCGGAAGCCGCGGATCTCGTGCGCCGCGCGGTCGCGCTGCGTCCCGACGACGCCGCCCTCCAGCTGAACCTCGGCAATGCGCTCAAGGCGCTCGGCGAGCTGGACGGCGCGATCGAGCGCTTTCGCAACGCGCTCACGCTCGCCCCGACCTTCCCGCTCGCGCACTACAACCTCGGCAACGCCTACGCGGCGATCGGCCGCCACGAGGACGCGATGTACGCGTTCGGCCACGCCGTGCGCCTGCAACCCGGCGACGCCTCGTCGCACAACAATCTCGGCAACGCGCTGCACGCGCTCGGCCGCCACGGCGAGGCCGTCGACTCGTTTCGCCGCGCGCTCAAGATTCGTCCCGGCCACGCCGGTGCGCACAACAACCTGGGCATGTCGCTGAACGCGCTGGGTGACAGCGCGAGCGCGCTCGAACAGTTCCAGAAGGCGCTGCGCGTGCAGCCGCGCTTCGTGGCCGCGCATTTCAATCTCGCGAACACGCTCGACGCGACCGGCCACCACCGCGAAGCCGTTGCCTCGTTCGAAGCGGCGCTCGCCATGCAGCCGCGCTTCGTACCGGCCCTCTTCGGCCTCGGCAATGCGCTCGCCGCGCTCGGCCGTCACGACGAAGCGATCGGGCCCTACGAGCGCGCCATCGGCTTCGATCCGAAATTCGCGCTCGCGTGGCTCGCGCTCGGCACGGCGCACCACGCGCTCGGCCGTCATGCGGCCGCCCTGCGCGCCTTCGACGAAGCGCTGCGCGTGCGCCCCGATCTGGCCGCCGCTCACCTCAACCGGGCGCTCACGTGGCTCACGCTCGGCGACTTCCGTCGCGGGCTCCCCGAATACGAATGGCGGCTCGATCCGGCCGCGCGCGAGGAGGCGCACGCCAACGCGCCGCGCGGCGCCGGCTACGCGCCGGCCCGTGCACAGACCGCACCGGGCGCGCCGGCCGCCGAGGCAATGCCGAACCTCGCGCCCGGCGCACTGCCGCGCTGGCATGGCGAACCGCTAGACGGCCGCACGCTTTTCGTCGAAGCCGAGCAGGGTTTCGGCGACACGCTCCAGTTCGTGCGCTTCGTCCCGCTCATCGCTCAGGCGCAGGGCAACAACGCACGCGTCGTGCTCGAAGTGCAGCGCGCGCTCATGCCGCTCATCGCGCCCGCGGCCGCCGCCTGGCGCGTCACGCTCGTCGAACAGGGTGCGCCGCGCCCCGCCGCCGACCTGCACTGCCCGCTTCTTTCGCTGCCGCTCGCGCTCGGCGCGCATCTCGACACGCTGTCCGCGGGCTCCCCCTACCTGGAGGCGAGCACCGCCTACCGGCGCAAGTGGCGCGGCTCGCTGGGCGGCCAGGCGCGGCGCAAAATCGGCCTCGCGTGGTCGGGCCGCATCCAGAAACACGAAAACCGCGCAATCGCGCTCGCCGCGCTAGAACCGCTTTTCGCGCTCGAAGGCATCGACTGGATCGTGCTCCAGCCGGACCTGAGCACAGCGGAACACGCAGCGCTCGACGCGCATGCGCGTACCCGCTCGATCCATCGTATCGGCGCCAGGCTTCAGGACTTCGCGGATACCGCCGCCGTCATCGAACGGCTGGACGGCGTGGTCTCGATCGACACCTCGATCGCCCACCTCGCCGGTGCGCTCGGCGCAAAGCTCTGGGTCATGCTGCCGTTCGCGGCGGACTGGCGCTGGTTCACGGGCACGGACACGAGCCCCTGGTACCCGCGCGCGCGCCTCGTGCGCCAGCCGCGGCCGCACGCATGGGCAGAAGTCGTGGAAACAGTCGCGCGGGAATTGCGCGACGCCTGAGCGGCGGAACATCAGGCGCTCAGGCTGACAGACGAGGCGCGGCCGGCAATGCCCCGCGCCGTCTTTTCTTTCGTTGCGAATTCGATCGCAGATCCGGCCACCAATCCGGCCATGAAAGCGCAATCGATCAAACAGCCGGTGCGCCCGTTACGGCGCACCGCGCATCTCAGCACGCGTATCAAGCCGCCTTGTACTGGTTGCGCGCTTCCGGCGTGCGATAGAGCACGAGCGTCGCGATCAGGCCGCATACGCCCGCCACGCCCATCCACGCACCCGGCGCCGCCTTGTTGCCGCTCACGTGGATGAGGTACGTCGAGATCGCGGGCGTGAAGCCGCCGATCGTCGTCGCGAGGCTGTAGGCAAGCGAGAAACCGGCGGTGCGCACATCGACAGGCATGACTTCGGTGAGCGCCACGACCATCGCGCCGTTATAGCAGGCGTACAGGAACGAGAGCCACAGCTCGACCGAGAGCAAGCGGCCGAACGACGGCTCGGCCACGAGCCACTGCACGGTCGGATAGGCGGTGAGAATCGTGAGCACGGTGAAGACAATCAGCACCGGGCGACGGCCGACACGGTCCGAAATGGCGCCCGAAACCGGCAGCCAGAACAGGTTCGACAAGCCGATGCAGACGGTCACGATCAGCGTGTCGATCTCGTTCATCTTGAGCACTTCCTTGCCGAAGGTCGGCGTGTAGGCGGTGATCATGTAGAACGAAACCGTGGTCATGATGACCATGCCCATGCCCGCGATCACGACGCCCCAGTTCTGCATCATCGACGCCATGATTTCGCCGATCGACGGACGATGCTTGCGCTTGGCGAACTCCTCGGTTTCCTGGAGCGAGCGGCGAATCATGAACAGGAACGGCACGATCAGGCAGCCGATGATGAACGGCACGCGCCAGCCCCAATTCGTCATGTGCTCGACGGGCAGCAGGCGATGCAGCAGCACGCCAAGCAGCGCCGCGAACACGACGGCGACCTGCTGGCTGCCCGACTGCCACGAAACGTAGAAGCCCTTGTTGCCCTTGGTCGCGATTTCCGAGAGATACACCGAGACGCCGCCAAGCTCCACGCCCGCCGAGAAGCCCTGCAACAGGCGCCCCAGCAGCACGATGGCGGGCGCGACGATGCCGATCGTGGCGTAGCCCGGCACCACGGCCACCGTGAGCGTGCCGAGCGCCATCAGGCCGAGCGTGAGGATGAGGCCCTTGCGGCGGCCGTGATGGTCGATGTACGCGCCGAGGATGATGGCGCCGAGCGGGCGCACCAGAAAGCCCGCGCCGAACACCGACAGCGCAAGCATCAGCGAGGCGAAGGGATTGTCGCTCGGGAAGTAGGTCCGGGCGATCGCCGAAGCGTAATAGCCGTAGACCATGAAATCGTACATTTCCAGGAAGTTGCCGCTGACGACGCGGAAAACGGTCCGGGCCTTGGATTCGCTGGGAGATGCGTGGGACGCGGTGGACATGACAATCTCTGAGGAGACCGCCCCTTGAGGCCGTAGAGGCTCGCGGGTCGGGGAAAAACAATAACTTGCACGAAGGTAGGTATCGCGCGGCAATTCGCGGGCGTGCCCGGTCGGGCACTCATTATGCGGCGTGGATCCGGAGTCAGATATCGGGGTAATTCCTTAAAACATACATCTAAAAATCGCCAACTTCGCTCATTTCTTTCACTTCCACTTCAATAATCATTCGATTTTCTTTCCTTTCGGGCAAACGCGCCGCGATGGCTTCCGGATGGGGCACAATAGGACGCGGTAGGGCCCGGCGCACGGCCCCCGACGCGCGCCCTGTTTCAGACGCCCAGACGTCACCCGTCCGCATGACTCAAGCGCACACCCTGACATTGCGCCCGGCCACTGTCGCCGATGCTCCATTGCTCGCCGCCATGCACTCGGCAAGCTGGCAGGCCACCTATCGCGCCCTGCTGCCCAGCGCTTTCCTCGAGCGCGAAGTCGACGCCGAGCGCGCCGCTTACTGGCGCGCGCGCATGGAAGCGCCCGGCGGCGAGCGCCGCCTCGTCCTGATCGCCGAGCTGTCGACGGGCACGCCGGTCGGCTTCGTTTGCGTCGAACGCCAGCCGGGCTCGCCTTGGGGCGTGCTGCTCGACAATCTCCACGCGCTGCCCGCGCATCAGGGCATCGGCGTGGGCAAGCGCCTCATGCGCGCGGCGCAGGACTGGGCGCGCGCCCAGGGCGAAGCCCAGCTCTATCTGTACGTGCTCGACGGCAACACGCCCGCGATCGCGTTCTACGAACGGCAGGGCTGGACCTATTCCGGTTCGGAGCCCGACCACATGGGTGGCATCGACATCACGGCGCTGCGCTACATCTACCGCCTCGACGCCATGTAATGGCGCATGCGGCGGCGCGCCTGGCCGCCGCACCCCGTACTCAACAAGGTTGGGAGCGTTTTAAGACAATTCCGATAGAACGGCCGGAAGGGCGCCGCCATGATGTGCGACATCTGTTTGTTTTCATGCTGCGCGCCGTAGGCGACCCATCTGCGTGCGCCGCTGATGACATTGCCACCCGGCGCCGTCGCCACCGCCGGGGCTGCGAGAAATCGATGTCAACCATTCCGTTCGTTCAGGTCGAAGGTACGCTCGCGCTGCCGCATATTCGTCCGCTTGCCCGCCTGCCGGCCTCGTTCGGCAAGGAATGGGCGCTGACCGCGCCACACTTCAGCTTGCGCACCGAGCTGCGCGCGCTCTACGCCGCCATCATGCGTACGGTGTGCCTGAGCGTCGAAGCCTTTCGCGCAGCCGCCCGGTGGGACCACCTTCGCATTCCCGTTCCGATGCCGCCCGCGCCTGTTGCCGCGCCGGTTGCACCCGAACCCGCCCGCGCCACGGCCGCGCGCGCCGGCCACGCGCAGCGTACGTCCGCCGCCACCGGTCAGGCCACGCCGCCCTTCGAGCGCCGCAAGCTCACTGGCGGCGCCGTCGCAATTGGGAGTGCGGCGTTGCTCGCCTGGATCGTCGCGAGTCACACGCCTTCCGGAACGCAAACCGCATCCAGCAAGGCGGACTCGCACGCCAACGCGAGCGCGGGGCATGACGCCGCGCAACGTCTGGCGGACGCTCGCGCCGAACACGATCACGCCGTCGCGGGCGGCACGGCGCCTCAGGCCGCCGCAACCCAACCCGCAACCGCGCCTGCACCCAAAATCGCGTCGTCTATCGCGACCGCGCCTGCGCCCAAAACCGCGTCGTCTACCGCGATCGCGCCGGCGTCGACTATTGCGTTGCCGATCACCGCCAGCGAGCGCAAAGCGCCGCCAGCGAGCGCCGCGGCACGCGCACAGCGCGACTTCAGCGTACAGCCACAAGCAAAAACGGCGGCACCCGCCAGGCTGGTTCAACGCGAAAAGCTCGGCAACGACCGTGCGCTCAAACGCGCCGCCGGTCAACGCGTTGCCGGGCGCGGCACGAGCCTGCGTCACGGCGCACATGAATTCGCCCCGTATCGCGAAGCTTCGCCCGTCACGACACAACGCTCGCGCGGCTCGTACTCGCAAGCGCAGGTTTATTCGCCCCGGCAATCCAGCGCGAATCCCGTCGACGAATACGCCTCCGTCCTCACGTACGCGAACACGTACGCAACGCCGCGCGCGGCGAACCGCCCGACCGTGGCGGCCGACAGCACTGACTGGGTCAACCACGTTTCGCAGCGTCGCGTGACCGAGGTGCCGGACCGGTTCGCGAAGTAAGCCCCCGCCAGAAACGAAAAAGCCCGGCTTCGTACCGGGCTTTTTTGTGCGCCGCGCGTCGAGCGCGTAGCCAGCAAGGGGAAAACACTGCGGGAAATGCGGGGCGAAGCCGCCCCGCCGCCTAGCGTCTCGCGCCCGGCAAGCCCGCCTCCGTCGCGCGTTGCAATGCGTCCACCTGGCGCTGCAAATCGAGCAATTGCGCCTGGGCCTGGGCCTTCTGCGCATTGAGCGCGGTTGCGTCGCCCTGCACCTGGCGCTGGTAATCGTCCACGCGCGCCTGTTGCGTTCGCGCAATGGCAAGGTCGGCCTGAAGGCGGCGTGCGCGCTCCTCGGACAACGCGATCACGTGTTCGATAAACGCCTTCTGGGCCTCCAGTTGCGTGCGCCGGATTTCGACGTCGGCGAGCTGCGCGGTCTGCCGGACGAAGTCGGCGTAGATCGCCTCGGAACGTGCTTCGTCCTGCGAACGGATCACGCGCCAGAAATGCTTGTCCTGAAACAGCACGACGTAGTACGTCATCTCCGACGGGTAGAAAAAGAGACTTGCGCCGTAGCTCGCGTTATAGGTCGTGCGCAGTTCGATGAGCTGCGAGTCGTGGATGAGCTGCATCAGGGTGGCGACATCGCCCTGGGCTGCGCCGGCACTGGCCTGCTCGTCGGGCTCGCCCGCAGGCAGCAGCGCGCCGGCCGGTTGCGGCGTGAGACTGCCAAGCGACGGACGGCTGCCCGCCAGCGGCGCACGTTCGTCTGCCGCGCCGGACGCGGCGGCCATGCTGCCCGCATCGTCCGGCATGCCCGCCCAGGCCGCTGCCCCCTGCTGCAAGAGCATGAGCGCCGCGGCGCTGAGCATCACACGACGCAACGCGATTGAATGCTTCATACCTGCCTGTTCCATTCGGGATTCTCAGTAACCCTTCATTATCGCCGCGAGAAAATCTCAAAAACGACGTTTAAATTTGGATAAGCCGGAGAAGCACAAGATTCGGACGATTCCTATGTAGGAAGGACACCGAACCAGAACGGAAAGGATCCAGGCTGCGTAGGACAGCGACGAGGGAGCGAACCGTGGCGGGCCGCGCGCAGGCTGCGCGCGGCCGGACCAACGATGGGTTTGCGACTAGAAGCGCGTTTCGCGCGCCGATCGCAGGAAGGTATCGAGCAGCGGCGTGCAGTCGAGCAACTCCGGGCCGCCCGCACGATGGAACTCGGGGTGCCACTGCACGCCCACCACGAACGGCGCGCGCCGGTAGCGCACCGCCTCGATGAGGCCGTCACCGGCCGAGACGGCTTCGACGGTCAGGTCGCGTCCAAGACTGCGGACTGCCTGGTGGTGGATCGAGTTGACGATCGCTTCACGCCGCCCAGGGAACATGCTCGCGAACGTCGAGCCCTCCGGGAAGGTGATCGCGTGGCGATGCTGGTCGTAGTGTTCGCTCACGTGCACGCCGGCCATCGGCACGTCGCTGGCGATGTCCTGATAGAGCGTGCCGCCGAACGCCACGTTGATGAGCTGGCAGCCGCGGCACACGCCCAGCACCGGCTTGCCCGATTCGACGAACTCATGCAGCAGTTCGAGCTCGTACATGTCGCGCACGCGGTCGCCCGGCCACTCGGGGCGCGGCGACACCTCGGCGTAGGTCTGCGGCGACACGTCGGCGCCGCCTTGCAACAGCAGGCCGTCGAGATGCTTCGCGTAATCGCGCAAGCGGATATTGCTCGGATGCAGCATGCCCTGATGGCCGACCGTCGGAATCATGAACACGATGACGTCGCGCGACATCACCCAGTGCGCAATCGACTCCTCCAGGTATTGCAGCGTCTTGCCGCGCAAGCCTTGCGCGCCCGGCTCCGGATGGAAGATCCGCGCGGAGACGCCAATGCGCAGCGTGCGCTGCGTGATGCGTTGCCCCGCCCGGTCGAAAAGTTGCCGCGCGCGCGCGGCGATGATGCGGCCGAACACGGCCCACGCCGAATCGCTCGCGCGCAGGTAACGCGGCGGCTCGGGCGGAATGGCGCCGGGCGGCGGCGGATGCTGCGCCGTGAAGTCGGGCGCCTGGCCAAACCCGGCTGGCGCCGCCCCGGCGCGCGGCGGCGTCGAAGCCGCTGCGGCCCCGGCCGCGCTTGCGGGCTCCGTTTGCCCGGTCGGCGCGGGCGCGGAGGCGCCGGCACCGCTGGCTTCGCCGATCGGGAAGCGCGGCGCGGCGCCGGCCGGCGCGTGCTCCGGCAACTCGCCCGGCGTGGCCGCCGCCGGCGCCCCCGCGCTCGGCGTGACTGTCGAGGCGCTGGTGGGGGCGTCGGTCGAAGCGCGCTGCGCGGCCTCCCCGGAGGTCGACTCGGAAGTCGAACCAGAGGGTGAAGGTGGAGGCGAAGCGGAAGAAGAAGCAGAGGAAGCGCCGGAGGCGCCCGGCGAACCGGCGGCCGGAGGCGTCGACGACGAGGGGGCGCCGGCAGGACCGGCATCGGCGGGACGGCTTGCGCCGTCAGGAACCTCGGGGCGGTCTGATTTGTTTTCGCTCATGACGTGGGGTCAGGCGCGCGGCGCGCGAACGAATGAACAGGGTTCGATTATCCTTCGCACCGCACGCGGCCGCCACCCCCGCACACAATTGCTCACATCCGGTCACACCGGCGGCCGCTTCGGCGCGCGCACGAGGCGCGCGCCGTCCGTTCAGGCATCCGGCCGTTCGTCGAAGGTCTCGCGCAACGCGATCTGCATCGACGCGTGGATCTTCACGCACCAGCGCCACAGCAGCATGGTGAGCGCCGCCGCGCACACCAGCACGCCAACGAGGAAGCCGGTGGGCGGCAGGATCGTGCCCGAGAGCGCAGCCACGAGCAGGAACACGCCGAACATCGAGACCACGGGCACCAGCTCCGCAATCACATGACGGATCGCGCGCGTGAAGCGCCCCGCCTTCTCCGGCTGCACGCTCACTTCGGCGAGCAGCAGCGCGAGCGACTGCGTCTTGCGCCACACGGCCACGAGAAACGGCATCGCGAGCACGAGCGCGGCGCTCCAGAGCACGACGCGCTGAATGCGCTCGTCGGCAATCCAGTGCGCGAGCAACGGCCCCGCATAGCGCGCGCCATACGACACGCCGATGAAGATGGCCGAAACGAGCGCGAGATTCACGGCGATCTGCACGACGATGCGCTTCGTGAGCGAAAAGATCGTGGGGCCTTCGGAGCGCGGCACGAGGCAGCGCAGCCACTGGCTGTACATGCCGAACACGTTCGAAACGGCGGGCGGCATGGCGCGCGCAAGACGCTGCGAGAGCGGATCGGCAATGCGAATCAGGTAAGGCGTGGTGAGCGTCGTGATGGCCGAAACCGTCACGGCGATCGGATAGAGGAACCCGCTCGTCACCTTCAGCGTGAGACCGAGCGAGGCGATGATGAACGAGAACTCGCCGATCTGCGAGACGGTCATGCCCACGCGCATCGCGGTGCGGCCGTCGCGGCCCGCGAGAAAGGTGCCGAGTCCGCACGAGACGAGCTTGCCGAGCACCACGGCAATCGAGATCACGGCGATCGGCCACGCGTAATCGACCAGCACCAGCGGGTTGAGCATGAGCCCGATCGTCACGAAGAAGATGGCGGAAAACGCGTCGCGCAACGGCGCGACCAGATGCTCGATGCGATGCAGATGGCGCGACTCCGCCATGATCGCGCCGATCAGGAACGCGCCGAGCGCGATCGAATAGTCGAGCTTCACGACGAGCAGGCAGAAGCCGAAGCAAAAGCCCAGCACCGAGACGAGCAGCATCTCGTCGTTGCCCACGCGCGCGATATAGCCGAGCACGCGCGGCACGATCAGGATGCCCGCGAGAAGCGACACCAGCATGAACAGCAGCAGCTTGCCGAGCGTGATGAGCGCGATGCCGGGCGACAGCTCGCCCGTTTGCGCAATGCCGCCCAGCAGCACGAGCATCGCGATGCCGAGAATGTCCTCGACGATCAGGATGCCGAACACGAGCTGCGCGAACGGTTCGCGCTTCACGCCGAGGTCCGCGAGCGCCTTGACGATGATGGTCGTCGAAGAGATGGCGAGGATCGCGCCGAGGAACAGCGAATCCATGGTGGCCCAGCCGAACGCGCGGCCGATCTCGTAGCCGAGCCACAACATCAGCACGATTTCCGAGAGCGCCGCGACGATGGCGGTCGCGCCCACCTGGAACAGCTTGCGCAGGCTGAATTCGAGGCCGAGCGAGAACATCAGGAACACCACGCCCAGTTCGCCCATCGTCTGGATGGTCTGCTCGTCGTGGATGAGCTGGAACGGCGGCGTGTACGGCCCGATGATCACGCCCGCCGCGATATAGCCGAGCACGACCGGCTGCTTCAGGCGATGAAACAGCACGGTGACGACGCCCGCGAGCGCCATCACGACTGCCAGATCCTGAATGAAGCCGATTCCCTGATGCATGAAGGTCTATCCTTACAAATAGCTATCGAATCTCCGCATGTTACCTGATGCGTGGCGCGAGCCAAATCGCCCGCAAGGAAAAAAGCCGACCTACAATGATGCGACCCTTGCAGGCGCCGTCCGCCCTCGGCGCCTTGCGCCGGCGGCCTGCCCGTTCTGCTCCGCCGACCTTCGCGCAGCGCGCCGCCGCGCATTGACCGAGTCTTCCGCCGCCATGACCACCGCTCCCGCTTTCTCCCCGTTCCCTCCCCTCGCCCAGCTCGCCGCCGATCTCGCCGCGGGCCGCACGACGAGCCGCGCGCTCGCCGAAACCGCGCTCGAACGCATTGCCGACCCGGCCGGCCAGGGCGCGACCGTGTTCACGCACGTCGACGCCGAACGCGTGCGCGCCGCCGCCGACGCGCACGACCGCCTGCGCGCGTCCGGCACCGTGCTGTCGCCGCTCGCGGGCATTCCCGTCTCGGTGAAGGATCTGTTCGACGTGGCGGGCGAAGTCACGCGCGCGGGCTCCACGGCGCTCGCGAATGCGGCGCCCGCCAAGGAGGACGCCGCCGCCGTCGCGCGGCTGCGCCATGCGGGCGCGGTGCTGGTCGGGCGCACGAACATGAGCGAATTCGCGTTCTCGGGGCTCGGGCTGAATCCGCACTACGGCACACCGCTCTCGCCCTGGCACCGCGGCGTGGCAGGCGACGCGCGGGTGGCGGGCGGCTCGTCCTCGGGCGCGGCAGCCTCGGTCGCGGACGGCATGGCCGCCGTCGCACTCGGCACCGACACGGGCGGCTCCATTCGCATTCCCGCCGCGTTCTGCGGCCTGACGGGCTTCAAACCCACTGCCGCCCGCATTCCGAAAACGGGCGGCGTGCCGCTCTCGCCCACGCTCGACTCGTTTGGCCCGATCGGCAACACGGTGGCGTGCTGCGCGCTCGTGGACCGCCTGCTCGCGGGGCTCGCGCCGAACGTGCCGGCCGCGCGCCACCTGGAGGGCGTGCGCCTTGGCGTGCTCACCAATTATGTGACCGACGGCGTGGACCCCGAAGTCGCGGAAACGATCGATACGGCGCTCAAGCATCTGGACGCGGCCGGCGCGATCGTGAGCGAAGTCCGCTTCGCCGCCTTCGAGCGCCTTGGCGAGATCAACCGCATCGGCTTCTCGCCGATGGAGGCCTATGCGTGGCATCGCGAGTGGATTGCGAAGCATCGCGACCAGTACGACCCGCGCGTGCTGGTGCGCATCCTGAGGGGCGAGAGCGCCACGGCCGCCGATTATCTGGATCTCGTCGCCGCGCGCGCGGCCATGATGGAAGAAGCGCAGGCCACGCTCTGGTCGCGCTTCGACGCCGTGATCGCACCGACCGTGCCGATCGCGCCACCGCCCGCCGCACCGCTCGCCGCCGACGACGAGGTCTTCGCACGCACCAACGCGCTCGTGCTGCGCAACCCGAGCGCGTTCAACTTTCTCGATAGCTGCGCACTCTCGTTGCCGTGCCACCACTATGGCGCGGCGCCGGTCGGGTTGATGCTCGCCGCCGCGCCCGGCCACGACGACGCGCTGCTCGCCATCGGCCGCGGCGTCGAGGCAGTGCTCGCGCCGCTGCGCTGACCCGCGTCCATGCAGCGCAGTCAACCCCTGCGCGCGAGCAAGGACACGTCCGCGCCGCGCGCAACCTTCGCGCTAGAATCCCGTCACGCCGTCGCAGCGACTCTCGCGCTGCGCCAAGACAACCCGAACGAACGAGCCACATGAACGACGATAACGCGCTGTTGCGCCGCGAGCGCCGCCTCCTGGTCCTCCTTGGCGTAATCTGCCTCGCGCTGCTGGCCGGCGCACTCTACTTCCAGTATGCCGAGCACCAGGACCCCTGCCCGCTGTGCATCCTCGGGCGCTACTTCCTCATCCTGATTGCGGTTTTCGCCTTCCTCGGTGCGCGCATGACGAGCTGGAGCGGCGTGCGCGTGCTCGAAGCGCTCGTCGCGCTGTCGGCGCTCGGCGGCGCGATCGCGGCCGCGCGGCTCGTCTGGGTGCAGGCGTTCCCGAGCTTCAGCTGCGGCTTCGACACGCTGCAACCCATCATCGACGGATTGCCGCCCGCGCATTGGCTGCCCGGCGTGTTCAAGGTGCAGGGTCTGTGCGAAACCACGTACGCGCCCACGCTGGGGCTCACCATCCCCATGTGGTCGCTGCTCGCATTCGTCATCGCGTTCCTTGCCGTGATCGCGAGCCTGTGGCGCAACCGGCGCCGCCAGGTGTCCTGGCCCGGCATCCGCCGCTAAAACGTCCCCGGGGGGCGCCATGCGCCCCTTTCTCCGCCCGCCACCCGGCCATGCGGTGGCGCGTCATCCCCGCCTGCGCGACAGCTTTGCGCGTCGCCCGCAAATCGCGCTCGACCTGCGCACGATCCCGTCCCGCACGGCACAATTCCCGCATCAAAGCGTGCTAAACCGTGCGTCGTCGCGTCGCGGCGTCATGATCCAAATCACATAACCCACATCTTGCGGGGGAAATACTTTCGCGACGCGAGCGGTGCTATCTTCGGAACTGGATGGCGATCTACGTGCGCGAGGCCGGCTTTGGCGCGCCCCTCTCGTAACGCGCGCCTGATCCGCAATGTCCCCGGGTTCACCATGACAACGCAAACCATCCGCTTCCTCCACCGAGGCGCCGTGCACGAAGTGCGCGACCTGCCCCCCACGCGCACCGTGCTTCAGCACCTGCGCGAGGATCTGCGCGCCTGCGGCACCAAGGAAGGCTGCGCCGAAGGCGACTGCGGCGCGTGCACGGTCGTCGTGGGCGAGCTCGATGACGAAGGCCGTCTCGCGCTCAAGGCGGTCAACGCCTGCATCCAGTTCCTGCCCACCCTGGACGGCCGCGCGCTCTACACCGTGGAAGACCTGCGTCAGCCTGACGGCGCGCTGCACCCCGTCCAGCAGGCGATGGTCGATTGCCACGGCTCGCAGTGCGGCTTTTGCACGCCGGGTTTCGTGATGTCGATGTGGGCGCTCTACGAGAACCAGCCTGCGGGCGCGGGGCTACCCGGTCGCGACGAAATCGCTCAGGCGCTCTCGGGCAACCTGTGCCGTTGCACCGGCTACCGGCCGATCGTCGACGCCGCGCTGCGCATGTTCGACGAAACCTGTCACCCGCGCGTGGCGCTGGACCGCGCGCGCGTGGAGTCGCAACTGCGCGCGCTGCAACGGCCCGGCACCTTCGAATATCGCGGGCCGGATGTGCGTGGCGCCGCGTCCGGCGAAAGCACGTTTTACGCGCCGCGCACGCTCGACGCCTTTGCCGCGCTGCGCGCCGCGCACCCCGAGGCGCGCGTGCTCGCGGGCAGCACCGACGTCGGCCTGTGGGTCACGAAGCAGTTCCGCGATCTGGGCGACCTCATCTATACGGGCAACGTCGCGGAGCTCAGGACGATCGGGCGCGACGCGCAGACGATATCGATCGGCGCGGCCGTCCCGCTCGAAGAAGCCTATGCGGCGCTCGCCACCGACTACCCCGAACTCGCTGAACTGTGGGCGCGCTTTGCCTCGCTGCCGATCCGCAATGCGGGCACGCTCGGCGGCAATGTCGCGAACGGCTCGCCGATCGGCGACTCGATGCCCGCGCTGCTCGCGCTCGACGCCACGCTCGTGCTGCGCCGCGCGGCGCGCGTGCGCACGCTGTCGCTCGCGGCGTTCTACACCGGCTATCAAAAGAACGCGCTCGAAGCGGGCGAATTCGTCGAGGCAATCCGTGTGCCGCGGCCCGCGCCGACGCTGCGCTTTCGCACGTACAAGGTCTCGAAGCGCTACGACCAGGACATTTCGGCGGTGTGCGCGGCGTTTGCGCTCGACGTGCGCGACGACGGCTCGATCGCCAGCGCGCGCGTGGCCTACGGCGGCATGGCGGCCGTGCCGCAACGGGCGGCGCACGCCGAGGCCGTGCTCACCGGCGCGCCCTGGGACGACCACAGCGCGCAGCGCGCGATGGATGCGCTCGCCACCGACTACCAGCCGCTCACCGACATGCGCGCGAGCAGCGCGTATCGCCTGAAGGTCGCGCGCAACCTGCTGTGGCGCTGCTGGCTCGAAACGCGCGATGACGCGCCGCTCGCGCTGTGCGACGTCAACGCGTTCGCCTTCGCCGAGGGCGAGGACGACGACACGGCGGCAGCCGCCGGAGGCACGCCATGAACTACGAGGCCGAACCGCTCGTCATGCGCCCGGAGCACGGCAGTGCGCCAGGCACCGAACCTGCCCGCGAATGCGCGCTCGGCGCGCCGCTGCCGCATGAATCGGCCGAAGCGCACGTGAGCGGCGAGGCGCGCTACACCGACGACATCCCCGAACTGCACGGCACGGTGCACGCGGCGATCGGCCTCGCGCGCCATGCGCACGCGCGCATCGTCGCGCTCGATCTCGAACGCGTGCGCTCGTCGCCGGGCGTGCTGGCCGTGCTGAGCGCCGCCGACATTCCCGGCGCCAACGACTGCGGACCGGTGATCCACGACGATCCGGTGCTCGCGACCGACGTGGTGCAATACCTGGGGCAGCCCGTGTTCGCGGTGGTCGCGACGACCCACGAACTCGCGCGCCGCGCCGCTGCGCTCGCCGCCAGCGAAGACGTGGTGCGCTACGAGCCGCTGGAACCGGTGCTCACCATCGACGAAGCACGCAAGCGCCAGCATTACGTGCTGCCGCCGCTGCGTCTCGTGCGCGGCGCGCCGAACGAGCGCATCGCCTCTGCGCCGCATCGTCTGGCGGGCACGTTCACCGTGGGCGGCCAGGAGCAGTTCTATCTCGAAGGCCAGGTCGCTTACGCGCTGCCGCAGGAACAAACGGGCATGCTCGTCTACAGTTCGACGCAGCACCCGAGCGAAATGCAGCAGGTCATCGCGCATCTGCTCGGCTGGCCCGCGCATCGTGTGATCTGCGAATGCCGACGCATGGGCGGCGGTTTCGGCGGCAAGGAATCGCAGTCGGCGCTGTTCGCATGCGTCGCGGCGCTTGCCGCGCACACGCTGCAACGGCCCGTGAAGCTGCGCGCCGACCGCGACGACGACTTCATGATCACCGGCAAGCGCCACGACGCGCGCTATGCGTACGAAGCGGGCTACGACGACGGCGGCCGCCTCGTGGGCGCGCGCGTCGAGATCGCGCTGCGCGCGGGCTATTCCGCCGACCTCTCGGGCGCGGTCGCCACGCGCGCGGTCTGCCACTTCGACAACGCCTACTATCTCTCCGACGTCGAAATCGTCGCGCTTTGCTGCAAGACGAATACGCAGTCGAACACGGCGTTTCGCGGCTTTGGCGGCCCGCAGGGCGCGCTCGTGATGGAGGTGATGCTCGACGAGATCGCGAAGGCGCTCGGCCGCGATCCGCTCGACGTGCGGCGCGCGAACTACTACGGCATCGGCGAGCGCGACGTCACGCCCTACGGCCAGCGCGTGGAGGACAACGTGCTCGCGCCGCTCACCGACGCGTTGCTCGCGTCGAGCCGCTATGGCGAGCGCCGCGCGGCCCTGGCCGCGTACAACCGCGCGAGCCCGGTGCTCAAGCGCGGCATCGCGCTCACGCCGGTCAAGTTCGGCATCTCGTTCAACGTGCCGCATCTGAACCAGGCGGGCGCGCTCGTGCACGTCTACCGCGACGGCTCCGTGCTCGTGAATCACGGCGGCACCGAAATGGGCCAGGGGCTCAACACCAAGGTCGCGCAGGTCGTGGCGGGCACGCTCGGTTTGCCGCTCGCACGCGTGCGCGTGAGCGCCGCCGATACGTCGAAAGTGGCCAACACGTCGGCGACGGCGGCCTCCACCGGCAGCGACCTGAACGGCAAGGCTGCGGAGGACGCTGCGCTTGCGATCCGCGCGCGCCTCGCGGCGTTCGCGGCCGCGCAGTACGGCGGCGCGCCGGAGGACGTGAGGTTCGAAGACGGCCAGGTGCGCGCGAACGGCAGCGCGATTGCGTTTGGCGAATTCGTCGAACTCGCGTATCTCAAGCGCGTGCAACTGTGGTCCGACGGCTTTTACGCCACGCCCAAGGTGCACTGGGACGCGCGCACGCTCACCGGCCACCCGTTCTACTACTTCGCCTATGGCGCGGCGGTGTCCGAGGTGGTCGTCGACACGCTCACGGGCGAATGGAAGCTCGTGCGCGCCGACTTGCTGCACGATGCGGGCCAGTCGATCAATCCGGCCATCGATCTCGGCCAGGTGGAAGGCGGCTTTATTCAGGGCATGGGCTGGCTCACGACCGAGGAGCTCTGGTGGAACGGCGACGGACGGCTCATGACGCACGCACCTTCCACGTACAAGATTCCGGCCGTGAGCGACACGCCGGAGGCATTTCACGTGCAGCTCTATCGCGACGGCGGCAACGACAATGTCGAACCGAGCGTGTTTCGCTCGAAGGCCGTGGGCGAACCGCCCCTGCTTTTGCCGTTCTCGGTATTTCTCGCGATTCGCGACGCCGTGGGCGCGGCGGTGCCAGAAGCGCGCGAGGCCGCGCCGCTGCGCGCGCCCGCAACGCCCGAAGCGATTCTGGACGCGCTCGACGCGTTGAAGGCGCTGCAAGCGAGCGAACCGCCGGAGCGCCGCGCACTCCAACCGTGAAGGAGCGCGATCACGCGCAGTGATTCAGCGCAGTGATTCAGCGCAGTGATTCAGCGCAGTGATTCAGATTAACCGGCGGCACCTGCCAGAACGTGCCGCCCTGTAGGGAGAACCGCCAGATGCAAGCCTGGCTTTCCGATTTGCAGCAACTGCTCGCGCACGGCGACGCCGCGGTGCTGGTCACCGTCGCGCGCGTCGAAGGGTCGGCGCCGCGCGAGGCCGGCACGAAGATGATCGTCACGCGCGAAGCGGCCCGCCACACGATAGGCGGCGGCCACCTCGAATGGAAGGCCATCGAGATCGCCCGCCAGGTGCTGCGCGACGGCATGCGCACGCCGCATGCGCGGCGCCTGGAGCGGCTCGCGCTCGGGCCGAGCCTCGGCCAGTGCTGCGGCGGCGCCGTGGTGCTCGCGTTCGAGCGCCTCGACGTGGCCGACCTCGGCTGGATCGCCACGCTCGCGCGCCGGCTCGCGACGGGCGCATCGACCGTGCGTAGCGTATCATTCCGCTCCTCGCGCAACGGGAGCCCGGAAGGCCATGCCGCGGCGACCTCGGCGGCCGCCGCGACCGACGCGGTCATGCTCAGCGAGCCGGAACCGGCCGCGCAGGCGCCGGATTGCCTCCTGTGGGAAACCGGCGGCACGACGCTTCTCACCGAGACCATCGCGCCGAACGACTTCCCCGTGGTGCTGTTCGGCGCGGGTCACGTGGGCGCGGCGCTCGTGCGCGTGCTCGGCACGCTGCCCTGCCGCGTGCTGTGGGTCGACGAGCGCGACGCCGCGTTTCCGACGCCCGAGGCGTTCGCGCTGCTCAACGCGCCGAATGTCGCGATCGACGCCAACGATGCGCCCGACGAAGCCGTCGATACGGCCCCGCCCGGCACGAGCTTCATCGTGATGACGCACGATCATTCGCGCGATCTCGATCTCGCCGAGCGCATCCTGCGCCGCGGCGACTTCGTGTTCTTCGGCATGATCGGCTCGCACACGAAGCGCAAGCAGTTCGAGCACCGGCTCGCCGCGCGCGGCATCGACCCCATGCAGATCGCGCGCATGAACTGCCCGCTCGGCGTGGACGGCATCGTCGACAAGTCGCCCGAAGTGATCGCGGTCTCGGCCGCCGCGCAACTGCTCCAGGCGATCGAGGCCGCGAAGCTGGCGAGCGCAACCGCATCCGAATCTGCAACCCATCGCGCGTGATGTCACACACTGATGAACCCATAAGCGAATCGAACCGACCATGACGATCACGACCACCGCCAACACCAATAACGCCGCTGCCAACGCAAGCGCGCTCGTCGAAAAGGCCGCCAACGCGCCGAAGGCCGAGTTGCACATCCACATCGAAGGCTCGCTCGAACCCGAGCTGATCTTCGCACTCGCCCAGCGCAACAACGTGACGCTCGCCTACGACTCGATCGAGGCGCTGCGCGCGGCCTACGCATTCACCGACCTGCAATCGTTCCTCGACATCTACTACGCAGGTGCGAGCGTGCTGCTCACGGAGCAGGACTTCTACGACATGACGATGGCGTACTGCGAGCGCGCGCTCGCTGACAACGTCGTGCACACCGAAATTTTCTTCGACCCGCAAACGCACACCGAGCGTGGCGTGGCGATCGAAACGGTGGTCGCGGGCATCGATCGCGCGCTCGCCGACGCCGAAAAGCGCGGCCTCACGAGCAAGCTGATCCTGTGCTTCCTGCGCCACCTGAGCGAAGCCGATGCGCTCGCCACCTTCGAAGCCGCGCGCCCGCTGTTCGCGCGCTATGCGCGCCTCATCGGCGTGGGCCTCGATTCGTCCGAGCGCGGCCATCCGCCTTCGAAATTCGAGCGCGTGTTCGAGCAGGCGCGTGCGATGGGCCTGAAGCTCGTCGCGCACGCGGGCGAGGAAGGCCCGCCCTCGTACATCTATGAGGCGCTCGATCTGCTCAAGGTCGATCGCGTCGATCACGGCGTGCGCAGCATCGAAGACGCGGCGCTCGTCACGCGTCTGGCCGACACGCGCGTGGCGCTCACCGTGTGCCCGCTTTCGAACACCAAGCTGTGCGTGTTCGACGACATGACGCAACACACGCTCAAGGCGCTGCTCGACAAGGGCGTGGCGGTGACCGTCAACTCCGACGACCCCGCGTACTTCGGCGGCTACGTCAACGAGAACTACCGCGCGATCATCGAAGCACTCAAGCTCGACAGCGACGAGGTGTACACGATCCTGCGCAACGGCTTCGAGGCCTCGTTCGTGACGCCCGAAGAACGCGCCGCGCTGATCGCGAAACTCGACGCGAACTGGAATCGCGCAACGGCATAAAGCGTCACGGACAGCGTGACGTAAAGCGCCGACCCAAACGCGGACTCGTCCGCACAGCAAGCCCCAGCACGGGCTGTCACACGAATCCGGCCCGGCGCGCGAGCGCCGGGCCGTGGGTCCTCGCGCGCTGCGTTTTCAGGAGCGGCGCGCGCCATGCGGGGCATGCACTGGACGACTACCTGAATTTATCGGAGACGAAGTTCCCATGACTCAATCGGCTTACCGCGCAAAACTGTTGACGTTCACCGGCGACCCTGCGCAATCGTCCGACGCCGCTGTCTTTGACGAAGACGGCGTCGTGATCGTCGAAGACGGCCACGTGGTCGCCTCGGGCGCGTGGTCCGCGCTCAAGTCGCGTGTGAGCGACGGCGCGACGGTCCACGACCTGCGCGACAAGCTGATCGTGCCGGGCTTCATCGACACGCACATCCACTACCCGCAGACGGACATGATCGCCTCGCCCGCGCCGGGTCTGCTGCCGTGGCTGGACACCTACACGTTCCCGACCGAGCGCGGCTTCGAAAACGAAGCGGTGGCGCAGGATACGGCGCGCTTTTTCGTCGACGAACTGCTCGCCTGCGGTACGACCACGGCGCTCGTCTACTGCACCGTGCACAAGCAGTCGGCCGACGCGCTTTTCACCGCAAGCGAGGCGAAGAACCTGCGCATGGTCGCAGGCAAGGTGCTGATGGACCGCCATTGCCCCGAGTTCCTGCGCGACACGCCGCAAACGGGCTACGACGACAGCGCCGAGTTGATCGGCCGCTGGCACAACCGCGGGCGCCAGATGTACGCGCTCACGCCGCGCTTTGCGCCCACGTCGACCGAAGCGCAACTCGAAGCGTGCGGCGCGCTCGCGAAAGCGCATGCGGACATCTTCATCCAGAGCCACGTGGCCGAAAACCCGGACGAGGTGAAGTGGGTCAAGGAGTTGTTTCCGGGCCATCGCAGCTATCTCGACGTCTACGATCACTACGGCCTGTTGCGCCGCCGCGCCGTGTACGGCCACTGCATCTGGCTCGACGACGAAGACCGCCGCCGCATGGCGGACACCGGCACGGTCGCCGCGCACTGCCCGACCTCGAACCTGTTCCTCGGCAGTGGCCTGTTCGACTTCGACAAGGCGGGCGCGTCGTCGATGCCCGTGACGCTCGCCACCGACGTGGGCGGCGGCACCTCGTTCTCGATGCTGCAAACGATGAACGAAGCGCACAAGGTGGCGCGCATGGGCGGCCATCACCTCACGGCCACGCGCATGTTCTGGCTCGCGACGGCGGGCGCGGCGCAGGCGCTCGATCTCGCCGACAAGATCGGCACGCTCGCGCCCGGCAGCGAAGCGGATTTCGTCGTGCTCGATGCGCAGGCCACGCCGTTGCTCGCGCGGCGCACCGCGCGCGCCGAATCGCTGGAGGAGTTGTTGTTCGCCCTCGCGCTGCTGGGCGACGACCGCACCGTGTTCGAGACCTACGCCGCGGGCAAACGCGTGCACAGCCGCGACGGCGCGCGCCGCTGACGGCACCGGCCCGCCCGGCCGGTCGCGCCTGTGTGGAAGGCGCGACCAGGAGCGCCTACTTCGCCGGCGCGCTCCCTGCGGGCGCCGCGCTTGCCTGCCCCGCACCCGCCGGGGCCTGCGCGGGCGGCACACCGGTCTCGTTCGGCGCGCCACCGCTCTTGCCGACCGGAATCTTGACCTCGGTCACCGTGCCGTTGGCCAGCGGGAAATTCCCCAGCGCGCTCTGCACGAGGAAAGGCATCACGCGCACGAGCGACGGATCGTCGCCCGAGGTGCGCGCCGTCACGTTATAGACCTCCTTGCCGCTCGCCCTGTCGCTAATGCGAATGCCGAGCGCATGCGAGTACACCGGGTAGGTCTGGTTCACGTACGCGGGCTGATACGGTCCCCACGCGCCCCACGGATTCCACGGCCCCCAGTACGGGCCCGGCCAGGGGTTGTAGAACACGGGCTGCGCAACCGTCACCGTGTCCGTGCGGCTGCCGTAGGCGAGGCCCACGAGATAGCGCGCCTGCGGCTCGGCCACGAGGCGGAACGCATGCATGGCGAGCCCGTTGGCGACGAACTGCTCGTAAGTGCTCTGCTCGATGCTCTGGCTCTGTTCGGGACTGCGTTTGAACGCAAAGGTGCGCGTGGCGTCGCTGCCGCCGTCCCATGCGGAGAAAGCGGTCACCTGGCTCGTCACGTAGGTCGTGCAGCCGGAAAGCGTGAGGGCGAGCGCCGCCAGCATCAGGAGGGCGCGGCGGGTCCATCGATCGTGCATCATGGTCTTCTCGTAGCAGTGTTGCCTCGGTTGGAAAAGTGCAGTTGTGGGGCCGCTCTCTCCGATACGATCCAGCCGCAGCGCTTATTCCGTGCGCATGTCTTGTACGCATGTCGCCCGGTCGCGCCTGATTATGTGTCCGCCGGGCGAGGCCATTGCCCGGCGCGGAAGCCCGATCATACTGACTCGCGCCGCCGCGCGAAAGTTCGGGGGCCACAGGGCCGCGCGAGAGCGCGCGGGCGCAGACGGACAAAGCGGCCCGAGCCTTTGTACAATGGGGCGATCCGCCGCGCTCTCCTGACCCGGGCAGCCGGCCACTCCGATCCACCCCGATCTGACGCGCCCCCTATCCAGACCATGTCCGATACCGCCACGCCCACCGTGATCCGCCGCGAAGACTACGCGCCGCCCGCTTTTCTGATCGATACCGTCGACCTCGAGTTCGACCTCGCGCCCGAGCGCACCGTCGTCAAGAGCACACTGCGCGTGCGCCGCAATCCGGCGGCCGGACAAGCCGCCGGCGCCGCGCATCTCGAACTGATGGGCGAACAGCTCGAATTCATCGGCGCGGCCATTGACGGCAAGCCCTACGCGAACGTGCGCGCGCACGAGCACGGCCTCACGGTCGAAAACGTGCCCGACGCCTTCGAGCTCACGCTCACCGGCGCGTGCGACCCCGCCGCCAACACCACGCTTTCGGGCCTGTACGTGTCGAGCGGCAACTTCTTCACGCAGTGCGAGGCCGAAGGCTTTCGCCGCATCACCTGGTTCCTCGACCGCCCGGACGTGATGGCGACCTACACGGTCACGCTGCGCGCCGACAAGCTCGCCTACCCGGTGCTGCTCTCGAACGGCAACCTGATCGCCGAGGGCGACCTGCCCGATGGTCGCCACTATGCGAAATGGGAAGACCCGTTCCGCAAGCCGAGCTATCTGTTCGCGCTCGTGGCGGGCAAGCTGGTGGCGCTGGAAGAGCGCATCCAGAGCGGCTCGGGCAAGGAAAAACTGCTCCAGGTGTGGGTCGAGCCGCACGATCTCGACAAGACGCGCCATGCGATGGACTCGCTCGTCCACTCGATCCACTGGGACGAGCAGCGCTTTGGCCTCGAACTCGACCTCGACCGCTTCATGATCGTCGCCGTGAGCGACTTCAACATGGGCGCGATGGAGAACAAGGGGCTCAACATCTTCAACACGAAGTACGTGCTCGCGAATCCGGAAACGGCCACCGACGTCGACTTCGCGAACATCGAAGCCGTGGTTGGCCACGAGTACTTCCACAACTGGACCGGCAACCGCGTGACCTGCCGCGACTGGTTCCAGTTGAGCCTGAAGGAAGGCCTCACGGTGTTCCGCGACCAGGAGTTCTCGGCGGCGATGTCGGGCGGCGACGAGAACGAAGCGGCGCGCGCCACCAAGCGCATCGAGGACGTGCGCGTGCTGCGCCAGATGCAGTTCGCCGAAGACGCGGGCCCGATGGCGCACCCGGTGCGCCCGGAAAGCTACGTGGAGATCAACAACTTCTACACGATGACCGTCTACGAAAAAGGCGCGGAAGTCGTGCGGATGTATCAAACGCTGCTCGGCCGCGACGGCTTCCGTAAAGGCATGGACCTGTACTTCCAGCGCCACGACGGCCAGGCCGTGACCTGCGACGACTTCCGCCACGCGATGGCCGACGCCAACGGCCGCGACCTCGCGCAGTTCGAGCGCTGGTACAGCCAGGCGGGCACGCCGCGCGTCGCCGTGACGACGAGCTACGACGAAGGCACGCGCTGCTACAGCGTGACGCTCACGCAGGGCTACGCCAACGGCTCGCCCGCCGCGCGCGAAACGCAAAAGGGCCCGCTGCACATTCCGTTTGCGATCGGCCTGATCGGCGCGGGCGGCGCGGACCTGCCGCTGCGTCTCGAAGGCGAAGCCGCCGCGCACGGTACGACGCGCGTGCTCGAACTCACCGAAACGCAGCAGACCTTCACGTTCGCCGACGTGCCGGCCAAGCCCCTGCCCTCGCTGCTGCGCAACTTCTCGGCGCCCGTCATCGTCGACTACGACTACGGCAACGACGAACTCGCGTTCCTGCTCGCGCACGACAGCGACGCGTTCAACCGCTGGGAAGCGGGCCAGCGCCTCGCCACGCGCGAACTGCTCGCGCTCGCCAGCCGCGCCGCCGCCGGCCAGCCGCTCGAAATCAACGTCGCGCTCGTCGATGCCTTCCACCGCGTGCTGACCGACGAATTGCTCTCGCCGTCGTTCCGCGAGCTTGCGCTCATGCTGCCTTCGGAAACGTATCTCGCCGAGCAGATGGCCCAATCCGATCCGGCCGCCGTGCACACGGCGCGTCAGTTCGTGCGCAAGCAACTGGCCACGGCGCTCAAGGCCGAATGGCTTGCGGCCTACGAGCGCAATGTCACGCCGGGCGCATACGAGCCGACGCCCGAGGCGGCCGGTCATCGCGGGCTGAAGAATCTCGCGCTCTCGTATCTCTCGGAACTCGACGATTCCGCCGAAGCCGTGCGTCTCGCGACGGCGCAGTACGACGCGGCGAACAACATGACCGACCGCTCGGCGGCGCTTTCCGCGCTGCTGAACGCCCAGGCGGCGAGCGGCGGCGACGTCGCGCGCAAGGCGCTCGAAGACTTCTATGTGCGCTTCGAAAAGGAGCCGCTCGTCATCGACAAGTGGTTTGCGCTCCAGGCCACGCAGCGCGGCACGGCGCAACGTCCGACCATCGAAACCGTGCGCGCGCTCATGGTTCACCCCGCGTTCAACATCAAGAACCCGAACCGCGCCCGCTCGCTGATCTTCAGCTTCTGCGCCGCGAACCCCGCGCAGTTCCACGCCGCCGACGGCTCGGGCTACGCGTTCTGGGCCGACCAGGTGATCGCGCTCGACGCGCTCAACCCGCAAGTCGCGGCGCGCCTCGCCCGCAATCTCGAACTGTGGCGCCGCTTCACGCCCGCGCTGCGCGACGCGATGTGCGCGGCGCTGGAGCGTGTGGCCGCCGAGGCGAAATCGCGCGACGTGCGCGAGATCGTCGAGAAAGCGCTGGCTTGATCAGACAATAGGCGCGGCGCGCTTGTGCAGGTTCAAGCCGCCGCGCGATCACCCGGCAACCCGGCAACCGGCCTTCGCGCCGGTTTTTTTACGCATTTTTTCGTGATTATTTTTGACGGCGCGAGCAGGCCGGCCGACGCGCGAAAGCGCGCACGGTCAAGCCCGCGCACGCTCCGGCGCTTTATTTTGCGCGGCTGCGCGGCGGCCGGTCACAGTCGAGCGGGTAGAATTGCGGCATCCCTAAGCGCATCCGGAGTACTGCAATGGCTTTGCAACGTCGCACCACCCTCACCAAGTACCTGATCGAGCAGCAGCGCCAGCACAGCAACCTGCCCGCCGACCTGCGCCTGTTGATCGAAGTCGTCGCACGCGCGTGCAAGGCGATCAGCTTCAACGTCAGCAAGGGCGCGCTCGGCGACGCCCTCGGCACGGCCGGCAGCGAGAACGTCCAGGGCGAAGTGCAGAAGAATCTCGACATCCTCTCGAACGAAATTCTGCTCGACGCCAACGAATGGGGCGGCAATCTCGCCGCGATGGCTTCGGAGGAAATGGAAACGTTCTTCCCGATCCCGGCCAACTACCCGAAGGGCGAATACCTGCTCGTGTTCGACCCGCTCGACGGCTCGTCGAACATCGACGTGAACGTGTCGATCGGCACGATCTTCTCGGTGCTGCGCTGCCCGGACGGCAAGCAGGCCACCGAAGAATCGTTCCTCCAGCCCGGCACGCAGCAGGTCGCCGCCGGCTACGCGGTGTACGGCCCTCAAACGGTGCTCGTGCTCACGACCGGCAACGGCGTGAACTGCTTCACGCTCGACCGCGAACTGGGCTCGTGGGTGCTCACGCAAAGCAACATGCGCATTCCGGAAGACACGCGCGAATACGCGATCAACGCTTCGAATGCGCGCCACTGGTATGAGCCGGTGCAGAAGTACGTTGGCGAGCTGAATGAGGGCAAGGACGGCCCGCGCGGCGATAACTTCAACATGCGCTGGATCGCCTCGATGGTCGCCGACGTGCACCGTATCCTGAACCGCGGCGGCATCTTCATGTATCCGGCGGACAAGCGTGACCCGTCGAAGCCGGGCAAGCTGCGTCTGATGTACGAAGCGAACCCGATGTCGTTCATCGTCGAACAGGCGGGCGGCGTGGCGACCAATGGCGAACAACGCATTCTCGACATCCAGCCGAAGAGCCTGCACGAGCGCGTTGCCGTGTTCCTCGGCTCGAAGAACGAGGTCGAGCGCGTGACCCGCTATCACCACGAAGCGAAAAAATAAAAAAAGATGAAGAAAGGGCTTGCATAGTCTGAGGCTCTTTCCTATAATCTTTCTTCTCTGATGCAGCGCCGGAATAGCTCAGACGGTAGAGCAGCGCATTCGTAATGCGAAGGTCGGGGGTTCGATTCCTCTTTCCGGCACCAGGATTCAAGCAAAAGCCCAGTTTTCGGACTGGGCTTTTTGCTTTTCAGCGCGCCCTGAGGCCACTGCGTCACGCCTTTGGCGGCAACGCATCGAGCGCCGCCCCCATCTCCTCGATCACCTCATCCCAACGCCCGAGTTCGCGCTGCCTGAAAAGCCGCGCCGAGGGATACCACGGGCTGTCGGTTCGCTTCGTCATCCAGCGCCAGTCGGTGCAGGTCGGCAGCAGGATCCACACCGGCACGCCCACCGCACCCGCGAGATGCGCGACCGATGTATCGACGGTAATCACGAGGTCGAGCGACTGGACGATGGCGAGCGTGTCCATGAAGCTCGATATTTCCCGCCCGAGCGGCGCAATGTCGATGCCGGCAGGCAATGCCTCCAGTTCGCTTTGCGCCGCGCCCTTTTGCAGCGAGAACCACGACACCCCGCCCCGCTCAAGCACGGGCTGCATGACGCGTAACGCGAGCGATCGGTAGCGGTCGAATTCGTAATCGGGGTTGCCCGCCCAGACGAGGCCCACGCGCAGCCTGCGCGCGCCACGCGGCGCCCCGCCAGCGAGCCGCGCGCGCCAGCGCTCGATGAGGTCGAGCGGCGCCCCGAGATAAGGCATCGCCAGCGGCAGCCTGTCCAGCGTCAGCTTCATATGCTCAGGAAGCCGAAACATGCGGCTCCAGAAGTCGTAGGCGCCAGGCGGCAGCGTGGTCCAGACCCGGTGCACGCCGTGCGCGCGGGCCGCCACGTCGGCAATCGCCTTGTCCACCCAGACGTCGACCGTCGCGCCCTGGCGCTCCAGCCACGCGGCGTAGCGCAAGGACTGAAGCTGGTCGCCCAACCCCTGCTCGCCTACCAGCAAGAAGCGCCGCCCGCTCACCGGTTCGCCCGACCACTCCGCGAAACCGGGACGCACCAGCGTGCTGTTGCACGCCAGACGCTCGTGCCAGTGGTAATGCCGCCAGCCGCGCTCGAAGTCGCCGTCGCGCAACATCGTGACGGCCGCGTTGAACTGCACGGACTCGTCGTCGGGCAAGAGGCGCGCCGCCTCGTCGGCGTGATGCCGCATGCGCGCATACTCGCCGAGCATGTTCAAGGCGTAGCTCGCGTAATGGTGCAGCTTGCCGCGCGTGGCGTCGACGGCGAGCCCCTGAAGCGCCACCTCGTATGCTGCGTCGAAGCGATGGATTTCGTTGAGCCGCAAAGCGAGGCTTTCGAGCGCCGCGGCGTCCCGCGCGAAGGCCGCGCGCATTTGCGTGATCTGCGCGTTCAACCCGGAGGCATGCCCGAGACCAGCGAGCGCCTTCAGCAAATCGAGACCATCGGCAAGACGGGAAGCGCCTGACTCGTACGCGCGGCGAGACCAGATCACAGCTTCTTCGAAGCGTTCGTCGTCGAGGCAAAGCGCTGCAAGACGACGCATGGCGTCATGCAACGTGGGATCGAATTCGAGCGCCTTCTCGTAATGCATGCGCGCCTCGGCCCGGCGCCCCGCGAGCTTCAGCACATCGGCCAGGTTGCGATGCTGGCTGGCTGTCCCGCCGCTGAGCGCGATCGCGCGGCGGTATAACGCTTCGGCCACGACGTGGGCTTTCTCCAGCGCGGCCAGCAAACCGCGATGCTCCCATAGCTCGGCGCGCTCGGGCGACACGTTGATGGCGCGCTCCAGGTATTCGCGCGCAAGGTCGCGTTGCCCGTCGCGAAAATAAGAGAGCGCCACGCGGTGCAACGCGTGCGCGTGGCGCGGCTCTTGCGTGAGCACATCCTGATAGGCGATCAACGCCTCGCGCGTTCGCCCCGCCTGGAAGTGCAAGTCTGCGAGCGCAAGTGGTTCGCTCGCGCGGGCGTGTGTGGCCGTAGTGTCAGCCGATGTCTCGGCCGGTGCGGTGACGGGGTGGCTCATCGTGAATTCGCGCCGTATGGGTGGCGCGCAGGTCGGGTTCGATCTGGGCGGTGCGCTCGGGCCCGGGCGGCCTCCGCGTCTGTACTTTTTAAAGATAAATAAGATCGGCACGCTACCGAATCAGACATGTCTGAAAACGGCTGCGCGATTTCAGGCGCTCGGGCGTTTGGCCCGCAAGAAGTCGATGAACACGCGCAGCTTGGGCGGTAGCTGCGCGCGTCCCGCCGTATACAAATAGAAGCCCGGAAACGACGGGCACCACGCCTCCAGCACCGGCACGAGACTGCCGCACTCGAGCGGCGCCCGCACGTAGTCCTCGATCACGTGCAGCAGGCCCACGCCCTGCTCCGCGGCCCGCACCATCGTGCGCAGGTCGTTGGTCACGAAACGCCCTGTGGTGAGCACGTCGAATACGCGCTGCGGGTCGTCGGGCTGCGCAAACTCCCAGCGGTACACGCCGCCCGTCGCGAAACGGTAATGCAGGCAATCGTGCGCGGCCAGATCGTCCGGAGTCTCGGGCCGGGCATGACGTCTGAAGTAGTCCGGCGCACCCACCACCGCGATACGGATCGGGCCGCCGATCGGCACCGCGACCATGCCGGGCGCGACCGATTCGCCCAGCCGGATGCCCGCGTCGAAACCCTCGCCCACCAGATCGGCGAAACCGTCGTCGAGCGCGAGTTCGAGTTTGATCTGTGGGTGGCGCTCCATGAACTCCGCGAGATGCGGCAGCACGAGCAGCTCGCTCGCCACGCGCGGCAAGTTGATGCGCAGCGTACCGGCGGCCTGGTCGCGCGAAGCATCGAGCGCGTCGAACGCCTCCTCGATCTGGGCGAGCGCGGGCTGCACGCGCGCGAGGAACAGCGCGCCCGCTTCGGTGAGCGCGACGCGGCGTGTCGTGCGATTGAAGAGCCTCACGCCGAGTTGCGCTTCGAGTGCGCGCACGGTTTGCGAGAGCGCCGAAGTCGAGAAGCCCGCGGCGGCGGCCCGCGTAAAACTGCCATGCCGCGCGACGGCGGCGACCGCCAGCAGCGCGGGCAGGCGGCCCGCGAGACTTTGGGCCGCAGGGCTGGCGCTCGTAATCGGGTCCATGGCGTCTCCATTGTGAAGTACCGCTTCACAGTTATTTCAAGTGAACCCGATTTTTCCACAAAAAGGAAAAGCGCAAGATGGCCTCGTCTTCACCGCTCTTCCTTTGAGGAACCCGCCATGAAACTCGATCGCTATACCCTGCTGGGCCGTTCCGGGCTGCGCGTGAGCCCCATTGCTCTCGGCACGATGACGTTCGGCACCGAATGGGGCTGGGGCGCCGACGAAGCCGCCGCACAGCGACTCTTCGATCTCTACGTCGATGCGGGCGGCAACTTCATCGACACCGCCGATCTTTACACCGAGGGCACAAGCGAATCGTGGGTCGGCCGCTTCGCGGCGGCGCGTGGTGTGCGCGAGCGGCTCGTCATCGCGACCAAATACTCCTACAACGCGGAATCGGGCAATCCGAATGCAGGCGGCAACCATCGCAAGAATCTGCTGCGCGCGCTGGAGGGTTCGCTCAAGCGCCTCGGCACCGACTACATCGATCTCTATTACCTGCACACGTGGGATCGCATGACGCCCGTCGACGAAGTCATGCGCGCCATGGACGACGCGGTGCGCGCGGGCAAGATCCGCTACGTGGGCCTTTCCGACGTCCCGGCCTGGTACGCTGGCCGCGCGCAGACGCTCGCCGACTGGCGCGGTTTCGAACCGGTCGCGGCCATGCAGCTCGAATACTCGCTGATCGAGCGCAACGCGGAACACGAGTTTGCGGATCTCGCGACCCAACTCGGCATGGGTCTCGTGCCGTGGAGTCCACTCGGCATGGGCGTGCTCTCGGGCAAATACCGGCCCTCGCAAACCAGCGCTGATGGCGCTGATGGCGCTCACAACGCTTCGGGTCTTGTGGGTGTGTCCGGCGAGGGCCGTCTGCAAACGGTGGGCGCCAAGCCGCCGCCTGGCTTCGACAAGCTCTCGCCGCGCAACTTCGCGATCGTCGCCGAGCTGGAGCGCGTCGCCCACGAGGCCAACCGGCCGATGGCGCAAGTCGCCCTGAACTGGCTGTATCAGAAACGAGGCGTCGCGAGCATCATCGTCGGCGCAACCCAAGTCTCGCAACTGGAGCAATCGCTCGGCGCGCTCGAATTCACGCTCGCGCCGGAACTGGTTGCGCGCCTCGACGCGGCCTCCGAACCCGCCCATCCGTTTCCGTACTACATGTTCGCTGACGGTCATCAGGCGCGCATTCACGGCCAGGTCGATGTGCGCGCGACGCCCGACAATCATGCCCATGTGCAGCGCGTGCCCGCGCCGCCGGCCACGCAATCGTAACGAATTTACGGCGTTTGCCAGGACGCCACGCCTTTGCGCGTGGCGATTTATGCACGCACGATCGTTAAATCACAGGCCAATGCTGGTGAGCGAAAGTATTAATCCGCCGATTGGCGAGAAACGGACGCTTACATAGTTTTAATTCTTATTAACGTTTCGACGTCAACGCGATCGCATAATCAACCGTTGTAGACGGGTGGCGCTGTCGCGCCATGCAGGCAAGCTCGCAGCGAGCGTGCGGCACAGCGTCACGCGAGCGCGACATGACGCCTGCGAGCGCGTGGCTCAGCGGTTGCGGGGCGAGCGATTGAGGGATTGTGCGGGGCAGCAGCCGTGCCACGCCGAATGCGCAACATGGCGATTCATGCGGCATGGTGCATGACGAGGAACATCTCGACAATTATATTCCCGCGCCGTTAATCATTTGTATCGCTGTCCGAATAAAGCAACAGGCGCGCCGGAAAAGCACTGTTACCGCAAGCGGGGCTAGCGCAATTGAAGTGCCGAGCCGGATAATCGGCTTACACAGGAGAATGATCATGGACGCCAAACCGCCAAGGATTCCGACCCCGGACCAAGTTTTCAGCCCGGATCCGGAACCGGTGGCCGTCGAGTTTCTCGGCGATGAATTGCCCGCTCACGTGCGGGCATTTCTTGACGAGCAACGCAAGGCACACGAACAGAAGTGACGGGGAACGCACACGCGGCGCAAAGGCGTGTGCGTATCAGCATGCGCACTGCTGACAGGCGCAATGCGGGCTTGCGCGCGTTAATTCTGCGCGCGACGTTGTGCTCGCGATGCTTGTCTGATTAGTTTGATGCGTTTGATTGGCACGCTTGATTGCGTGCGCGCTTCTCTGCGGTCGCTCGAAACGACTGCGTCGCTGCCGAACGCAGGCACAGCATAACCGGCTATGCTTCGCTTTTCCCTGCCGGCCTCTTCCCACTCCATGTCTTTGTTCATCCGTACGAGCGCGCGTTGCGCCGCCGCGATGCTTTTCGCCCTGCCGTTCACGTCCGCCCATGCCGATGGCGACGACACCGCGCTCACCAACCTCGTCGCACTCGTCTCGCAGCGCCTCGCGCTCGCCGAACCGGTCGCGCACTGGAAGTGGCAACACCACAAGCCGATCACCGATACGCCCCGCGAAGACGCCCTGCTCGCCGATGTCCAGAAGCGCGCCGCGGCGGCCGGCGTCGACCCCGCGTTTGCGCGTACCTTCTTCCGCGATCAGATCGATACGAGCACGCAGGTGCAAAAGTCGCTGTTCGACACGTGGCGCACCTCGCAGGCGCCGAGCGACCCGGCGCCGGATCTCGCCACCGCCACCCGGCCGCAACTCGACCAGCTCACCGCGCGGTTGATCGGCGCGCTCGCTCGCGTGCAGCCGATGCGTCAGGCGCCGGATTGTCCGGCGCGCGTCGCACGGTCGGTGGCGAGCTGGAAGGAACTCACGCGCTACGACTCCACGCGCGCGAACGCCATGACTCAGGCACTGGGACATGTTTGCGAGTCGGGTGGCGTAGGCGGCGTCGCCTGAATGCCACCCGCCCGCTTCGCGGGTCAGGCCGGGCTCGTCAGCCCGTCCGCTTCGGAAGGTTGCAGCACCTGCACGCTCAAGCCGCGCTCGAAGCGGCTTTGCAGGATGCGCCAGGTCGAGAGCTCGAACGCGCGCTCGACCGCCGGATCCGCAAGCAGCGCCGCTTCGGCCGAACTGGCGAAGGCGCCCACATAGCACCATCGATCGATCAAATGAAAGACGTCGGCGCCGTTCGCGTTGTCCTGCTCCTGCACGAGCACGGCGCCGCCGAACGGCCAGGGCGCCGCGCCGAGATCGGCGGGGTCTCGCTTCGACACGCGCGGCAGGCGGTTGAATGACGGCTTGAGCATCGCGATCCATTGCGCCTCGACGAGGAGCGCGCCCAGTTCGCCACCCGTCGCGCGCCACTCCACGCGCCGCACCTGCTGCGCCATGCGTTGTTCGCGCGACGACCGACGGTCGCCCGAGAGGTGCGAGCGCACGCGCTGGCGCACACGCACGCTGCGCCCGACGTAGAGCGGCACGTCGTTCTCGCCATAGAACGCATAAACGCCGTGCCCGGCCGGAGCCGTGTCGATGAGTTCATCGGTAATGTCGCCGGCCAGCACGTGACGGCGCGTCGTGCGCTCGATTTGCGCCGCCAGCGCGTCCTCGGGCACGAGTGCCGGCAGCCGCTGCCAGAATTGCCAGAGCAGGTCGGCGTCGGCGAGCGCGCGGTGGCGGTCCGAGGGCACGAGCGCGTGGCGCTCGACCAGCGCATCGAGGCCGTGGCGCTTCTCGCCCGGAAAAAGCGCCCGCGACAGGCGCACCGTGCAGAGCACGTCCGGATTGAAGGAATAACCGGCACGCTCGAACTCCGCGCGCAAGAAGCCGCGATCGAAGGCCGCGTTATGCGCGATGAAGAGCTTGCCGGCCAGTCGCTCGTAGAGTCCGGCGGCGATATCGGCAAAGCTCGGGGCGCCGCGCACCATCTTGTCCGTGATACCCGTGAGTTGCTGGATAAAGGGCGGAATCGACTGGCCGGGATCGACGAGCGTACTCCATCGCGTCACCTGCCCTTGCGCCACTTCGACCACGCCAACTTCGGTGATCCGGTGTTCGCCGACCGAGCCTCCTGTTGTCTCGAGATCGACAAAAACGAGGGGAAGATCGCCGGCAGTCTGTGCGGCGTTCAAGGAGGATTCAAGCATGATGAAACAGCAGGGAAATTGGAAAACGGCCCAAGTATGCACCGTTTGGACGCCGCGCGGCGACGGCGTCGGCAAGATGAATCCCGTTTGCCGATTTTTCGAAGCCCGAATCGGCAAATCCGGCTAATCCAGGGTTTTCCCGATTAACCAGGCGGCCAAAAAAAATGCGGCCATTATTATCACGCGAATATCAATATGCCAAAAATAAAAAAGCCCCGGATTTGTCCGGGGCTCTGTACGACTTGAGCGCTCGCGCGGCGAGCGCCCGCACGCTGTCATTACAGCGGCTGGATGTTCGCGGCCTGCTTGCCCTTCGGACCCACCTTGACGTCGAACGAGACACGCTGGTTCTCCTTCAGCGACTTGAAGCCGTCGGCGCGGATTTCCGAGAAGTGCGCGAACAGATCGTCGCCGCCGGCGTCAGACGTGATAAAGCCAAAGCCCTTCGCATCATTGAACCATTTGACGATACCGGTTTCCATGTTTCAGTTTCCCTCGAGATTTTAATGACGCGGGCATTCACCCTCACGCCGTATACCAGCCAATTCCCGCTGTTCCGCATCAGGTGAATTCCACTTATTGGAATTGAAGCGGAACGAAAATCAGCATTGCCGTTATACGGGGAACGCCAATCGGCAGTCAAGCGAATTTTTTATAACAGCATTCCCGATTCGAAGATAAAAGCGGTACGCATCAAAAAATCTTCAGAAAATCGTATGCCATGTGAATGAATATCGGGATGCGTCATTTTTACCCGATTATCTTCTTCACGTCACATCTACCGGGAAGTTTTTCCCGAAATGTAACAATTCGTGTCAAACGTAAGTGTTTCTACCGGTTGTTCGAGTAATACATTCAATTCAAGATTCATATTGTTAGAGGCATCGGAGGTCATCATGCTGACGACTCTGCGGAGATGGATCCATTGGCTCGTGCAAACCGATGCAATGGCGTCGACGGCTGAAGAAGCCGAGACCTATGGCGCGTGGCACGGGGACCATTGGCACAACCTGCTGTGTTCCCCTATGGACGCACGGCACTACGTAATGGAAGACTGGAGCCTACAGCCGGAACCCCCGCAGACTGGCGCCCGATAAGGCTTTCGGGCAGGCTTTCAGTCGGCGGGCAAGACGGCGGTGAACCGCGAGTGAAAAACGCGGGCAAAAAAAAGCGCGGCTGGAAGGCCGCGCCGACAAAGGTTTGGAGATCTTTTTCGTCAACGAAAAAGTCTGCTTCGGAAAGCAGCAATTGCAGTATAGCCGCACTCTCGTCTGACCATTAAGCTTACGACAGACAATCATCTGTTACGCTGAGCGCAATAATCAGAACGGGTCATTTAAGCCGTTTTGCGCAATCAATTGTTGTAGCGATCGCACAACGCCCGTGCGGTTGACACCCCCCTCTCAATTTCGCGAAACCCGCTCGAAGCCTTTACCAGCAGGGCTTAAGGGCAGCGGCTTAATCATTTCCGATATCGCAATACTTTATTGCGCAAATCGGAATACCCCCTTTTCGAACACCCTCTCTACACTCTGGCTGTCTGGAAACCGACTTGACGGATTAATTCGTACCACGCGAACTTTGCCTCTCGCTGCGCTTCGCGTGGACGGTTTCCCAAACGGGTTCAACGAAACCCACCTCTGTTCTCGGAGTTTACAAAGATGAAAAAGACTCTCATGGTCGCTGCCCTGACGGGCGTTTTTGCAACGGCTGCACACGCGCAAAGCAGCGTTACGCTGTACGGCCTGATCGACGCCGGCATCACCTACGCAAACAACTCCGGCGGCCACAGCCTCTGGAAGGCAACGAGCGGCACGGTCAACGGCAGCCGTTGGGGCCTGCGCGGTTCTGAAGACCTCGGTGGCGGTCTGAAGGCCATCTTCACGTTGGAAAACGGCTTCAACATCATGAACGGCACGTCGGGCCAGTCGGGCCGTATGTTCGGCCGTCAGGCTTTCGTCGGTCTCGCAAGCGACCAGTACGGCGCGGTCACCCTCGGTCGTCAGTACGACTCCGTGGTCGACTACGTCGCACCGCTGTCGAACACCGGCACGCAATACGGCGGCACGATCGCTGCCCACCCGTTCGATAACGACAACCTGAACAACTCGGTTCGTTTCAACAACACGGTCAAGTACACGAGCATCAACTACGCCGGCTTCAAGTTCGGCGGCACGTACTCGTTCTCGAACAGCACCGAATTCGCAAACAACCGTGCATACAGCTTCGGCGCATCGTATAGCTGGGGCGGCCTGAACGTCGCAGCCGGCTACCTGCAACTGAACAACGACATGAACAACGCCGCAGTGTTCTCGTCGGCGTCGGCAGGCGCGCAAACGGGTGAGTGGACGTTCCTGGCAGGCCGTCAGCGCACGTTCGGCGGTGGCATCAACTACACGTTCGGCCCGGCAACGGCTGGCTTCGTGTACACGCAGACGAACCTGAGCGACGCAGCAGGCGGCGGCATCTCGGGTACGCAATCGGGTACGGGCACGGCAACGACGGGCGGCATCGGCTTCAACGCCAACAGCGCACGCTTCCAGAACTTTGAAGGTAACGTCCGTTACGCTCTGACCCCGGCCCTGAGCCTGGCTGGCGCGTACACGTACACCCGTGCAAACATCGGCGGCGGCGTGAACCCGAACTACAACACGGTTGCACTCCAGTCGGACTACGCACTGTCGAAGCGCACCGACGTCTACCTGCAAGGCGACTGGCAACACGTGTCGTCGAACCCGGAGAACATCGGCGCTTACCTGAACGGTCTCGGTTCGGCATCGACCCGTCAAGACCAGGTCGCTGTGACGGTTGGTATGCGTCACCGCTTCTAAGCCGCACGCTGCTGGCCCCCTGTGGCCAGCGTTGCAGCTAAAAAAAGGCACCGAGGGTGCCTTTTTTCATTGGCGCGCAACTCAGGCAGGCGGTGCCGGATAGCGCACGTCGAGCACGTCGATCGTCTCCGGCCCGACCGGCGTGTACAGCGTCACCTGATCGCCGATCTTCGCCTTCAGGAGGGCGCGTGCGACAGGCGAGACCCAGCTCACGTGGCCGACATCGAGATCGACCTCGTCGACGCCGACGATCGTGACCGTATGCGCCTCGCCGTCCTCGGTGCCGTATTCGACGGTCGCGCCGAAAAACACCTGGTCCACGTTCTCTTGCCGGCTGCTGTCGACGACCTCGGCCAGATCGAGACGCTTCGTGAGGAAACGGATGCGCCGGTCGATCTCGCGCAGCCGCCGCTTGCCGTAGATATAGTCGCCGTTCTCCGAGCGGTCGCCGTTCGAAGCGGCCCACGAGACGAGCTTGACCACCTCGGGGCGCTCCTCGTCGATCAGGTGCAGCAGCTCGTTGCGCATGCGCTCATAGCCGGCGGGCGTCATGTAGTTCTTCGTGCCGGCGGGAATCGCGGGGTAACCGGCTTCGAGATCGTCGTCGTCGTTGTCGGTCGATTCTTTGACAAAGGCCTTGTTCATGATGGTTTGCTGCGGTGTTGGTGCGTGCCAGTGCGGGCGCCCGGAACGCTGACGCCTACTACCCTACTACGACAAACAGGTTACACGAAGCGCTTCTCAAGACAAATCGCGATAAGGGTCTTCCCTTTTTTCAAACCCCTGCTATAATCTCACTTCTGCGTGCGGCTGTAGCTCAGTTGGATAGAGTACTTGGCTACGAACCAAGGGGTCGTGGGTTCGAATCCTGCCAGCCGCGCCACTTATTCGATGCTTTTGCCGTTTTGCTTTTCGGCGGCAAAAGTTTCAGGCAGTATATGTTGTAGGTTGTACCGCTTTAGCGTGCGGCTGTAGCTCAGTTGGATAGAGTACTTGGCTACGAACCAAGGGGTCGTGGGTTCGAATCCTGCCAGCCGCGCCACCATTCAAAGGGCCTTTCCAATCGGAAAGGCCCTTTGTCTTTTCAGCGGCAAAATCGGCTACTGCCTGCTTGCCTCTTCCGGTTCGCGAATCGCTAGCGCGGCGCCGTCCCGATGTCGCCGATCTGCGCGTCGGGTCGCGGCAAGTCTTCGACGTCGCCTACGGCGCTCGGCTCCGATATCGGCTCCATGCCCGCGCCGATCAGCGTCTGGGGCTGGCGCAGCATCTCTCCCACCGTTTCGCCAAAACAATTCGCCACGAACGCTCTGAGCAGCGCCTCGCGCGTCGTTGCGCCGTGGGCTTCCACTCCATCGCGCCCGCCCTCGAATTGCGCGACGCATCGCGCCGGGTCGCCTTCGCGCAGTTCGACACGCACTGCGCGATCGAGCACGACACCCGCCGCCTCCCACGAATCGGTGGGCACGAAGCGCCCGTCCCACGGACGACCCCTGTCGTTGCCGCGCACGGCGACCGTCTCGCCACTGTCGGTGAAATAGATCTCGCGGACGAAATCCGGCAGACTGCGCGCCACCCAGTAATCGAGCGCGAGTCCGGTCAGTTCAGCTACTTTCATTGCAGGTCCCTCGTTTCGGGTCGAAGGAAGATCACGCCGTGACCGCCGAAAGCGGCCAGGCTGCCGCAAAACGTGCGGCCGATGAGATAACGCTAGATTACCGCGACAGACGCGGTGTGGCGGTGTTTCGCGTCACGGGCGTAGCGCATGGCGATACATGGCGGGGCGGCGCGTGCGCGCCGCGGGCCACCCGACCGATCAATAATCCGCGCGCTCGCGGTCGATGCGCATGCCACCGTCGTGGCGATGATGGCCGTCGTCGCTCGAACGCTCGCGCGCAATGCGCATCACGTCCGGATTCGTGCGCACGCGGCGCATGACGTTCGCGAGGTGCACGCGGTCGCTCACCTGGATCACGAAGCGCAGCATGTTCGACTCCTGCGCGAGATCGTCGTCCATGGCGATATGCACGATGTTGGCGTCCGCGGACGTGATGTCGGCCGCCACGCGCGCGAACACGCCCTTGGTGTTTTTCACGAGTACCTTCACCGCGACGTCGAACAGACGTCCCGGCTGCGGCGCCCAGGCCACGTCGATCCAGCGGCCCGGATCGCGCCGGTGGATGCGCTGCGCGACGCGGCAGTCGGTGGTGTGGATCGCCATGCCGAGGCCGATGCCGATGTAGCCCATGATGGCGTCGCCGGGAATCGGGCGGCAGCAGGCCGAAAGCTGCACGGACATGCCTTCGGTGCCCGTGATGACGACCGGCGGCGCGGGCGGCGCATTCGGGTCGCGCGGCGGATGATGATGCTCGGCGTCGTCGGCGTCCTGGCCGCTCATCAGCACTTCGATGCGCTTGGCCATGACCGCGGCCACGCGCCGGCCCAAACCGATGTCGGCGAAAATTTCCTGGCGGTTCTTGTTGCCGGTCCACTGAACCAGCTTCTCCCACACTTCCGGCGTGACTTCCGAAAGCTGGTAGCCATAGCCTTTGAGCGCCTGATCGACGAGCCGCTCGCCCAACTGCACCGACTCCGTGAGACGCATGGTCTTGAGATAGTGCCGGATCGCCGAGCGCGCCTTGCCGGTGCGCACGAAGCCGAGCCACGCCGGATTCGGCTTGGAATACGGCGCGGTGATCACCTCGACGATGTCACCGCTCTTGAGCTCGGTGCGCAGTGGCAGCAGCTCGTTGTTGATCTTCACGGCCACGCACTGGTTGCCCAGGTCGCTGTGGATCGAATACGCGAAGTCGAGCGCCGTGGCGCCGCGCGGCAGCGCCATGATCTTCGACTTCGGCGTGAAGACGTACACGGCGTCCGGGAACAGGTCGATCTTGACGTGTTCGAGGAACTCGCTCGAGTCGCCCACTTCGCTCTGAATGTCGAGCAGCGACTTGAGCCACTGGTGCGCGCGCTTTTGCACGTCGTTCAGATCGGCGCCGCCGTTCTTGTAGAGCCAATGCGCGGCCACGCCGGCTTCGGCGATCTCGTGCATCTTGCGCGTGCGCACCTGGAATTCGATCGGCGCGCCGAACGGGCCCACGAGCGTGGTGTGCAGGGACTGATAGCCGTTCACCTTGGGAATGGCGATGTAGTCCTTGAACTTGCCCGGCACCGGCTTGTAAAGCGCATGGAGCGCGCCGATGCAGGTGTAGCACTCCAGCGCCGACTCCACGACCACACGGAAGCCGTACACGTCGAGCACCTGCGAGAACGACAATTGCTTGTCGCGCATCTTCTTGTAGATGCTGAAGATGGTTTTCTCGCGGCCGGTGACTTCGGCGTCGAGCTTCGCGTCGGCAATGGCGCGCTGCACCGCTTCGAGAATCTTGCTCACCACCTCGCGGCGATTGCCGCGCGCGGCCTTCACCGCCTTTTCGAGCGTGGCGTAGCGATTCGGATTGAAGTTCGCGAAGCTCAGGTCTTGCAGCTCGCGGTAGGTGTTGTTCAGGCCAAGACGGTGCGCGATGGGCGCGTAGATGTCGATGGTCTCGCGCGCCACGCGGCGGCGCTTCTCGGGCGGCACCGCGCCGAGCGTGCGCATGTTGTGCAGCCGGTCGGAGAGCTTCACGAGAATCACGCGCACGTCGCGCGCCATCGCGAGGAGCATCTTGCGGAAGTTCTCCGCCTGCGCTTCCTCGCGGTTGCGAAACTCCATCTTGTCGAGTTTCGACAGGCCGTCGACCAGTTCCGCGACCTTCGCGCCGAAGCGCTCGGCGAGTTCCGCCTTGGTCACGCCCTGGTCTTCCATCACGTCGTGCAGGAGCGCGGCCATGATGGACTGCGCGTCGAGCTTCCAGCCGGCGCAGATTTCCGCGACGGCGACGGGATGGGTGATATAGGGTTCGCCGCTCTGGCGATATTGCCCGAGGTGGGCTTCATCGCTGAAGTGGAACGCCGCCTTGACCTCCTTGATTTCCTCGGGAGTGAGGTAACCGGAGAGCGCGGCGGTCAGATTGGCGATGGAGACGACCCCGTGCTTACGGGGCTGCTCCGGCGTCGCGGTCGGTCCGAACAGATGGCGAAACGACTGTTCGAGGACCGCGTCGATGTAATTGCGCGCAGGGCTCGCAGTCTCGGCTTCCTGGTCCACCTCGGTGGCCGGCGAGGGCGTGATGCTCATGTTCCCCTCCGTATCAGGTTTGGCGTTGACGATTAAGCGGGTCGATGCAACTGCGCGTGGTACGAACTACGTAGCTAACGGAATGCGTGTGAACGCGCCCTTAGTCCGAGAACTTCAGACGGGCACCTTCTTCAGCATTTCGAGGCCGACCTGGCCAGACGCGATCTCGCGCAGCGCGACGACGGTAGGCTTGTCGCGGCTTTCGATCTTGGGCGTGTGACCTTGTGCGAGCTGGCGTGCGCGATACGTCGCGGCGAGCGCCAGTTCGAAGCGGTTCGGAATCTGTTTCAGACAATCTTCGACGGTGATGCGGGCCATGTCGGGTTCCTTCTCATTCTCAGCAGGTTCTTATTCTACCTTATGTGCCCGATGCGCCGGGCTGCGGGTGGTGGATACCGAGCTGCACGAAGAGCTCGGTATGCCGTGCGTATTGCGAAGCGAAGCGCAGGCGCGTGGCGCTCACGATATTGCGCAGCTCCTGCAACGCGCGATCGAAGTTCTCGTTGATCACGACGTACTCCGATTCGCTCGCATGCGCGATCTCGCTACCGGCTGCAAGCAGGCGTCGCGTGATGACGTTCGGCTCGTCTTCGCCACGCTTTTTCAGGCGGTCGGCAAGCGCTTCGAGCGACGGCGGCAGGATGAAGATTTCCACGGCATTGCGGAACTGCTTCTTCACTTGCTGCGCGCCCTGCCAGTCGATTTCGAGCAGGACGTCATGGCCGATTTTCATCTGGTCTTCGATCCACACGCGCGAAGTCGCATAGTAGTTGCCGTGCACTTCCGCGCTCTCGAGAAACTCGCCCGTTGCGTGGCGCGTGAGGAAGTCGTCGACGGTCGTGAAGTGATAGTGCTCGCCGTCGCGCTCCTTCGAACGCGGCGCGCGCGTCGTGTACGAAACCGACAGGCGGATCGCGCTGTCTTCCGCGAGCAGCGCGTTCACGAGCGTCGACTTGCCCGCACCCGAAGGCGCCACCACCATGAAGAGGTTGCCGGGGTAGTTGCCCGCGTACGGATTGCGCTTTTTGTCCTGCTTGGCGTCCACGTGCGGCGCGCTGGTGTGGTCGGTCATGTTCGTTGCTTCCTTCATTCGAGATTCTGGACCTGCTCGCGCATCTGCTCGATGAGCAGCTTGAGCGTCATCGATGCATCGGCAAGTTCCTTCGCCGCCGCCTTCGAGCCAAGCGTGTTCGCTTCGCGGTTGAGCTCCTGCATCATGAAGTCGAGACGCTTGCCGACACGGCCGCCCTTCTCGATCACGTGACGCGTTTCATTGAGGTGCGCGGTCAGGCGCGAGAGTTCTTCGGCGATGTCGATGCGAATGCCGTACATCGTCACTTCCTGGCGAATGCGCTCAGCGATTTCCTCGCGCGAGATGTTGCCGATGCTGCCGCCGTTGCCGTTGCTGTCCGGCGCCGCGATGCCGAGCGCTTCCTGCAAGCGCTCGACAATCTTCTGCTGGTGCTTGGCGATGAGCTCCGGCACGAGCGGCGTGATGCGCGCAACGATGGTCTCCATTTCGGTGACGTTCGTGAGCAGCATGTTGGCGAGTTGCGCGCCTTCGCGACCGCGCACTTCGATCAGGTCGGCAATGGCCTGCTTGCCGCAGCCGAGCACCGCGTCGCGCAGCACCTCGGCCGCCACGCCGCTTTCCGCCAGCACGCCTGGCCAGCGCAGGATCTCGCCCGTGCGCAGACGGCCCGACTCGGGGAACGCATCGAGCACGGCCCGCTCGAGCGAGGCGAGCTGATCGAGCGCGTCGCGGTTGAGCGCGCCTGCGTTGGCGCCCTGCTCGCTGCGCTGGATGTTGATGCGAATGTCGACCTTGCCGCGGGAGAGCTTCGTCATCAGCATCTCGCGCAGCGTGGGCTCGCACACGCGCACGTCTTCGGGCATGCGGAAGTTCAGGTCGAGAAAGCGCGAATTCACCGTGCGCAATTCGACGGAGACACTGGCGCCGCCCGTGCCCGATGCCGCTGCAAGCTCGCGCGTGGCGCTGGCATAGCCGGTCATGCTGTAAATCATGGTTCGTCTCGCGAAAAAGCCGTGGCGTCGTGCGGCGGGCGCGCGTGCCATGGCGGAGGAATCGAGGCGCCCGGCGTGTAGTCGCGAACGGTCAATGAACGGACGATAGCGCGGGGCGGAGAAACCGTATTATCCCATTTTTGGAGCCGCGTCCCCGCGAGCGCGAGCCCGCAAGCGCGCCCCGGCGCGGCGGCATCGCCGCCGCCTTCGCGCGCCCGTCCTGTGGCCATCGGGCGGCGCCCGTCGCGAGACACACGAAGGCGGTAAAATTACGGTTTCCCCTACCCTCTTTTGCCTCGCGCACGCCCCACGATGACCCAATCCATCCAGCGCCCCTCCGGCCGCGCCGCCGACCAGCTTCGCGAAGTCCGCATCACCCGCCATTACACGAAGTACGCCGAAGGCTCGGTCCTCGTGGAATTCGGAGACACCAAGGTGTTGTGCACCGCGAGCGTGTCCGAAAGCGTGCCGCCGTTCCTGCGCGACAAGGGCCAGGGCTGGCTCACCGCCGAATACGGCATGCTGCCGCGCGCCACGCACACGCGCAGCGACCGCGAAGCCGCGCGCGGCAAGCAAACGGGCCGCACCCAGGAAATCCAGCGCCTGATCGGCCGCGCCATGCGCGCGGTGTTCGACCTCGAAGCGCTCGGCGCGCGCACCATCAACCTCGACTGCGACGTGTTGCAGGCGGACGGCGGCACGCGCACCGCCAGCATCACGGGCGCGTTCGTGGCGGCCCACGACGCCGTCTCGAAGCTGCTCGCCACGGGCCGCATCGAACGTTCGCCGATCACCGACTACGTGGCGGCGATTTCGGTGGGCGTGTACGAAGGCGTGCCGGTGCTCGACCTCGACTATGCCGAAGACTCGCAGTGCGACACGGACATGAACGTCGTGATGACGGGCTCGGGCGGCATGGTCGAAGTCCAGGGCACGGCGGAAGGCGCGCCCTTTTCGCGCGACGAACTGAACGCGCTGCTCGATCTCGCGCAAAGCGGCATCCGCTCGCTGGTCGAGAAGCAGAAAGCGGCGCTGGAGATCACGCATGGCTGATTTGCGGCCGGCTTCACAACCGGATTCACAGCCGGATGCACAGGCTAAAACGGCGGCTGACGCGCTTTCGCGCGTCGTGCTCGCCTCGAACAACGCCGGCAAGCTGCGCGAGTTCGCGGCGCTGCTCGGCGCAGCGGGCATCGAACTCGTGCCGCAAGGCGCGCTGAACGTGCCCGAAGCCGAGGAGCCACATCCCACCTTCGTGGAAAACGCGCTCGCCAAGGCGCGCCATGCATCGAAGCTCACGGGGCTGCCCGCGATCGCCGACGACTCGGGCCTGTGCGTGCGCGCGCTGCGCGGCGCGCCGGGCGTGTATTCGGCGCGCTACGCGCAGCTTGCGGGCGGAGAAAAGAGCGATGCGGCGAACAACGCGCTACTCGTCGCCAACCTGAAAGATCACGCCGATCGCCGCGGCTACTACTACTGCGTGCTCGCGCTCGTGCGTCACGCCGACGACCCCGAGCCGCTCATCGCCGAAGGCCGCTGGCACGGCGTCGTGCTCGACGCGCCGCGCGGCGACAACGGCTTCGGCTACGACCCTTACTTCTACGTTCCCGAGCTGGAAGCGACGGCCGCCGAACTCGATCCGGCGCTCAAGAACGCGTCGAGCCATCGCGCAATCGCCCTGCGCCAACTGCTCGCGCGGCTCCAGGAGGAAGCGTGAGCCAGCAGCATCGCATCGGCATCGAAGTCGTGAAGTCGTTCACGATGCCCGGCAGCATTCGCCTCACTTCGCTGCCACCGCTCGCGCTCTACGTGCATTTCCCGTGGTGCGTGCGCAAGTGCCCGTACTGCGATTTCAACTCGCACGAGTGGAAAGGCGAGCGTTTCCCTGAAGACGATTACCTCGACGCGCTGCGCGCCGATCTCGAACAGGCGCTGCCGCTCGTCTGGGGCCGCCAGGTGCATACGGTGTTCATCGGCGGCGGCACACCCAGCCTGCTTTCGGCGGCGGGGCTCGATCGCCTGCTCTCCGATGTGCGCGCGCTCCTGCCCCTCGACGCCGACGCCGAAATCACGCTCGAAGCGAATCCCGGCACGTTCGAAGCCGCGAAGTTCGCACAGTTTCGCGCGAGCGGCGTGAACCGGCTTTCAGTGGGCATCCAGAGCTTCAACGAAGCGCATCTGAAAGCGCTCGGACGCATTCACGACGCGGCGCAGGCGCGCCATGCCGTCGAGGTCGCGGCGAGCACCTTCGACAACTTCAATCTCGACCTGATGTTCGCGCTGCCGCAGCAAACGCTCGACGAATGCCAGGCCGATATCGAAACGGCGCTTTCGTTCAAGCCGCCGCATCTGTCGCTCTATCACCTCACGCTCGAACCGAACACGTTGTTCGCGAAGTTCCCGCCCGCCCTGCCCGACGACGACCAGTCCGCCGACATGCAGGACTGGATTCACGAGCGCACCACAGCCGCGGGATACGGGCGCTACGAGGTGTCGGCTTATGCGCAGCCGGACCGGCAATGCAAGCACAACCTCAATTACTGGCGCTTCGGCGACTATCTGGGGATCGGCGCGGGCGCGCATACGAAGCTTTCGTTTCCGAACCGCATCGTGCGCCAGGCGCGCTACAAGCACCCGGCGACCTTCATCGAGCAGGCGCGCGCGGGCACGCCGGTCCAGGAAGAGCACGAAGTGAACGCACGCGACTTGCCGTTCGAGTTCATGCTCAACGCGCTGCGTCTCGTGGAAGGGTTTCCCGTACATCGCTTCATCGAGCGCACCGGCCTGCCCATCACGACGATCGAACCGGCGTTGCAGGAGGCCGAGCGGCGCGGGCTCATCACGCGCGACTACGAAAAGATCGCGCCGACGGAGCTCGGGCAGCGCTTCCTCAACGATTTGCAGGCGCTGTTCCTCAAGGACCCGCACTGAGGTCGACGCAGATCGTCTGGGCGAGTGCCGCCGCGCTCGCGTTTCGGGTTACAATGCGCGGCTCCGGAGGTGTGGCAGAGTGGTTGAATGCACCGGTCTTGAAAACCGGCGAAGGGGTAACCCTTCCGTGAGTTCGAATCTCACCGCCTCCGCCAGAAGTATCCCGACGCCCCATCCCCCCAGCCGCAAACTCGCACCGCGCGTTCATCCGGCCAGCCAGTCCCCCCGCACTACCCGCTCATCACGCCGTGGCGCCACGCTTCATCGCGCAAAACCGCGAGCAACGAATCCGCAAACGGGCCGCCCACATCGCCGCTCTATAATTGCGCGATCCAAAGAACACAACAGATTGCACATGGACCGCTCATCAGGGCTGCGTGGCTTGCAGCCTCCCACATCACAACCGCCGGGCACACAGCGCATCGCGGTGCTCGTGCCTTGCTACAACGAGGCGGCGACGATCGCCGACGTCGTGCGTGACTTCCAGCATGCCCTGCCATCGGCAACGGTCTATGTATTCGACAACAACTCGTCGGACGGCACCGCGGGCATTGCGCGCGAAGCCGGCGCCGTGGTGCGCGCCGTGTCCGACCAGGGCAAGGGCAACGTGATCCGCCGCATGTTCGCGGACGTCGAGGCCGACGTCTATGTGATGGTGGACGGCGACGGCACCTATGACGCGAAAGCGGCGCCGCAACTCGTCGACGCGCTGGTCTCGGGCGCGCTCGACATGGTGGTCGGCACCCGTGTCAGCGACGAACGCGCGGCGTACCGTCCCGGCCACCGCTTCGGCAACCGGCTGCTCACACAGTGCGTGGCGACGCTGTTCGGCCGCACCTTCACCGACATGCTGTCCGGCTACCGCGCCTTCTCGCGGCGCTTCGTCAAGTCGTTCCCCGCGCATGCGGCAGGCTTCGAGATCGAGACGGAGCTCACGGTCCATGCGCTGGAGCTGCGCATGCCGGTGGCCGAAGTCGCCACGCTGTACGGCGCGCGGCCGGAAGGGTCGGAAAGCAAGCTGAACACGTGGCAAGACGGTCTGCGCATCCTGCTCATGATCGTGCGGCTCTTCAAGGCCGAGAAGCCGCTGCTGTTCTTCTCGCTGGGCTTCTTCGTGTGCGCGCTGCTGTCGATCGTCCTCGCCGTGCCCGTGATCGACGAGTACCTGCGCACGGGTCTCGTTCCCCGGTTGCCAACGGCGCTGCTGTGCGCCGCTCTCATGCTGTTCGGCGCAATCCTGCTCACCTGCGGCATCGTGCTCGACACCGTGACGCGCGGCCGCGCGGAGGCGAAGCGGTTCGCCTACCTGCTGCATCCCGCCCCCAAACCGGCTGGAGATCAGCACTGACATGCGTACCCAGGTACTGCGTTTTGCCGTGGCGGGCACGGTTGGTTTCCTCGTCGATGCGGGCGTGCTATGGCTTGCCCTGCGGCTTGGCTCCGGCTATTTCGTCGGGCGGGCCGCCTCGTTTCTGGCCGCGGTCTGGGTGACGTGGCAGATCAATCGGCGTTTTACGTTCGCCACCCATCGATCCGGCTCGGTATGGCACGAATGGTGGCGCTATCTCGCCGCCATGTCGGCGGGCGGCTGCGTGAACTACGCCGCCTATTGCGCCGTGGTGCTGCTGCTGCCGCGCGCGGGCTTCGTGCCCTTCCTGGGCGTCGCGGCGGGTTCGGTGGCGGGCCTGGGCGTCAATTTCGCGTCGGCCCGCTGGTGGGTGTTCCGGCATCGGCCCCAACGATAGCCATGCCCGCGCTATTTAAGGGTCGCACCTTGAATAGCGCGGCAGCGCACATCACGCGCCCGCTGTCAAATACCTAGGTGAAAACCCTAATAATGCGGTAAAATCCTACGCATTGAGGGGATTAGTCACCATGCCGCACCAATACCAACTGCTTGAGAAGTTCGCGTTTTCGCTCGTCGTCCTGTTCGCCGTGATGTGCTCCAGCTACATCGCATGGGAAAGCTCGCCCAATCTGCGCGAGAACTTCCAGGTCGGCAAGGAGCTGTTCCTGAAGAGCGGCGAATACTCGTATGCATGCGCCACGGTCGTCACCGATCCCTGCGCGCAATTCCCCGTCGAATAAGGCTTCACGCGTCACCGCGCGGTCATCCTGACGGACGCGGGACACTGCTGATTGCGTCTGTCGGCGTATGAACTAAGCTCGATTCAGGTTTCGCATCCGAGCCTGATCGACATGCTCATCCGCGCCCGCCTGTCCTGCGGTCCGTCCGCATCTTGCGCCGCCCTGGCACGGCGCCTTGGCCTGATTTTGCTGCTCGGTTTCCTCGGCGGCTTCAGCGCCTGCACCATCACACCGCCGCCCAAGCCGCTCCTCCTCATTCCACCCGCGGCGATCAACAGCGCCACACTCGACGACTACCGCACGGCCGTCGCGAAACACATCGTCGAGCGCAACCCGTCCTATGTCCTGCACGGCACGCCGCAAGCCATGCTGCGCTCGCTCGTGGTCGTCTCGTTCACCGTCGATCGCAATGGTCAGATCGTGAAGTCGTCGGTTTACCGGACCAACGGTGACGACGACGCCGAAACCACGGCGCTCGCCACCCTGCGCCGCTCCGCGCCCTTGCCCGCGCCGCCCGGGCGCCTGCTCAATTCCGCCGGGCAGCTCGAAATGTTCGAGGACTGGCTCTTCAACGACAACGGCAAGTTCCAGTTGCGCACGCTCGCCTCGCCGCAGGCGCAGAATTTCCAGTGACACCGGGTCCGCTGTGCGACGCCAGCGGCAATCGTTGCGCCCGCGCCTTTCGCCGCTCTTTCGCGCGCCTTGCTGGCCGGTACGCACGGTCGTTATAATTTTTCGCTATCCCATGCCGGCGCCCGCCGGCCATGCCTCTCGCCACGCGCCATCCGCGCGGCCGCGCGAGGCCGCGACCGTGCTCCTTGCCCACTTGCGCCTATCGGCGCGGGCCCGGCCCGGTCCCGACGTCGCGCACGCAGCCCGCGTCGCGCGATGCATACTGGCGCGAGGCGTCGCCGGCTGACGGACGCATGCTTTGCGTCCTCCGCCAACCGCGCGCCCCGCCCCAGGCTTCGAGCCTGAACAAAGACGCCCGCGTCGCCTCATGACAAGCGTGAAATCGCGAAACCGAGGCGCCAGCGCGCATCACAACGACTGGAGACCCCTGGATGTCCACCTCCCCCATTTCGCCCGCGCGCGCCGATGAGACGCAAGCGGGCAAGCAGCAAAGCACCGCGCGCGTGATCTTCGCGAGCTTCATCGGCACCGCGATCGAGTTCTACGACTTCTACGTGTACGCAACGGCCGCCGCGCTCGTGATCGGCCCCGTGTTCTTCCCGCATGGCTCGGCCACGGCGCAGGCGCTCTCGGCGTTCGTCACGTTCGGCATTGCGTTCGTCGCGCGCCCGATCGGCTCGTTCATCTTTGGCCATTTCGGCGACCGTATCGGCCGTAAATCGACGCTGGTGGCGTCGCTCCTCGTGATGGGCGTGTCCACCACGCTGATCGGCTTCCTGCCCGGCTATGACGCGATTGGCAGCCTTGCGCCGATCTTGCTGTGCATCCTGCGCTTCGGCCAGGGCATCGGCCTTGGCGGCGAATGGGGCGGCGCGGCGCTGCTCGCGACCGAGTACGCGCCGCAAGGCAAGCGCGGCTGGTTCGGCATGTTCCCGCAGCTCGGGCCGTCGGTCGGCTTCCTCGCCTCGAACGGTCTGTTCTTCGGGCTCGCCTCCACGCTCTCCGACCAGCAGTTCCGCGACTGGGGCTGGCGCGTGCCGTTCATCGTCTCGGCGGTGCTCGTCGCGCTCGGCCTCTACGTGCGCCTGAAGATCGCCGAAACGCCCGCCTTCAAGGCCGCTGTCGAGCGCGAGGAGCGCGTCAAGGTGCCGGTCGCCACGCTGCTCTCGAAGCACTGGGTGCCCACGCTGCTCGGCGCGCTCGCCATGGTCGTGTGCTACACGCTCTTTTACAACGCCACGGTGTTCTCGCTCTCGCACGGCGTGACGGCGCTGCATATCCCGCGCCCGACCTTCCTCGGCATGCTGTGCATTGCGGTGGTGTTCATGGGCATCGCCACGCCGATCTCGGCCTGGTTGTCCGACCGCTTCGGCCGCAAGCCGGTGCTGATCGTCGGCTGCATTCTGGCGATTCTCTCGGGCTTCACAATGCAACCGCTGCTCGGCAGCGGCGCGACGCCGCTCGTGCTGCTCTTCCTCGTGATCCAGTTGTTCCTGATGGGCGCCACCTTCGCGCCGATGGGCGCGCTGCTGCCCGAGCTGTTCCCCACCAGCGTGCGCTACACGGGCGCGGGCGTGGCGTACAACCTGGGCGGCATTCTCGGCGCTTCGGTCGCGCCGTATATCGCGCAGGTGCTGGCCGCGCGAGGCGGTCTGTCGTGGGTCGGCGCGTATGTGTCGATCGCGGCCTGCGTGAGCCTGTTCGGTGTCCTGTGCATGCGCGAAACGCGCCACACCTCGCTGAGCTGAGTTCGCCCGACGCATTCCCCGCAACAGCAAAAAAGCGGCATCCGCCTGGCGGATGCCGCTTTTTTTCATGCGCGCTTTTTTGATTGCTTCAGGCATGCGCGATGCGTGCCTATACTCGAATCAACAGGCGGGGAGTGACCTCCCGGGGGAGCCGAAGATGAACCTGCATCTGAGCAACGCCGACCTTGTTCTGATCATCGCCCTCGCCCTGGGCATTTCGCTCCTGCTGGCGTTTCGCCTGCGCACCGCAAGCTGGCGTGCCGTGCTGCTCGAAGCACTGGCGGCGAACGCGGCGGCCATCGCCGCGGTCGTCGCGATCGAAATGCTGCTTGCCTGAATCGGCAGATCGCCGGATGGCGGTCGAGCCGCCCGCTCGCGCGACACTCACGCGAGGGACGCGCCATTCGTCAGGGAAGCATCTCGCGGTTCCCGGCCATCAACGATAGTAATAGCCGTGGTGATATCCGCCGCCGTAGTAGCCGCCGGCCGGCACCACGACGCAGCCGCCCAGCGAGGCCGCAAGCAAGGCGCCGGCGATGAGGGTAAGCGTCAGTCGTTTCACGTTGTTCTCCCTTCAAGTCAATGTCTGTGTCCGGCCATTCGATGTCGGGCTGGACGGTTTCGATTGAACACGACGGCGAACCGTTGAGGCGTTGCAATTTGTAAGCAGCGGTGTGCCCCGTGTAACACGCCGCGCGAAACACGCGCTCCGGCGCGCTTTCTACGCCGCATGCGCCAGGCAACGGCGACACTTTTAACAACCGTGTAATGCGCGGGCGCCGGCCGCAGTGGCAAAGAGGTGCGCGAGGTGCATCGCTATAATCGGGGTTTTGCGGCTCAAAAGAGGCCATGCGCTTGATGAACCCGAACCTCTCTTCGCTCGTCGTGCGGCGTGCTCGACGCCTCTGGCGGCAATACGGCGTGTTCTGGCTCGGCGCGATCGCCGTCGGCGTCGTGGCCGTGTTCTACGCGAAGCTGATCGACTGGGGCTACGAAGCGTTCCTGCACGTGCAAAAGCAGCACGTCTGGCTGCCGCTCATCATCACGCCCGCCGTAGCCGCCGTTGCGGTATGGCTCACGCGCACGTTCTTTCGCGGCGCGGAAGGCAGCGGCATTCCACAGGTCATCGCCACGCTGCACGCCAAACCCGGCGAATCGGGCGAGCGCCTGCTCACGCTGCGTCTGCTCGTGGGCAAGATCGCCGTGTCGTTCCTCGCCATACTCGGCGGCTTCACCATCGGCCGCGAAGGTCCGACCGTGCAGGTGGGCGCCGCGCTGATGTTCAACATGCGCCGCCTCTATCCACGCTCGAACGCGCTCATCGAGCACAAGCTCGTGCTCGCGGGCGCCGCTGCCGGTTTGTCCGCCGCGTTCAACACGCCGCTCGCCGGCATCGTGTTCGCCATCGAAGAACTCACGCGCACCTTCGAGGCGCGCGCAAGCGGCGTGGTGATCACGGCAATCATCATCGCGGGCGTGATCGCGCTCGGGATCAACGGCAACTACACGTATTTCGGCACGATCGAGGTAGGCGCGCACTTCCCCGACCTGCTCGCGGCGGCCGTGGTGCTCACAGCGATCGTCACCGGCATCGCGGGCGGCGTGTTCGGCTGGCTGCTCATCAACACCGCGCGCTGGATTCCCGCGCCGCTGCGCAAGCTGCACGCCGAGCGGCCTGTCGCGTTCGCCGCACTCTGCGGCTTCGCAATCGCGCTCATCGGCCTCGTATCGGGCGGCACGACCTTCGGCAGCGGCTATGCCGAGGCGCGCGGGCTGCTCGACGGGCGCGAGCACCTCTCGCTTGCGTATCCGTTCCTGAAGATGGCGTCGATGGTCGGGTCTTACCTGCCCGGCATTCCGGGCGGCATCTTCGCGCCTTCGCTGTCGATCGGCGCGGGCTTCGGCAATCTGCTGCACGAGGTGTTCGGCAGCATGCAGTTGCCGATGCTCATTGCGCTCGCGATGGTCGGCTATCTCGCGGCGGTCACGCAATCGCCCATCACGTCGTTCGTGATCGTGATGGAGATGATCAACGGCCACGCGCTCGTGATCTCGCTGATGGCGACGGCGCTCCTTTCGAGCCGCATTTCGCGCCTCTTCGCACCGCCGCTGTATGAAACGTTGTCGCTGCGCTATCTCGCGCCGGCGCCCGCGAGCGTTGCGCCCGCGACGCCCGAAACCGGCGCCGACGACGTGCCCGCGGCGCTCGAACACAACGCGCCCGACGGCGCGGCAGCGGACGAATCGCGCCGCTGACGCGCGCCGGGCGCAGGCACGCACGCGCTCGCGTCAGTAGATGACGACGGGCGCGGGCCGGTAATACATGGGCCGCGCGGGCACGACGATGCAACCGCCCAGGATGATCGCGAGTGCCGCGACCGCCAGCAGTTTCCTGCTCATGATGTTCTCCTCGATGGCGCTTCGAACACGTTCGTTGGCGCGCGCATCAAGCGGCCCAGTGGCCTTCGACCCAGTGCCAGTTCGGGCCGTGAGCGATCCAGTGGCCGGCCACCCAGTGGTAGCCCACGCGTTCGGCCTGCCAGTGGCCCGCGGCCCACACGTACTGGCCGTGATCCCAGCGCCAGTGGCCCTTGTCCCACACGTAGCCCACGCGCGGCGCGGGCACGACTTCCACGCGCTCGACCGGGGGCGCCGCGCTCGGCTCGACGACGATGATCTCAGCGAACGCGGGCGCCGCGACCGCGCACGTACCGGCAGCAACGATGGCGGCCCTGGCGATGAGAAGGCGAATGGAGTTGTTCATGTTGATCACCCTTGATGTTGGACGCCTGGATTGGCGTTACCGGATCAATGCGCAAGCCCGCCGTTGCGCTGACAGCGGCGGTGTAACGGCCAAGGGTGAAGTGAAACGGAATATTTCGGTAAGGCGACGGCCACGGCAAGGCGCGGCGCTTATGGCGAGAAAACGCAGGGAAGCGAGGAAAAAAACGCACAGGGAAACAGCGTCTCGCGCGAGCCGCGAGACGGCGCGCGCGACACCCTGGCCGCGCGCGTTGACACTCAGGCCTGCGGAATCTCGATCTTGACCTCGAGCACTTCGAGATCATCCTGACGTTCGAGGCTCACGCGAATATCTTCGTCGGAAATCTTCACGTATTTCGAGATAACCGCGACGAGTTCGCGTTGCAGGGCCGGCAGATAGTCTGCGGGCGGATGGCCGCCTGCTCGCTCGTGAGCAATGATGAGCTGCAGGCGTTCCTTCGCTACCGAGGCGGACTTCTTCTTCTCGCCGAGAAAGAACGAAAGAAACGACATGACGTACGCCTCCCTTACTTGCTACCGAAGAGGCGCTGGAGCAGGCCCGGCTTCTGGTAATCGGTGAATCGAAGCGTCTTGTCTTCGCCGAGAAAGCGCGAGACCACGTCCTTGTACGACTCGGCAACATCGGTGCCGTCGAGATGGACCGCGGGCAGGCCCTGGTTCGATGCGTGCAGCACCGCTTCCGATTCCGGAATCACGCCGATCAGCTCGATGCGCAAGATTTCCGAGATATCCGACAGCGAGAGCATTTCGCCTTCGCTCACGCGCTTGGGGTTGTAGCGCGTAATGAGCAGGTGCTCCTTGATCGGATCCTTGCCTTCGATCGCACGCTTGGTCTTGGACGACAGCATGCCGAGAATGCGGTCCGAGTCGCGCACCGAAGACACTTCCGGGTTCGTCACGATGAGCGCTTCGTCGGCGAAGTGCATCGCGAGCAGCGCGCCCGACTCGATGCCCGCGGGCGAGTCGCACACGATGTACTCGAAGTCCATCTTGCGCAGATCCTCGATCACCTTCTCCACGCCTTCCTTCGTGAGCGCGTCTTTATCGCGCGTTTGCGAAGCGGGCAGGATGAAGAGGTTCTCGCACTTCTTGTCCTTGATAAGCGCCTGATTGAGGTTCGCCTCGCCCTGGATCACGTTGATCAGGTCGTACACGACGCGGCGCTCGCAACCCATGATGAGGTCGAGATTGCGCAGGCCCACGTCGAAGTCGATGACCGCGGTCTTGTGGCCGCGCAACGCGAGGCCCGATGCGAAACTCGCGCTCGTGGTCGTCTTGCCGACACCACCCTTGCCCGAAGTCACCACAATGATTTTTGCCATTCCCTTACCTTGCGTTCGTCAGTTTCTCAGTTTGGTCTCATCGCGCGCTGCTCTGGCACTCACGCATTGCATGGGCGCCGCTCCGACGCCCGGGCAGCGACTCAGGTGAGCCTCAACGGTTCGATCAACAGCTTTTCTTCCTCGAGCCGGATTTGCGCCGGCTTGCCCCGCACGTCCTCGGCGAGTGGCACTTCAGTCGTACGGTAGATGCCCGCAATCGAAATCAGTTCCGCCTCGAGGCTCGTGCAGAAAATGCGTGCATCGTGGTTGCCGTGCACGCCCGCGAGCGCACGGCCGCGCAACGGCGCGTAAATGTGGATGTTGCCCTCGGCGATCACTTCCGCGCCGTTGGAAACGAGGCCGAGCACGACCACGTCGCCCTTCGCGTAGATGCGCTGGCCCGAGCGCAGCGGACGGTCGACCACGAGCGTGGGTTCCGTGCGCGCGCCGCGCGACTCGGCCGCTTCCAGCGTCGCCGTGATTTCGGCGGTGGCAGCGGCGTCGGTATCGGTGGAAAAGAGTTCGGGCTGCGCGGCGGCCTGCGGTGCAGCCGGCTCGGCTGCCGGCGCGTTCGCGGCACTGTGTGGCTCGCTCACGGCCGCCGTTTCGTCCGCGGACGACTTCGCGTTTGCGCCGCGGCGGTCGCGCGCTTCGAGAAACGGCAGGCCCGCCGCTGCGGCCCAGCCATGCTGCGCGGGCTGCGCGACCACGCCCACGGGGCGCATGCGCACGCTTTCCAGCAGGCGCGCGATCTCGCCCAAGGCCACCTGCTCGCCGTCGGCGAGACGCCGCAGGTCGATCGCGACGGTGTCGTTAGCGAAGAATTCGGGCGTCGCCTCGAAGCGCCGCGTGAGCTCGGCGCGCATGGCATCGAGCTCGGTTGTCTTGACCACGAACAGAAGCGTATCGACTGAACCGCTCTTCAGTTCAAAGTATGGCGATTTCCTGGGCGACATGGCGTTCGGCTAAAAATTTTGCGTATTTTACAGGCGTCGACGCGCACGGCCATCATTTTTAACGGTGCATTCCGCCAGAATTGCGCAAACAAAAATGCATGAAAAAAGGCGCGCAACGCGCGGCGCCTTCAAATGAAGCAAAACCGCGCACAACGACGCCGTGCGCAAGCGCACATCGTTTCGATTGGGCACTGCATGGGACACCGCTCGTGGCGAGCGATGAAGGACGGCGCCGCACGCGCAGGCGCGCGGCCCTCTTTCACGCGGAGGTCGCGGACTTCGTGGGCTCGCCGAGGCTGCGCATGAGCAGCGTTTCCCACTGCTCGGGCTGCTGCTGGCTGCGCGCGTGATCGCCGGTGGCCACGAAGCCGAGGCGCTCATAGAAGCGCATGGCCGTGGTGTTCGTGTCGGTGATCCACGCGTAGGCCTGCGTGGCGCCCTCGCTCACGAGCCAGTCGATCGCGCTGTTGAGCAGCAGCTCGCCGCCGCTCAGATGACGCACGGCGGGCGCGACCCACAGCGCCGAGACGAACGCGCGCCGCGCCGGCGCGTTTTCGAAGCTCGCGCCGATCAGGCCGGCCGGATGGCCCTCGGTATAGAGAATGAACGACGTACCGGTGTGCGAGACCGCATGCCGGGCCGCCGCTGCGTCGAAGACAGCGGCATCGGCGGATAGCGCGTCTTCGAGCGTGTCGCCGAATGCATAAGGCGCGTCGCGCAGCGAAGCTGTTCGAAGCTCGCGGAGCACGGCACCCTGATCGGCGGCGATACGGCGAACGGTCAGTGACGGACTCATGCAGTCGTAAACCCCAATAAAGCGCTAACGCGTAGCTTTAACCGAACTGGCTTGAGAGTCAAATCCTTATTTGACAAAAACGCGCGCGCGACGCCGCGCGCAACAGCCTTGACAGACGGCCCGGGAACCCGCACAACCGCGCTCACGGGGCCTCGTAGGCGCCCGTGCCGTCCGGCCAGGGGGTCAGCAGTTCGTAGCCCTCGTCAGTCACGGCAACCATGTGTTCCCACTGCGCGGAAAGCGAACGGTCCTTGGTGACCACCGTCCAGCCGTCGCGCTGCACCGTGGTACCCGCGCGGCCCGCGTTGACCATCGGCTCGATCGTAAACACCATGCCCGGCTTCAGGCGCGCGCCCTGCCCCGGCTGGCCGTAGTGCAGCACCTGCGGTTCCTCGTGATACACCTTGCCGATGCCGTGGCCGCAATACTCGCGCACGATCGAGAAACCATCGGCCTGGGCACGCTTCTGGATGGCGTGCCCCACGTCGCCGAGCGTCGCGCCCGGCTTCACCTCGCGAATGCCGGCCAGCATCGCCTCGTAGGTCGTGTCGATCAACTGACGGCCCACCGTGCTCGGCGTGCCGACGCAGTACATGCGGCTGGTGTCGCCGAAATAGCCGTCCTTGATGACGGCCACGTCGATATTGATGATGTCGCCGTCCTTGAGCACCTCGTTGCGGTTCGGAATGCCGTGGCAGACCACCGAGTTGACCGAGGTGCAGATCGTCTTCGGAAAGCCGAGGTAGCCAACATTGGCCGGCACGGCCTTGAGCGTGTTGACGATGAAATCGTTGCAGATGGCGTCGAGGTCGTCGGTGGAGACGCCAGGCTTCACGTGCTCGCCGATCATCGCGAGCACGTCGGCGGCGAGCCGGCCCGAAATGCGCAGGCGGGCGAGATCGTCGGCAGACTTGTAGGTGATAGGCATCGGTGGACCGAGGTGGGCGCGGCGGCGCGCGAGAGCGCTTCGCCGCAAATTCAAAGGTGCGATTGTACCGGCTGTGCCGCCTTGTACCAGCGCCGTGGCTTTGGCGGCGCGGCAGTCCTCCGCCGCTGCGCGCGGAATTTTCAGATATCTCCGATTGTTCGAGCACAAGCCGCCGTCAAGAATGGGAAATATCTTACATCGCAAGCTGCCAATCCGATCATGACCTCAAGTAATCCCTCCGCCGCCGCAACGAATGCGGCGCTCAACCTCCTGATTGCGCTACCCACGTACGACAACTCGGTGCACTTCGACTTCGCCATGGCGCTCGCGCGGCTGATGGAAACGCTCAAGGAGCGCGGCATCCGCTACGAGTACATTCATACGGCCTCGTCGCACATCATTCGCGCGCGCAATTTTTTCGCGAATTATTTCTTGAGCCATCCCGAGTTCACCCATCTCCTCTTTCTCGACACGGACATGGACTTCTCGCGCGAAGCCATCGAGCGCCTCATCGCCGGCGACAAGCCCGTGGCGGGCGTCGCCTGCCCGTACCGCTATTTCGACCGGGAAAAGCAGATCACGAGCGCCGACGTGGGGCTCACGCTGCGCGAATGGCAGGAGAAAACGGTGGACTACAACACGGCGATTCTGGCCAATGAAGCGGGCGGCAGCATCGTATCCGGCGGTTGGGCGGAAGTGAGCCACATCGGCACGGGCATTTTCCTCGTGCGCCGCGACGCGCTGGAGGCCATCCTGCCGCACACCGAGCTCTACCGCCCGCCGGCCCAGTACGCAGGCTATCTGCCGGACGGCAAGTTCTACGCGTTCTTCGACACGGTCGGTGAAAAGGGCGTGTATCTGTCGGAGGATCTGTCGTTCTGCCGGCGCGTGCGCGCGGCGGGCAAGTCGGTGTGGGCGCTCGTCGACGAGAAGATCGTGCATCACGGCGGATCGTCGATCTCGGGCACGTACCTGCGCGCGCTGGAAATGCGCGGACACATGCGCAAGTGAGGGCAAGTGAACGTGCGCTGCGGCATGCGAGCCGTGCCGGAGCGCCGAAAAGCAAAAACCCCCGCAGCGGTTAAGCATGCGGGGGTTTTCTGAATTTGGCGGAGAGGGTGGGATTCGAACCCACGGTACGGGGAAACCGTACGCCTGATTTCGAGTCAGGTACATTCGACCACTCTGCCACCTCTCCGGGCTACTGCATTTTTACTGCTTCTCCGGTCTTGGTCGGCGACCAGAGAAGCGAAGATTATAGAACATATTTTGCGTTACGCAAGCCCTTTTTTAAAAAATTTCGAGGGCAAGCGCATCACATGTTCCGCGCCGTGCAGCGCTGTTTCAGGCGCCCGCTTCGAGACGCGCCACGCCGCCCATGTACGGCCGCAGCACTTCCGGCACCGTGACCGAGCCGTCCGCTTCCTGGTAGTTCTCGAGCACGGCCACGAGCGTACGGCCCACCGCGAGACCCGAACCATTGAGCGTATGCACGAGCTCCGGCTTGCCTTGCGCGTTGCGATAGCGTGCCTGCATGCGGCGCGCCTGGAACGCTTCCGTATTCGAGCAGCTCGAAATTTCCCGGTAGGTGTTCTGCGCGGGCAGCCACACTTCGAGGTCGTACGTCTTGGTGGCCGAGAAGCCCATGTCGCCCGTGCACAGCGTGATGACGCGGTACGGCAGGCCGAGCTTCTGGAGGATGGTTTCCGCGTGGACGACCATCTGCTCCAGCGCGTCATACGACGTTTCCGGGGCAACGATCTGCACCATTTCGACCTTGTCGAACTGGTGCTGACGGATCATGCCGCGCGTGTCGCGGCCGTACGAGCCGGCCTCCGAGCGGAAGCACGGGGAATGCGCCGTGAGCTTGATCGGCAGCGCGCTGCCTTCCACGATGCTCTCGCGCACCGTGTTCGTGAGCGAGATTTCCGAGGTCGAAATCAGGTACTGCGTAACCGTGTTCTCGCCGCCGCCCTTCTCCACGCGGAACATGTCGTCGGCGAACTTGGGCAACTGGCCCGTGCCGTAGAGGATTTCCGGGTTGACGATGTAGGGCGTGTAGGTTTCCGTGTAGCCGTGCTCGAGCGTATGCGTGTTGATCATGAACTGCGCGAGCGCACGGTGCAGGCGCGCGATCTGGCCGCGCAGCATCGTGAAGCGCGCGCCCGACAGCTTCGCGCCCGTCTCGAAGTCCAGACCGAGTGGCGTGCCGACGTCCACGTGGTCCTTCACCTCGAAGTCGAACGCGCGCGGCGTGCCCCAGCGGCGCACTTCGACGTTGTCGCTTTCGTCCTTGCCGGCCGGCACGCTTTCGTGCGGCAGGTTCGGCACGCCGAGCAGCAGGTCGGAGAGCTTCGACTGGATTTCGTCGAGCTTGGCGGCCGACGTCTTCATCTCGTCGCCGATACCGCCCACTTCGGCCATGACCGCCGAGGTGTCCTCACCGCGGCCTTTCATCGCGCCGATCTGCTTCGACAGGCTGTTGCGGCGCGCCTGGAGCTCTTCGGTGCGGGTCTGGATGGCGCGGCGTTCCGCTTCGAGCGCGGAAAAAGCCGCGACGTCGAGGGTATAGCCGCGGTCGGCGAGGCGCTTCGCGACGCCGTCGAGGTCTTTGCGCAGCAGCTGGATGTCGAGCATGGGATTGTGAGACGCAGTTTCGTTGTGTGAAGGGACGATTTTAGCGCACCGGCCGGGGCATCCCGGCGTGACGGGCGTCACCGTGATTTACGTCGATTCAGCCCTTGCGCTTTCTCTCGCGGATTTCTTCCCGGTGGTCTTCGCGCCACCGCGCGTCGAGGTCGGCCAGACGCGCGAGCTTTTCGCCGATCTTGCCTTCGAGTCCGCGCGGCGTGGGCTGATACCAGCGCGGCTCGCGCATGCCGTCGGGCAAATACGTTTCGCCGGCCGCATACGCGTCGGGTTCGTCGTGCGCGTAGCGGTATTCGTGGCCGTAGCCCAGTTCCTTCATGAGCTTCGTGGGCGCGTTGCGCAGATGGATGGGCACCGCGCGCGACTGGTCCTTGCTCACGAAGCGCCGCGCCTCGTTATAGGCGTTGTAGCCCGCGTTCGATTTGGGGGCCACGGCGAGATAGATGACGGCCTGCGCGAGCGCGAGTTCGCCTTCGGGCGACCCCAGGCGCTCGTAGGTCTCGGCGGCGTCGAGCGTGATGCGCCCGGCGCGCGGGTCGGCCAGACCGATGTCCTCCCACGCCATGCGCACGATGCGCCGCGCGAGATAACGCGGGTCGGCGCCGCCGTCGAGCATGCGGCAGAACCAATAGAGCGCGCCGTCCGGGTTGCTGCCGCGCACCGACTTGTGCAGCGCGCTGATCTGGTCGTAGAACGCGTCGCCGCCCTTGTCGAAGCGCCGCAGGTTTTCGGCGAGCGCGCTGCCGAGCAGTTCGCCGTCGATCTCGGTCTTCTTCTGCTGTGCGGCCGCGCGCGCGACGATTTCGAGGTTGTTCAGGAGCTTGCGGCCGTCGCCGTCGGCGGAACCGATCAGCGCCTTCTTCGCTTCGTCCGTGAACGTGAGGCCGCCCAGTTCCGCGCTCGCGCGGGCCAGCAGTTCGCCCTGCTCCTCCTCGTCGAGGCTCTTGAGCACGTACACCGCCGCGCGCGAGAGCAATGCGCTGTTCACCTCGAACGACGGATTCTCCGTGGTCGCGCCGATGAACACGAAGAGGCCCGACTCCACGTGCGGCAGGAAGGCGTCCTGCTGGCTCTTGTTGAAGCGATGGACTTCGTCGACGAACACGAGCGTCTGGTGCCCGCGCGCGCGATGCAGTTGCGCCTGCTCCACGGCCTCGCGGATATCCTTCACGCCCGAGAGCACCGCCGAGAGCGCGATGAATTCGGCGTGGAAGGCGTCGGCCATGAGGCGCGCGAGCGTGGTCTTGCCCACGCCCGGCGGGCCCCAGAGAATCATCGAATGCGCTTCGCCCGACTCGAACGCGACGCGCAGCGGCTTGTTGGGCCCGAGCAGATGCTTCTGGCCGATGACCTCGTCGATGGAGCGCGGGCGCAGCCGTTCGGCGAGGGGGACGTTGGCACGGGTTTCTTCAAACATGACGTTTTCGCGATAATGACGGCTTTCCGGCAGGCCAAGCGCTTGCGGCGAATTCGGGGACACAGTCCCGTCGCCGCAAAGCGGCCTGCCGCACCGGATGCAGTCGTGCATTATGACAGCGTGCGCCGCGGCGCGAGACGCGGGCTCCATCGCTCAGGCTGACGGAACCGGATAAAACAGACAAAACCCAGGGAAGCGTTCCACATGACTCAAGATTCGCACGCCGGCGACGCCGGCTCCACTTACGCACCGAACGTGCCTGTGCCCGACGCGCGCCGCCAGTTCCGCACCGGCGACGCCTTCGCGCTGTGGTTCTCGCTCGGCATCGGCCTGCTGGTCGCGCAGGCGGGCGCGCTGCTCGTGCCCGGCCTCTCGCTGCCGCACGCGCTCACGGCCATCGCGATCGGCAGCGTGATCGGCGTCGTGCTGCTCGCGCTCGCGGGCGTGATCGGCACGGACACGGGACTCGCGGCCATGTCGTCGCTGCGCCCCACGCTCGGCATTCGCGGCGCGTCGGTTCCGGCCGTCATCAACATGGTGCAGCTCGTGGGCTGGGGCTCGTTCGAGATCATCGTGATGCGCGACTCCGCCGACGCGCTCGCCAAACAAGCCCTCAATCTGTCGATGCCGCTCGTCTGGACCGTGATCTTCGGCCTTCTGGCGACACTGCTTGCCATCAGCGGCCCGCTCTCGTTCGTGCGGCGCTTCCTGCGCACGTGGGGCATCTGGCTGCTGCTCGCGGGCGCGGCCTGGCTCACGTGGAGCCTGCTCGTGAAGCACGATCTTGGCGCGCTGATGCGCCGCCCCGGCACGGGCGAAATGCCGTTTGGCAGCGCCATCGACCTCGTGGTGGCCATGCCGCTCTCGTGGCTGCCGCTCATCGCCGACTACACGCGCTTCGGCCGCAAAGCGGGCGAAACCTTCCGCGGCACGCTGTTCGGCTACGGTATCGCGAACCTGTGGTTCTATGCGCTCGGCGCGATTTACGGCCTCGCGGCAGGCGGCGGCGACGCGCTGCTCACCACGGCGCTCGCCCAGGCCGGCGGCGGCCTCGCGCTGCTGCTCGTGCTGATCGACGAAATCGACAACGCCTTCGCCGATATCCACTCGGCCGCCGTTTCGACCGGCACGTTCTGGACGCGTGCGAGCGTCCCCTGGCTCTCGGCCGCGTTCGGCGCGCTGTGCACGCTGATCGGTCTGATCGTGCCGATGGCGAAGTACGAGAACTTCCTGCTTTTCATCGGCTCGGTGTTCGCGCCGCTCTTCGGCGTCGTGCTCGCCGATCACTTCATCGTGCGCCGCCGCCGCATCGACGCGCAGGCGCTGGCCGATCTGAACGGCGCGTATGGCTATTCGGGCGGCTGGCACGTGAGCGCGTTCATCGCATGGGCGCTCGGCATCGGCGCGTATCATGCGCTCAACCAGTGGCTGCCGAATCTCGGCGCGACGCTGCCCGCGCTCGTGGTCGGCGCGCTGTGCTATCTCGTGCTCACGGGTCGTCGGCGCGCGGCTTACGCCTGAGGCGCCGGACTTCGATTGCGCCATAAAAAAACGCCACGAATCGTGGCGTTTTTTCTTCCTGGCGACGTGTCAGGCGTCACTCGCAGTGGCCGCAGCCGCCATGATGCGCGTGATGCTCGTGATGCGCGTGGTCATCGGCAGGCAGATGCTGCGCGGCCTGCGCGCTGATGCCCAGACGCTGCAACAGCTTGCGGTCGGCTTCCGCCTGCGGATTGCTCGTGGTGAGCAACTGGTCGCCGTAGAAAATCGAGTTCGCGCCCGCCATGAAGCACAACGCCTGAAGCGCGTCGTCCATCTGCTCGCGGCCGGCCGAGAGGCGCACCATCGCCTTGGGCATCGTGACGCGGGCGACCGCGATTGTGCGCACGAACTCGAACGGGTCGATCGGCTCGGTGCCTTCGAGCGGCGTGCCGCTCACCTGCACGAGATTGTTGATGGGCACCGACTCCGGGTACGGCTCCATGTTCGCCAGCTGCGCGATCAGGCCCGCGCGCTCGCGGCGCGATTCGCCCATGCCGACGATGCCGCCGCAGCACACGTTGATGCCCGCGTCGCGCACGCGCTCGAGCGTCTCGAGGCGGTCGTCGTAGGTGCGCGTCGAAATGATCTTGCCGTAGAACTCGGGCGACGTGTCGAGGTTGTGGTTGTAGTAGTCGAGGCCGGCTTCAGCGAGCGCCTTCGCCTGGTGGTCTTCGAGCATGCCAAGCGTCACGCAGGTCTCCAGACCCATCGCTTTCACGCCGCGAATCATGTCCTTGATCGGCTCGAGGTGGCGATCCTTCGGATTGCGCCATGCCGCGCCCATGCAAAAGCGCGTCGCGCCGTTGGCCTTGGCCGCGCGCGCCGCGTCCAGCACGGCGCCGACTTCCATCAGCTTGCCGGCCTCCAGTTCCGTGTCGTGATGCGACGACTGCGGGCAGTACGCGCAATCTTCCTCGCAGCCGCCGGTCTTGATCGAGAGCAGCGTGGAAAGCTGCACCGCGTTCGCGTCGAAATGCTCGCGATGCACCTGCTGCGCGCGGAACATCAGATCGTTGAACGGCAGCTCGTAGAGCGCGGCGACGTCGGCGACGCGCCAGCGTGCGTTCGCTTCTGCGGCGGCTTGCGCGCTCGGCGCGGTTTGCTTGAGCGCGGTGAGGTCGATGTGGGTTTGCGTCATGGTGTCGTGGTCCTTCTTTATGACTGGGCGGTCAGTGCCATTCGTACACTAAGCGCGTACATTAAGCGGCGCGCACGCGCAGGCGTGCGAGCAACGTGTCGATGTTCAGGTGTCCTGCCGCATCGTCGGCGCTCGCGCCGCGCATGTGCGGCACGACGCCGATGAGCGGCGCGCCGTACTGGGCGGCGAGGCGCTCGCGCAACGCGTCGATGTTTTCCTCGGGGAACGTCATGGCCGGATCGATGCGGTTCGCGACCCAGCCCGCGAGCGTCAAGCCGCGCGCGGCGATCGCCTCGGCGGTGAGCAGCGCGTGGCTGATGCAGCCAAGCCGCATGCCCACCACGAGCACCACGGGCAAGCCGAGCGCGACGGCGAGATCGGCGGTGTCTTCGGTCGCCGTGAGCGGCACGCGAAACCCGCCCACGCCTTCCACGACAACCGCGTCCGCGCGCTCGCACGCCTGCGCGTGAGCGCTGACGATGCGCGCCATGTCGAGCGTCACGCCTTCCAGTGCCGCGGCGATATGCGGCGCGGCGGGCTCCTTGAGCAGGAAGGGCGTGCGCATCTCCGGCGGCAACAGCACGCTCGCGGCGGCGTCGAGTTGATCGGCGTCCTCGTTGTGCCAGACGCCGTCACGCTCGTACGCGCCCGCGGCGATGGGCTTGAGCGCCGTGGCGCGCAGCCCCGCATGCGTGAGGCCGCGCAACAAGGCCGCGCTCACAAAGGTCTTGCCGATCTCGGTATCGGTGCCGGTGACGAACAGCGAAACCGTCATACCGCAAGCTCCCGCGCGTTTGTGCGTGCATCGAGCGCATCAAGGCTCGCGCGTTGCAGCGAAGCGTTCAGGCGGTCGAGATCCGCATCCGAATGCGCCGCCGAGAGCGAAATGCGCAGGCGCGAGGTGCCCTCGGGCACGGTCGGCGGCCGGATCGCGGGCACCCAGAGGCCGTCGCGTTCGAGCGTGGCCTGGAGAGCGAGTGTCGCCTCGTTGGCGCCGATCACGAGCGGCTGCACGGCCGTATGCGAATCCACCGGCTGCCAGCAAGTATCGTTGAGCAGCGAGCGCGTGCGAGCAATGAGATGCTTCAGATGCGCGCGCCGTGCATCGCCCTCCTCGCCTTCGATCAGACGCAGGCTCGCGGACACCGCGTGCGCCACCGCCGGCGACGAAGCCGTCGTGAAGATATACGGCCGCGCGCGCTGCACGAGCCATTCGATCACGGTGCCGTGCGCGCAGACGAACGCACCCGACACGCCCGCCGCCTTGCCGAGCGTGCCGACCATCACGAGATGCTCCGAGCGCAGCGCGGCTTGCGCCAGCGCGCCGCGACCCTGCGGGCCGAGCACGCCGAAGCCGTGCGCGTCGTCCACCACGAGCCATGCGCCATGCTGTTCCGCCAGCTCGACGAGGCGCGCGAGCGGTGCGACATCGCCGTCCATGCTGAACACGGTGTCGCTCACGATCACTTTCGCGCTGGCATCCGAGGCTTCGAGCATCGCGGCGAGCGCCGCCATGTCGGCGTGCGGATAGATCGCGATCTCGGCGCGCGAGAGCCTCGCGCCGTCGATCAGCGAAGCGTGGTTGAGCGCGTCTGAGAAGATCGTCGTGCCGCGGCCCGCGAGCGCCGTGAGCACGGCGAGATTCGCCATGTAGCCGGTGCTGAAGTACAGCGCGCGCGGCGCGTCGATAAAGGTGCCCGCGAACGCCGCGAGATCGTCTTCGAGTTGCGCGTGCGCGCGCGAGTGGCCGCCCAGCAGATGCGAGCCGCCGCTGCCCGCACCGTAGCGCTGGGCGCCTTCGGCAATGGCCGCGGCCAGTTGCGGATGCGCGGCGAGACCGAGATAGTCGTTACTCGCGAAGCCGATGGTCGCGCGGCCGTCCACCTGCATATGGGCGCTGCAAGGCGTGTCGGCGGTGCGGCGGCGGCGGCGCAGGCCGCGCGCGTCGATCTCGCGCAGGCCTTGTTCGAGGGTGTGGAGCAATGTCATATCAGAGGTCCTCCGCGACGGTGGCGTCGAACGTCTCGCGCGTGCGGGTTGCGAGGAACGCCTGTGTTTCGTTGTCCAGAATATAAGGCGGCATGACGTAGACCGTCGTGCCGATCGGGCGCAGCAGCAGTTCGCGCTGCAACGCGTTTTCGAAGAAGCGGCGCGAAAACGTGGCCGCGCGCTGCGGGTCGGCGAGCGCGACATCGAACGCGAGAATCGTGCCGCACTGGCGCAGGTTGCGCACGAGCGGGTGCGCCGCGAACGGCTCGAGCAGCGCACGCAGTTGCGCCGACTTGCGCGTGTTCGCGGCGAGCACGTCGTCGCGCTCGAACAGATCGAGCGTGGCGAGCGCCGCGCGGCACGCGAGCGGATTGCCCGTGTACGAATGCGAATGCAAAAAGCCGCGCGTCGTATCGTCGTCGTAGAACGATTCGTAGATGGCGTCGCGCGAGAGCACGATCGAAAGCGGCAGATAGCCGCCGCTAATCCCCTTCGAAAGCGTGAGCAGATCGGGCCACACGCCCGCCTGCTCGCAGGCGAAGAACGTGCCGGTGCGCCCGCAGCCCACAGCGATTTCATCGGCGATCAGGTGCACGCGGTGGCGGTCGCACAGCGCCCGCAGGCCCTTGAGGTACGCGGGATCGTGCATGGCCATGCCGGCCGCGCACTGCACGAGCGGCTCGACGATCAGCGCGGCGATGCGGCCTTCGCGCTCGAGGAAAAGGCGCTCGACATCGGCGAGCGCACGGCCCGCGACATCCGCCGCCGTTTCGCCGGGCTGTGCCGCGCGCGCGTCGGGCGACGCGACCACATGCGCGTGATGCAGCAGCGGATCGTAGGCGTCGCGGAACAGCTTCACGTCGGTCACGCCGAGCGCGCCGATGGTCTCGCCGTGATAGCTGTTGGCAAGACAGACGAATTCGCGCTTGTCGTTCTCGCCACGATTGCGCCACGAATGAAAGCTCATCTTCAGCGCGATTTCAACGGCCGATGCGCCATCGGACGCGAAAAACGCATGGCCGAGCACGCCACCCGTCAGCGCCGAAAGACGCTCGGCAAGCTCCACCGCGGGCTCGTGCGTGCAGCCCGCGAGCATCACGTGCTCCAGCGTGTCGAGCTGCGCCTTGAGCGCGGCATTGATCGAAGGATTGGCGTGGCCAAAGAGGTTCACCCACCACGAACTGATCGCGTCCAGATAACGGCGATCCTCGCGGTCATGAAGCCACGGCCCGTCGCCGCGCGCGACCGCCACGAGCGGCAAACGCTCGTGGTGCTTCATCTGGGTGCAGGGATGCCACACGGCGCGCAGGCTGCGCGCGACCCAATCGGTCGCGGCGTGCGCGGCGCGCTCCTCGCGGGCAAGGTTCGATTGCGAATTCAAGTACGACTCCCGATACGACAGCGGGACCGAGATTAGCCTGTTCGCTGCCGCAATGCACTACCCCGAAAATCGCCCGCAAAGCCTTGCCGGATCGACGTTTGGCGCATTTCAGGACAGCTCGGAGCCAATCGAAAACAAAGACCCGAAATGCGCGGAGATGACGACGGCAAAGTGAACCCGCCTTATGCAAAAAAATCTGCGGCGCGGTGTGAAAATGCAGAACGAGCGGCCGCGCGCACGCCATTTTTGGCGACGCCCGGCATACAGGAGACAAGTGGGAAGCACGAGACCAGGCGCCACGCGGGCGCTCAGGCAAGCGCTCAGGCAGGCACGCCGGCAGACGCTCAAACCGGCGCAGAACGGCGGGCGGCAATGAAAAGCAAAACGGCCCGATATCGGGCCGTTTTGCTGAAACAGGTGAGGAAACGGGTCTTATCGGCTCGCGAGCGAGTGGCCGCCAACGTCGGCGTTGCCGTTGTCCGCCGTGGCGTGCGCGTTGTCGTCGTCGCCGTTCTGGGCGGTCTGCGTGCCGCCATTGTTCCAGACCACCGCGTTGTTCACGGCGTAGAGGCGGCACGGATCGGCGCTGTGCTTCTCGCAGTTCGCGATGGCCACGGCCATCGGGTTGTCGCCGCCCTCGGCCCACGACCATGCGCCGGAGTCCGACACCGCGAACGCGCGGCTCGGATACTGCTTGAGGAAGTTGCGATAGCCGTCGCGGCCCGCCTGATCGACGAAGGGCACCGCGCCCACCGAGTCGATCTGCGCGTAGCCGGTGCCATGCGGCGCGACCGGCGCCGCCACGCGGTACTGAACCGCCGTGGGCAGGCCCTGGCTGGCGAGGAACGCCTCGACCGTGGGCCACCAGATCTTCACGCCGTCGCGGTCGCCCACGAGGCGATGCGCGTCGTTCTTGTACGAGCCGAAGTCCACGAGCTTCGCAAGCGCGGCCGGGTGATTCTCACCCGTTTGCGCATCGCGGTACGCGGCGAACATCTTCGTGACGAGATCGGGCGACCAGACCGAGTCGTTGTCGCCGTAGAGCCAGAGCGAGGCCACGCGCGCCTTGCCGCCGTAGTCGCCGAACGCCTGGGTCAGGTTGTTCTGCCAGCCCGTGCAGGCGTCCTGGCGCAGTCCGCCCGAGAAGTTGATGAGGGCGCGCACGCCCTTCGCAGCCTCGGTGCCGTAGGCCATGGTGGCGAGGCCGCCGTGCGACGTGCCCGCCACGACAATCTGGTTGGCGTCGACATACGGCTGCTTCGACATGTAGGCGATGGTCGCGGCGACGTCGGCCGCCTGGCCGAGCCCGTTGCCCGCGACGTTGCAACCGTCCTGCTGGTACGAGCCGCCCGAATCCGCGAAACCCTGGCGGTTCGGCGCGACGACCACGTAGCCGCGGCTCACGAATTCGCGCGCGAAAGAAAGCGGGTCGCTGCGCGCCTGGAGGCGCGGGTCGCCGGGAATCTTGCCGTGGTTGAAGATCACCATCGGGAAGGGGCCGGGGCCGTCCGGGCGATAAATCGTGGTTTCGAGCGTGACGTCGCCGGCGGCGTCCACGGGAACGCGGATCACCTGCTCGTTCATGTCCGAGTGCACGGCGGGCAGATAGGCGTCGTCGAGCGCGAGACGCGGCACGTTGGCGTTACCGAGGGGACCGCCCGAGAGGTTCGAGCGGGAAGCGTCGGCGGCGTGCGTCGACGCGGCGCTGGCCGCGTGCTGCGAGTTCACAGGCGCACTTGCCGGTTCGGAAAGCGACGCAGCGTGCGCGACCGAAAGCAGACACGCTGTGCCGGCTACAACCCACCCGGTAAGGAGCTTTCTGAACGCCATACGCGACACCCACCTGCAAAAAACCTGCTGTGAACCCGACTTCCGTCCGACCCGGCCCAACCCGACCGCAGCGCCCTTTCCGGGCACAACGAGACACCGTGGCGCCTGGCCGGGAAGCCAGGTGCGCTTGTGTGACCCGTTACGGGGGAGTAAACCGACCGGAATACCTGCGCGGCGCAGTGCTATCTTCGATCAGACCCGCCGCCAGCACCCGTTTGCAATCGATAGAAGCACACGCAAAATCACGTTTTCACTATGCGCTTACGTATCGAATCGGACACCGTGATTACATACTCGCACGACAAATAATTGTTGTGCAATTGAGGGGTAACCCGGCATAAGGCGTGCCAACGGCGCGCAAGCCCGCTGGAGCGGCGTGTGCGCGGCTTTGGGCTTGAGCGCGGGGGGGCGCGAAAAATAAAAAAGACGTGGATTGCGAGCGTCGCGCACGGGCAACACTCGCCGGATTCGTTCAGTAAGTGCTTGTTTGCAAAGGCGTTACTACTGACGCTATGGCAGCGGCAGGCGCTCCATCAGTCAGATGAAACATCGCCGTCGACATAGCGCCAGCGGCCGTCGTCGCCGCGCGTGAAGCGGCTCGTTTCGTGCAGCCGGTGGGCACGGCCGCCGGTTTTGTAGCGCGCGACGAATTCGACGATGGCGTGCGTGTCGTCGCGCTGCTCGTGGCGCTTGATGGCGAGACCGAGCCAGCGCGGCGCGCCTTCGGCGGCGGGATCGACATCCAGATCGGCCGGGCAGGTTTCGGGTGCCCACGTCGCGCGCAAATAGGGTTCGACGCCCAGAACGTACGCCGTGTAGCGCGAGCGCATCAGTTCCAGAGCGGTAACGGGCACAGCCGCTTCGTCGATGAAGCGGCCACAGCATTGTGCGTAGCGCGGCGCCTTGGCGCCCGGTTTCTGATTGGGCGCGGCACCGCCGCAAGGACAGTCGGCGGGCCGGGCGGCGCGCGGGATTTCAGCGATCATCGGTTCAGGGCTCCGTTCGCGGGCCGCGCGGGGGCTTGCGCGGCTCCTGCAAGCGCGTGGCGGCAGCGCATGGCGTGCGGGACGCCATCGCCCCGCTACGCGAGGCCGCAAGCGTAGCGCAAGCGCACGGCGCTTTACCAGTCGAGCTCGGTGCCGTCGTACTGGAAAAAGCGGCCGTTGAAGACATCGCGCGCCGCGGCCGCCTCGGCCACCACCTCGCGCATGCCCGCGACGCTCACCGCCGGGTCGATCGCCGCATGCGCGCCGCCCATGTCGGTGCGCACCCAGCCCGGATGCAGCGCGACGCAGGTGGCGCGGCGCGTTTGCAGCGAGGTGATCTTGAGTACGTCGTTGAGCGCGGCCTTGCTCGCACGATAGAGCCAGCCCGTCGTGCCGGTGGTCTCGGCAATGCTGCCCATGCGGCTCGACAGCACGGCAAGCACGCCGTGAGTGTCGTCCACGAGCGGCAGCAGGACCGGGATCAGTTGCATTGGACCGCGCACGTTGGTGTTCATCACGTATTCGAAGTCCTCGGCCGTGATGGTCTCGACACCTTCGGTACGCGGGCCATAGACGCCGGAGACGATGAGCGCCACGTCGAGCCGCTCGCTGTCGAGCTTCACGCCGAACGCCGCAATGTCCTCGGGCCGCGCGATGTCGAGCTGGAAGGTCTGCGCGCCGATTTCGCGCAAGGCCTCGAGGGCTTCGGGCCCGCGCGCCGTGGCCAACACGCGCCAGCCGGCCTTCGCATACTGCCGCGCGAACTCGAGACCCAGGCCCCGCGACGCCCCTACGATCAACGCTGTTTTCATCTCGCCACCTTTCCCGTATCTGCCGTGAAGCCGTTGCGGCGCACCACTTCTTTGCCGTTGAAAACGCGGCGCGCCGGATCCGGCACTAGCCTACAGCAGTTCGACGCCCATCGCCGTGGCTTCGCCGCCGCCGATGCACAGCGTCGCCACGCCGCGCTTCAGACCGCGCGTGCGCAGCGCGCCGATCAGCGTAACGAGAATGCGCGCGCCCGAGGCGCCGATCGGGTGGCCGAGCGCGCACGCGCCGCCGTTCACGTTGACCTTTTCGTGCGGCAGGTCATGCGCCTTCATCGCGGCCATCGTGACCACGGCAAACGCTTCGTTGATCTCGTAGAGATCGACGTCGCTCGCCTTCCAGCCGGTCTTCCCGAACAGCTTGTTGATCGCGCCCACGGGCGCCGTCGTGAACTTCGACGGTTGTTGCGCGAAGGTGGCGTGCCCCGTCACGCGCGCGAGCGGCGTGAGGCCGAGCTGCTTCGCGGTCGATTCGCGCATCATCACAAGCGCCGCCGCGCCGTCCGAAATCGACGACGAGTTCGCAGCCGTCACCGTGCCGGTCTTGCTGAACGCGGGCTTGAGCGTCGGGATCTTGTCGAGGTTCGCCTTGAACGGCTGCTCGTCGCGCTCGATGGTCGTCTCGCCCGCGCGCGAGGCCACCTTCACCGGCGCGATTTCCCACGCGAACGAGCCGTCTTCGTTGGCGCGCTTCGCGCGCTTGAGCGACTCGATGGCGAACGCGTCCTGGCGCTCGCGCGAAAAGTCGAACTCGCCCGCGCATTCTTCCGCGAACGTGCCCATGAGGCGGCCCTTGTCGTAGGCGTCTTCGAGGCCGTCGAGGAACATGTGGTCGAGCACCTGGCCGTGGCCCATGCGCATGCCCGCGCGCGCCTTCGGCAGCAGGTACGGCGCGTTCGACATGCTCTCCATGCCGCCCGCCACGATGACATCGGCCGAGCCCGCCAGCAGCATGTCGTGCGCGAACATCGCCGCGCGCATGCCCGAGCCGCACATCTTGTTCACCGTCGTCGCGCCCGCGGCGAGCGGCAGGCCCGCGCCGAGCGCCGCCTGGCGCGCGGGCGCCTGGCCCTGCCCCGCGGGCAGCACGCAGCCCATCACCACCTCGTCGACCTGCTCTGGCTTCAGGCCCGCGCGCTCCACGGCCGCCGCGATCGCCGCCGCGCCGAGCTGCGGCGCGGTGAGCGACGCGAAGTCGCCCTGAAAACCGGCCATCGGCGTGCGCGCCGCCGAAACGATCACGATGGCGTCCTGCTTTTGCGTCTCACTCATGTTTCTGCTCCTTGATGAATCCGGGTCAAACGTGTTGGCTTCGCTCACGCCACGCGCACCGCAGGCGCGTCGTCGCGCGCGAAGCGTTCCGGGTAGCGCACGCTAAAGCGTATCGATGTGTCGTAGGGAAAGCAGTCCGGCACCTCGCCCGCCATGAGCCGCGCGCGGCTTTCCTGCCAGAGCGCGGGCTCGAAGAAGTCCGCGTGATGCGCGAGAAACGCGCGCCGCACGCGCGGGTCGCCCAGCAAAAAGGTGCCGTAGGTTTCCGGGAAGATGTCGTGCGGGCCGACCGCGTACCATGGCTCGCCCGATAGTTCGTCTTCCTCATTACGCGCGGGCGGCACGGCGCGCACATTGCAGTCGGTGAGGTATTCGATCTCGTCGTAGTCGTAGAACACCACGCGGCCGTTGCGCGTCACGCCGAAATTCTTGTAGAGCATGTCGCCCGGAAAAATGTTCGCGCGCAGCAGGTCTTTCACCGCGTTGCCGTATTCGCGGATGCCGTGTTCGACCTCCGCGTCGCTGCCATTCTGCAAATAGAGGTTGAGCGGCACCATGCGCCGCTCGATGTACACATGGCGGATCACGAGGTTCTCGCCCTCGTATTCGATCATCGAAGGCGCGAGCGTCTCCAGTTCGCGCACGAGCGCGTCGTCGAGCCGCGCGACAGGCAGCGCCACACTCGAATATTCGAGCGTGTCGGCAAGCCTGCCCAGGCGGTCGTGACGCTTGACGAGCCGGTACTTCGCCTCGACCTGCTCGCGCGTGGTCTCCTTCGGCGCGGGAAAGCTGTCTTTGATGACCTTGAAGACGTATGGGAACGAAGGCAGCGTGAACACGATCATCACCATGCCGCGGATGCCCGGCGCGGCGATGAACAGGTCGCTCGAATGCGAGAGGTGGTGCAGCAGGTCGCGATAAAACAGGTTCTTGCCCTGCTTCTGCAAGCCAAGCGACGTATAGATCTCGCCCTTCGCCTTGCGCGGCATGACGGTGCGCAGAAACGCCACGTAGGCCGACGGCACCTCCATGTCCACGAGGAAATAGGAGTGCGAGAAGCTGAACAGAACGAGCAGTGGCTCCGTGCGCAGCAGCACCGTATCGAGCGCGAGCTTGCAGCCTTCCACGTGACGGATCGGCACGACGAGCGGCGCAAGCAGATCGCCGTTGATGATGCGCCCGACGATATACGCGCCCTGATGGCGAAAGAACAGCGACGAAAGCACGTGAATCTGGAAGTTCGGCTTCGGCTCGATCACGCCGAAGGTCTCGAGCATCGTTTGCATGATGCAGTCCACGTCGCGCCCGAGGTCCTCGAACGGCGTTTCCAGCTGGAAATTCGTGACGATGCGCGCAAGCGTCGCCGCGAGCCCGTCCTTACCCGGATAGTAAGCGCGGTACGTCGGCTTCGCGGCAGGCTCGTCGTTCTCGATGTATTCCGTCGAGATCGCGGGCCGCACGAAGATGAAATCGTTGTTGAAGTACGAGCGATGCAGGATCTTGCAGCACACGGAGTTGAAGAACGTCTCCGCGCATTCGGGCTGCCGGTGGGCCGTGAGCAGGCCGATGTAGTGCAGCTTGATCTGCTGCCACACTTCGTCGTCGATGCTCTCGGCGTCGTACTCGTCTTCGAGCGCGCGCACGCACTCCTTCACGCGATCGTCATAGGAGGCAATGCGCTCGCGCGCGAGCCGCTGCAAGGCGTGCCAGTCGGCCGCCTCGAAGAACGCCCTCGCCCGCACCGCCGCCTCGCAAAAGTTGCGGTAGTGGCGGTTGAAACCGTCGAGCATGGTCTGCGCGACATCGAAGCCGATCTGCGAGGAAAGCAGTTTCGGGAAATGTTTCATGGCGGCCATGACCGTGCGGCGCGCGAGCCTCAGGTTTTCGCGCCGGCGTGCGCGTGCGCTTCGCGCTCGCGCGCCGCGTTCTTGTCGAGCAGCGCGCGCGCCTGCGCCTCGTACTGCGCGAGGTCTTCGAGCGTCGCGTCGAGGTCGGCGCGCTGGCGCTCGAGTATGTCGCGGTGATGCACGACCGTGTCGAGGAAGGCCTGAAGCTGCGGCAGCGTGTCGGTGGGCGATTCGTAGAGATCGAGCAGCGTGCGGATTTCGGAGAGCGTGAAGCCGAGGCGTTTGCCGCGCAGCGTCAGCTTCAGCCGCGTGCGATCGCGCCCCGAAAATACGCGCTTGAGACCGCCCGCGCCTTCACGGCTCGGCGCAAGCAGGCCCTGGTCCTCGTAGAAGCGGATCGCGCGCGGCGTCACGTCAAATTCCCGGGCGAGTTCGGTAATCGTGTACTGGGTCGTCATGGTGGGCGAAGTGCGGCTGGCCCGGCGCGCTCAGCAAAGCGGCGCGCGGGGCGATAGAATCGACGTTTACGTTATCGTCAACTACGCGGTTGCGCAACCGGTGCGGGAAAACCCGGAGACATCACATTGGTAAGCGTTCCCTGCAAAAATGCCGCAATGCAGCGACAATGGAACGGCGCGGCGGCGGTTGCGGCCGGTGGTGCCCGACGGCGCCGATGTGCCCCCCGATCGCGCCCGATAACAACATCCCTGCACGGGATCAGAGTCAGGAGAAGACACCCCCAATGAACGCCCTCGAACACCAGCTCGACTATCCCTACGCCGACACTCTGCCGGAGCCCGGCCTCGCCTTTGACGTCGCCCCCGGCGTGAAATGGCTGCGCATGCCGCTGCCGTTCGCGCTCGACCACATCAACCTCTGGCTGCTGCGCGACGAAATCGACGGCCAGCAAGGCTGGACCGTGGTGGACTGCGGCATCACCAACGACACCATCAAGGCCCGCTGGGAAGCGGTGTTCGACCATCAGCTCGAAGGCCTGCCGGTGCTGCGCGTGATCGTCACGCACTGCCACCCGGACCATATCGGCCTCGCGCACTGGATTTGCGCGGGCGGCGATAAAAAGCGCTGGGACGTCCGGCTGTGGGCCACGCTCGGCGAATACATGCAGGCGCGCGTGATGGCCGCCGGCGACGGCTCGAACGCGGGCGGCGAAGGCGCAGCGCGCCACTTCGCCCGCCACGGCCTGGCTGACGAGGCCTCGCTCGACCAGTTGCGCAACCGCCGCGGCTACTACGGCAACCTCGTGCCGGCGCTGCCCGGCCAGTACCGCCGCCTGCGCGAAGCGGACACGGTGGCCATTGGCGGGCGCGACTGGCGCGTCATCACGGGCTACGGGCATTCGCCCGAGCATTGCGCGCTGTTCTGCGAAGAAACCGGCGTGCTGATCTCCGGCGACATGGTGCTGCCGCGCATCTCGACCAACGTCTCGGTGTTCGACATGGAGCCGGAAGGCAATCCGCTCGGCCTGTACCTCGAATCGCTCGGCCGCTACGAGACGCTGCCCGAGAACACGCTCGTGCTGCCCTCGCACGGCAAGCCGTTCCGCGGCGTGCGCACGCGCATCGCGCAACTGCGCGCGCACCACGACGCGCGTCTCGCCGAAGTCGTCGAGGCTTGCGAGCGCACGCCGCAAAGCGCCGCCGACATCGTCCCGATCATGTTCAAGCGCGAGCTCGACATCCACCAGATGACCTTCGCGATGGGCGAGGCGCTCGCGCACCTGCATCTGCTCTGGCTCGCGGGCAAGGTCAAGCGAGCGACCGGCGCGGACGGCGTGGTGCGGTTCTCGGCCTGAGGCCGCACCCGGAAGGCACGCACAACGAAAAACGGGCGGCCCGTGTGGGACCGCCCGTTTTTGTTTCCGGCGAGGCGCGCAGCCGGTTTAGTTCGAGCCGCCCGTGATCAGATCGGCGCCCTTCGGCCGCACGAACTTGAAGGCGGAAGCCGGCAGCGACGGATTCTTCTCGATGTTGGAGAACGTGAGCAGCGTCACGTTGCCGAACACGTCGTGCAGTTCCATCGCCTCGAGGTTGCCGTCGCGAAAGCCGATGCCCACGCTCTTGAACTGCGTGTCGTTCGACTTCGGAATCAGCTCCAGCCAGTCGATGCCGTTCTTCACGCCCGCGTCGGACAGCGTGAAGTTCTTCTCCAGATCGTTGCTGCCGAACAGGATCGCCGCCGGGCTCGCGCCGAGCGCGCCGCCGAGCTTGCGCTCGGTGACCTGGTTCAGGTCCTTGTCGTAGACGTAGAGATTGTCGCCGTCCGATTGCAGCAGTTGCTGATACGGCTTCTCGTACGACCAGATGAACTTGCCGGGCCGCGAGAACACGAACGTGCCGCTCGACGTCTTGGCGTTCAGCGTGGCGGTGGCGATGGCGTCGCTCGCGTTCTTTGCGTTCGAGGGCGCCTTCAGCTCGCGCTGCACGAAATTGCCGCGCGCGGCATGCACCTGGGAAACGAACTGCTTGAGTTGATCGGTGCCGCTCGCATACGCCTGCGAGACCATCAGGACCGACGCGCCGAGCACGGCGAAAAGCGCGCGGCGCGCCGTGCGCGCAAAGCGGGTCGGTTGTCCAGCGGGATACTGCATCTATCGTTCTCCAGGAGGAAATATCTTTGGCAGGCGGGGAAGCCGCGCAGGCGCGCAAAGCGGCGTGCCCGGCGTGGCTTATTCGGCGTCGCGGTTGGGCGTGAGGATCTCGCGGTTGCCGCTCGACGACATCGCCGAGACGAGCCCCGACTGCTCCATTTGTTCCAGCAGCCGCGCCGCGCGGTTGTAGCCGATGCGCAGGTGCCGCTGCACGAGCGAAATCGACGCGCGGCGATTCTTGATCACCACTTCGACGGCCTGATCGTATAACGGGTCGGACTCGTCGCCGGTGCCACTGGTTCCCGCAGCCGAGCCCTCGTCGCCTTCGCCCCCTACGCCGCCTTCGAGAATGCCCTCGATATAGTTCGGCTCGCCCTGCTCCTTGAGCTTGTCGACCACGCGGTGGACTTCGTCGTCGGCGACGTACGCGCCGTGCACGCGCACGGGCATGCCCGTGCCGGGCGGCAGGTAGAGCATGTCGCCCATGCCGAGCAGCGACTCGGCGCCCATCTGGTCGAGAATCGTGCGCGAGTCGATCTTCGAAGACACCTGGAACGCGATACGCGTCGGCACGTTGGCCTTGATGAGGCCGGTAATCACGTCCACCGAAGGGCGCTGCGTCGCCAGAATCAGGTGGATACCCGCCGCGCGCGCCTTCTGCGCGATACGCGCGATCAGCTCTTCGACCTTCTTGCCGACCACCATCATGAGGTCGGCGAGCTCGTCGATCACCACCACGATATGCGGCAGCTTCTGGCACGGTTCCGGATCGTCCGGCGTGAGGCTGAACGGGTTCGGAATCTTCTCCTCGCGCTTGTTCGCCTCTTCGATCTTGTTGTTGTAGCCCGCGAGATTGCGCACGCCCAGCTTGCTCATGAGCTTGTAGCGCCGCTCCATCTCGGCCACGGTCCAGTTCAGCGCGTTGCCGGCCTGGCGCATGTCGGTCACGACCGGACAGAGCAGATGCGGAATGCCTTCGTAGACGCTCATTTCGAGCATCTTCGGGTCGATCAGGATCATGCGGACCTGCTCGGCGCTCGCCTTGTACAGCAGCGAGAGGATCATCGCGTTGATGCCCACCGACTTGCCCGAGCCGGTCGTGCCGGCCACGAGCAGGTGGGGCATCTTCGCGAGATCGGCGCAAACCGGCTTGCCGCCGATGTCCTTGCCAAGGCCCATGGTGAGCGCCGATGGCGCGTCGGCATACACCGCCGAGCCGAGGATTTCCGAAAGGCGCACGGTCTGGCGGCGCTGGTTCGGCAGCTCCAGCGCCATGAAATTCTTGCCCGGAATCGTTTCCACCACGCGAATCGAGACGAGCGAGAGCGAGCGCGCGAGATCCTTGGCGAGATTCACGATCTGGCTGCCCTTCACGCCGGTCGCGGGCTCGATTTCGTAGCGCGTGACGACCGGGCCCGGGTACGCGGCCACCACGGCCACGTCCACGCCGAAGTCCTTGAGCTTCTTCTCGATCAGGCGAGAGGTGAATTCGAGCGTGTCGTCGGAGATGGTTTCCTGCGCGACCGGCGGCGCATCGAGCAGCGAGATCGCGGGCAGCGTGGAGTCCCCCGGCAGGTCCTTGAAAAGCGGCACCTGGCGTTCCTTTTCCACGCGCTCGGAGCGCTGCGGCGTGACCACGGGCGGCACGATCGTGACCGGCTCGTGCTCCTCGATCTTCACGCGGCCGCGCTCGACCTTGCCTTCGCGCTTCACGGCCGCCGCTTCGCCGAGCTTGCGGTCGCGGCCCGCCTCGCGGCGCAGCCGGGCCATCGTCACGGCGTTGATGATGGATTCGCCCACCCGCTCGGACACCGAGAGCCACGAAAAACGGAAGTACAGCGAGAGGCCGATCGCCAGCGCGATCAGCAGCGCGAGCGTGCCGCCCGTGAAGCCGAGCGCGTGCGAGACGCCGCGCGCGACGGCGCCGCCCACCACACCACCGGGCGCCTGGGGCAGTTGCACCTTGAGCGACCACATGCGCAGCGCTTCGATGCCGCAGCTCGAAAGCATGACAAGCACGAACGACAGGCCTTCTGCAAGCCAGCTGATGTCGCGCGGCTTGTCGTCGTCATCGTCGGCAATCGCCTCGTGGCGCGTGATGCGCTGGTAGTTCGCCGAAATGAGGCGCCCGAGCAGCACGATCCACCAGTACGCGGAGAGGCCGAACAGCAGCAGCAGGATGTCCGAGACGCGCGCGCCGACGCGCCCCGCCCAGTTCGAGATATGGTCGACCTGAGCGGCGTGGGTCCAGCTCGGGTCATGGCGGCTGTAGCTGATGAGCGCCATGAGCAGGAACACGCCGAGCGCGACCTGCAAAATCCAGCGGATTTCGGTGAAAAGGCGCGACATGCGGTGAGGCAATGCCTGCGCCTGCGCGGAAAAGGGAGCTTTTGCCATTGATCCTGGGCTGATTCTTGATGCGTTTGCGGTCTGCCAGTCCTTGCGTATGCCCGAAAACCCCGGGCAGACGGGCGCGGCCGCCGTCGTCCGATCCGGGCTATTGTAAACAGGTTGTTTCGGCCCCGGCGGCCCCTCGCTGTAAATGACGGTAACTGACAACGCCGGGGGCGCGACGCCACGCCGCGTCCGGCTGTGCCGTATGCGCCGGTGCGCGGGGCGCCGGGCCGCCGCAAGAGCGCGGCTATCGCCGCGATGAGGAAGCTTCATCGGCCGCCGCGCAGCATGGGACCGAAGTAAGCGCTGAAGCGCTAACTTCGGATCGACAAGCGGCGAACTCCCCCCGCCTTTATAATTGCGCGCTGATGCCCAACTACCTGCGTGAGCCCCGCCGCAATGCCGGGCGGCCGATATATCGCGCCACGCAGCGCCTTTCTACGGAATTCGATCATGTCTGCAACCAAACACGCCAAAGTCCTGATTCTCGGTTCCGGCCCCGCCGGCTACACGGCTGCCGTCTACGCGGCGCGCGCGAACCTGTCGCCGCTGCTCGTCACGGGTCTCGCCCAGGGCGGCCAGCTCATGACCACGACCGACGTCGAGAACTGGCCCGCAGACCCGAACGGCGTGCAAGGCCCCGAACTGATGCAGCGTTTCCTGGAGCACGCCGAGCGCTTCAACACGGAAATCGTGTTCGATCACATCCACACGGCCAAGCTGAACGAAAAGCCGATCCGCCTGATCGGCGACTCGGGCGAGTACACCTGCGACTCGCTCATCATCGCAACGGGCGCGTCGGCGCAATATCTCGGCCTGCCGAGCGAAGAGCTGTACATGGGCCGCGGCGTTTCGGCCTGCGCGACCTGCGACGGCTTCTTCTACCGCAACCAGCATGTGGCCGTGGTCGGCGGCGGCAACACGGCCGTTGAAGAGGCGCTGTACCTCTCCGGCATCGCGAAGAAGGTCACGGTCATTCACCGCCGCGACAAGTTCCGCGCCGAGCCGATCCTGATCGACCGCCTGCTGGAGAAGGAAAAGGAAGGCGTGGTCGAGATCAAGTGGGATCACGTGCTCGACGAAGTGAAGGGCAACGAAGGCGGCGTCAACGGCCTGCGCATCAAGAACGCGAAGACGGGCGAGACCACCGACCTCGATTTGCAGGGCCTGTTCGTCGCGATCGGCCACAAGCCGAACACGGACATCTTCGAAGGCCAGCTCGAGATGAAAAACGGCTACATCATCACGAACGGCGGCCTGAGCGGCAACGCCACCGGCACGAGCGTGCCGGGCGTGTTCGCGGCCGGCGACGTGCAAGACCACGTGTATCGCCAGGCCATCACCAGCGCGGGCACGGGCTGCATGGCCGCGCTCGACGCGCAGCGCTATCTCGAGACCGTCAACGAACTCGGCCAGGCGCACGTGATGAGCGCCGAAGCCGATCGCTAAGCGCAGCGAGCCGGGCGTCACGCCGCTAAAATAGCGGATTGAAACCCGGCGGCGCACCGGCAGCGAGGGCCGCGGCGAGCCAGCCGGCGGCCCTTTTCTTTTGCCGCGGCGCGCTCCACCGCGCGTGCCGAGCGTGCCAAGCCTGTAGCCGCCCACGCAAACGACCGATTTACCAGCGTCTTTCGCCATGCCCAAGAACGTGCCCCACCCGGGCGAGCCCAAGCGCCCCACTCCCGCGCGCCCTGCTCCGGCGCCCGCCCCCGCTGCGGCGGCGGACGAGACCCACACCGGCAAGACGACGGGCTTTGCCGGTCTCGGCAGCCTGCGCGACGCGCTGAAGGTGCAGACCCGCCAGCGCGAGCGCGAACGCGCGGTCGCCCAGGCGGCGCGCGTGGAAGCCGCCGCCGACAGCGACCTCTTTCGCCGCGAGATCGGCCAAATCGCGCCGCTCAAGCAGCCGCCGCGCGCGCAACCGCGCCGCGAAGCGCCCGTGCCGCTGCCGCTGCAAACGCGTCTCGACGAGCAGGCCGTCTTGCACGAAGCGATCTCTGACGAATTCGACCCCGAGGCGTACCTCGACACCGACGACTCGCTCTACTACCACCGCCCCGGCATCAGCGAGGAGGTCGTAAAGAAGCTGCGGCGCGGCACGTGGATCGTGCAGGCGCAGCTCGACCTGCACGGCATGCGCCGCGAAGAAGCGCGCGAGGCGTTGCAGACGTTCATCCGCGAGGCCGGCAAGCGCGGGCTGCGCTGCGTGCGCGTGATCCACGGCAAGGGGCTCGGCTCGGCGGGCAAGGAGCCCGTGCTCAAGGGCAAGGTGCGCGCGTGGCTCGTGCAGAAGGAAGAAGTCATCGCGTTCTGCCAGGCGCGCCCGCACGACGGCGGCGCGGGCGCGGTGCTCGTGCTGTTGCAGCCGCATACGGTGGGACACGGGCAGCATCACGCGCCCTGAGCGCCGCCGTATTCGCCGTTTTCGCCGTATCGATATGAAAAAACCCGTTGCTGCTCTCGCAGTCAACGGGTTTTTTTCGCGACTCGCTTGCGCGAAACTCAGGCGATGCGCGCTTCCGACTTCGGGTCGAACAGCACGGCCTTCGACACGTCGAACAGCAGCTCCATGTTGTTGAGCGGCTGCGGATTCGCGCCCGGGTGCACGCGGCTCACGATGCGCTTGCCGTTGACCTGCGCGAATACGAGCGTGTCCGGACCGGTCGGCTCGATCACGTCGACCTTCACCGAGTGACGTTGCAGTTCGTGGCCGTGGCCGTCGTGCGAGCTGCGCGCGTCGGTGATGCGCTCGGGGCGCAGGCCCAGCACCACGTTCTGGCCAATGTGGCCGCGCACCTTGTTCGCCTCGAACGGCAGGTTCAGCACGTTGCGCGCCACGCCCGTGTCGAGTTCGATGCCGATGCCCGAGCCCTGCTCCACCAGCTTGCCTTCGATGAAGTTCATCGGCGGCGCGCCGATGAAGCCCGCGACGAACAGGTTCGACGGCGAATCGTAGATGTCCTGCGGCGCGCCGAACTGCTGCACGATGCCGTCCTTCATCACCGCGATGCGGTCGCCGAGCGTCATCGCCTCGATCTGGTCGTGCGTCACGTAGACGATCGTCTTGCCCACGCGCTGATGCAGCAGCTTGATTTCCGAGCGCATCTCGATACGCAGCTTGGCGTCGAGATTCGAGAGCGGCTCGTCGAACAGGAACATGATCGGGTCGCGGGCGAGCGCGCGGCCCATCGCCACGCGCTGGCGCTGGCCGCCCGAGAGCTGGCCGGGCTTGCGGTCGAGCAGATGCTGGATCTGCAACATGCTCGACACGCGGTCGACGATCTGCGCCTGCTCGGCCTTCGGCACCTTGCGGATGTTCAGACCGAACGAGATGTTCTCGCGCACCGTCATCGACGGATAGAGCGCGTACGACTGGAACACCATCGCGATATCGCGATCCTTCGGCGAGAGGTTGTTCACCACCTTGCCGTCCATCATGATCTCGCCCTTGGTCACGGTTTCGAGACCCGCGATCATGTTGAGCAGCGTCGACTTGCCGCAGCCCGAGCCGCCGACCAGAATCAGGAACTGGCCGTCTTCGATGTCGATGTTCACGCCCTTGAGGACCGGCACCCCGTTCGGGTAGGTCTTGTAGACGTCGCGAATGGAAAGGCTTGCCATGCTATGAATCCTTTTAATCGAATAGAGCTTCTTAGCCCTTCACCGCGCCCGCCGTGAGACCGCGCACGAAGTAGCGGCCGGCGATCACGTAGACGAGCAGCGTGGGCAGCGCGGCGATGATCGCGCCGGCCATGTCGACGTTGTATTCCTTCACGCCCGTGGACGTGTTCACGAGATTGTTCAGCGCCACCGTGATCGGCATCGAATCGACGCCCGAGAACACGATACCGAACAGGAAGTCATTCCAGATCTGCGTGAATTGCCAGATCAGGCACACCATGAAGATGGGCAGCGAGATCGGCATCATGATGCGCGTGAAGATCATGAAGAAACCGGCGCCGTCGATGCGCGCGGCCTTCACGAGTTCGGCGGGCACGCTCACGTAGAAGTTGCGGAAGAACATCGTGGTGAACGCGATGCCATACACGACGTGCACCAGCACCAGACCGCCGATCGTGTTCGACAGGCCGAAGAAGCCTTCGAGACGCGCCATCGGCAGCAGGATGGCCTGGAACGGAATGAAGCAGCCCACCAGCAGCATCGTGAAGAGCGCATCCGCGCCGCGAAAGCGCCAGTGCGTGAGCACGTAGCCGTTGAACGCGCCGATGATCGACGAGATCAGAACGGCCGGAATCACCATCTTCACCGAGTTCATGAAGAACGGCTGCATGCCGTCACAGCGCACGCCGGTACACGCTTCGCTCCACGCCTTGATCCACGGCGCGAAGGTCGGGCTCGTGGGCAGCGAAAGCATGGTGCCCGAGTGAATCTGGTCGAGCGACTTGAACGACGTCGACAGCATCACGTAGAGCGGGAACAGGAAGTACAACGCGAACAGGATCAGCGCCGCGTAAATGACCACGCGGCTCACAGTCATCTTAGGCTGCATTGCGCGTGCTCCTCGATTCCAGATACATGAGCGGCACGAGCACGGCCACGACAGTGGCGAGCATCATCATCGACGACGCTGCGCCGACACCGAGCTGCCCGCGGTTGAACGAAAACGTGTACATGAAGATGGCCGGCAGCGACGACGACGTACCCGGGCCGCCCGCCGTGAGCGCGACAACCAGGTCGAACGTCTTGATCGTGATGTGGCACAGGATCAGCAGCACGGAGAAGAACACCGGACGCATGCTGGGAATCACGATCTTGCGATAGATCGTGGGCAGCGTCGCGCCGTCCACCTGGGCGGCCTTGAAGATCTCGCTATCCACGCCGCGCAAGCCTGCGAGGAACAGCGCCATGCAAAAGCCCGTGGACTGCCAGACGGCCGCGACCACGATACAGAAAATGGCGCGGTCCGGATTGTTCAGCCAGTCGAGCTGGAAGCTCGTCCAGCCGAGGCTGTGCATCACCTGCTGAATGCCGAGGTCGGGATTGAAAATCCACTGCCAGGCCGTGCCCGTGACGATGTACGAAAGCGCCATCGGATAGAGGAACACCGCGCGCAGCGCGCCTTCCTGACGAATCTGCTGGTCGAGCAGGATCGCGAGGAACAGGCCGAGCGCGACGCAGATCGCGATGAACGGGATGCCGAACCAGCCGAGGTTCTGCGCCGAGGTCCACCAGACGTCGTTCGCGAACAGCTCGCGATAACGTTCGAGGCCCGCGAAATCATAACGAGGCATCAGTCGCGAAGTCGAAAGCGACAAATACCCGGTAATCAGTATGAAACCGTAGACGAATATAAGGCTGATCAGAATGCTGGGCGAAAGCACCAGCTTCGGGATCCAGCGGTCTGCGAGCGCCGCCATCGGCGACGCGCGGCGGGTAGCAGGCGTGGCCGCCTTGCCGTTGCCGCTAAGAGAAGCAGTCACTGCGCAACTCCTGGAACGGTGCGAAAACAGCTTTCGCACGATGATGGGGTTCAGAGGGTGAACCGTCATGCCCGGGGTGCGCCACGTGTGGCGCACCCCGTCTTACCTCACCAACCTGCCCGACTTACTTCGTCTTCGCAGCCTTCGCGAGCGCTTCCACCGCGCTCTTCGAATCCTGGTTCGAGTTCATGAACTTCGTCACGACGTCGGTGATGGCGCCCGCCGTGGCGTCGGCCTGAGCCATGCCGTGCGCGAGCGACGGCACATAGCCGCCGGCCTTGATCGCGGTCTGCTCATCCGCATACGACTTCTTGCCGCACTCGTCGAACTTGCTCATGTCCACGCCCAGACGCACCGGGATCGAACCCTTGTACAGGCTGAACTGCTCCTGGAACGCCGGGCTCATGATCGTCTTGGCCAGCGCGATCTGGCCAGGCGTTGCCGCCTTTTGGCCCTTCTGCTGGAAGAACACGAACGAGTCGACGTTAAAAGTGTAGGCCTTCGCCGTGCCGGGCACCGGCGCGCAAATGTAATCCGTGTTCGGCTGCTTGTTCGCGTTCGCGAATTCGCCCTTGGCCCAGTCGCCCATGAACTGCATGCCGGCCTTGCCGTTGATGACCATGGCCGTGGCGAGGTTCCAGTCGCGGCCCGTGCGGCCGTTATCCATGTACGACTCGATCTTGCGGACCGTGTCGAACACGCCGACCATCTGCTGCGACGTGAGGGTCTTCTGGTCGAGGTCGACGAGCGCCTTCTTGTAGAAGTCCGCGCCTTGCGAGAGGACCACGTCTTCCCACAGCGTCAGGTCTTGCCACGGCTGGCCGCCTGCGGCGACCGGCTGGATGCCGGCAGCCTTGAGCTTGTCAGCCAGCGCAAAGAATTCCGGCCACGTGGTCGGCGGCTTGCCGCCCACCTTGTCGAGCGCTGCCTTGTTGATCCACACCCAGTTCACGCGGTGCACCGAGAACGGCGCGGCGACGTAGTGACCGTCGGCGTGCATGATCTTGTCGATCTGCGGCGGAAGGTTGGCCTTCCAGTCGGTCGCGGCCGCGTCGATCGGCACCAGCACACCCTGCTCCGCCCATTCCTGGATCAGCGGACCCTTGATCTGGGCGGCCGTCGGCGCGTTGCCCGAGATCACCTGGGTCTTCAGTGCGGTCATGGCCGCCGCGCCCGCGCCGCCGGCGACCGCAAAGTCCTTCCACACGTAGCCCTGCTTCTGCATGTCGTCCTTGAGCACGCCGACGGCCTTCGACTCGCCGCCCGACGTCCACCAGTGCAGCACCTCGAGAGACTCGGCCGCTTGCGCCGTGGCGACGCCGCCCATCAGACCTGCGGCGCACAGGGCACCCATGATCGCTCGGAATTTCATTGCTTATCTCCTCCAGACACCTGAACAAAAAACGATTGGCCCCTGATCGCCAGGGTGCGGTGGTTGGTTACACAGGCAAAACAGGCAAAACACTGGACGGACGGGCGCCGGAGTGCCACACGCGCGTACTTTTCGTTGGATGCGCGAGGGCCGCGTGCCGGTTACCGGCCGCAGGACGCTCAAGAGATGAGTGGTTCGGGATGCAACTGACTGTCTCCTCTTTTGATTTTCACCGGCGGTCTGGCCGGCCGAGGCGCCGCTTGCGTCATACGGCCTTGACGCCCCGCAGCACGCGGAGAACCGGTCGCCCGGCACAGTGTCGAGCCGGACAGGGTCCCGCATTGTTCTCCGTTAACATGGGGGCATTCCGTCCGCTCGGGAAACCGCGCAAGACCGCCTTGGTGGCTGCGCCGCACGCTTTTTTCATCGAATGAACGTTACCTCTTGATTTGGATTGTAGTTAAACTACAATTCAGTGTCAAAAAAAATTTTATCGGACTACGGCCGCCTGAATGCCCACATCTGCGGGCACCCGATGTACCCTGCTGCGGCCACCCAGGACAGTGACGGAGACTCATGCAAAACCCGACCGATTCAGGTTTCACGTTCGTGCTCTTCGGCGCCACCGGCGACCTGTCGATGCGCAAGATTCTCCCCGCGCTGTATGAAGCACACCGTTCAGGCATGCTCGCGGAGTCGGGCAAGATCGTGGGCGTCGCGCGCCACGAGGAAGATCGCGCGGCCTATATCCAGTGGGTCGACGAACACGTCAAGCCGCACGTCGCGAAGAACGGCGGTCTCGATGCAAACGCATGGGCAAGCTTTCTCGAACGCATCGCTTATGTGAAGCTCGACCTCTCGCGCGCCGAGGACTTCACGCACCTGCGCGACGGCATCGCGTCGCTGCCCGGCATCCGCGTGTTCTATCTGGCCACGGGCCCGTCGCTGTTCGTGCCGATCTGCCGCGCGCTCGCGGCCGTGGGTCTGAACGAGAACTCGCGCATCGTGCTGGAAAAGCCGCTCGGCTACGACCTCAAGTCGTCCAACGCGATCAACGACGCCGTGGGCGAAATCTTCACCGAAGGCCAGATCTACCGGATCGACCACTACCTCGGCAAGGAGCCGGTGCAGAACCTGCTCGCGCTGCGCTTTGGCAACGCGCTCTTCGAGCCGCTGTGGCGCCGCGAGTGGGTGGAGAGCATCCAGATCACGATTGCCGAAGAACTGGGCGTGGAAGCGCGCGGCGATTTTTATGACAACACTGGCGCGCTGCGCGACATGGTGCAGAATCACCTGTTGCAGCTGCTCTCGATCGTCGCCATGGAACCGCCGCATTCGATGGACTCGGATTCGGTGCGCGATGAAAAGCTTCGTGTGCTGCGCGCGCTCAAGCCGATCAACCCGCTCGACATCAGCAAGGTCGCGGTGCGCGGGCAGTACCATGCGGGCGTGATCCGCGGGCAGTCGGTGCCGGCCTACGCGACCGAGCACGGTGTGAAGCCCGACAGCCACACCGAGACCTTCGTGGCGCTCAAGGTGGAGATCGAGAACTGGCGCTGGGCGGGCGTGCCGTTCTTCCTGCGCACCGGCAAGCGCCTTGCCGACCGCGTGGCGGAGATCGTCGTGAACTTCCGCCCGGTGCCGCATTCGGCGCTTGGCGCGCCGGCGCTGCGACCGGGCGCGAACCGCCTGGTGATCCGCTTGCAGCCGAACGAGAACATCCGCCTTTACTGCCTCGCGAAACAGCCCGGCGAAGGCATGAATCTCGCGAGCGTGCATCTGGACCTCGCGTTCGACCAGTTCTTCCGCGAAGGGCAGATGGAGGCGTATCAGCGTCTCCTGCTCGACGTGATCAACGGGCGCCTCGCGCTGTTCGTGCGCCGCGACGAGCAGGAAGCGGCATGGAAATGGGTCGAGCCGATCCTGAACGAATGGGCCGCCTCGCCGCGCGCGCCCAAGCCGTACGCGGCGGGCACGTGGGGACCGGCTGCGTCGAGCGCGATGCTCGCGCAGCACGGCACCTGCTGGCTCGAAGAAGAGAACTGATGTGATTGCAAGGCGGCGCGCAGCGCTTGCGCGACGCCGGAACGGACCGATGAACTACACCGCAGACCTACAAAAAAGCAGCATGGAGGAGAAGTGATCGAGCTTCACGTATTCGACGACCCGCGCGTCCAATCCGACGCGCTGGCGCGAGCCGTGGGCGACGCGTTACATGCGTCGCTCGCCGCTCAGCAAGCCGCGCCCGGTGCTGCGGCGCGCCGTGCAACGCTCGCCGTCTCCGGCGGCACGAGCCCGCGCCCCTTCCTCGAAAACCTGTCGACGCACCGCTTCGACTGGGCGCACATCGACGTCACGCTGGTCGACGACCGCTGGGTGCCGGACACCGATGCCGCGAGCAACGCGCGCCTCGCACGCGAAACGCTGCTCACGCACGAAGCGACCAACGCGCGCTTCCTGCCGCTCGTGGATGTCGCGCAGGATCTCGACGCGCACGTGGCCGCGCTCAACGCCGACCCGGCGCGCAGGCTGCCGAACGTCGCCGTGCTCGGCATGGGCGAGGACGGCCACACGGCCTCGATCTTCGCCGACGCGCCCGAATGGCACGAGGCCATCACGACGGCGCGCCCGTTCGTGGCCGTGCATCCCCAGGCGGCGCCCCATGCGCGCGTTTCGTGGTCGATGCAGGCGCTGCGCCAGGTCGATCGCCTGTTCCTGCTGATCGCCGGGCAACGCAAGCTCGAAGTGCTGCAACAGGCCGCCGCGGCCGAACAAAACAACGCCATCTCGAAGCTGGCGAACGACAAGGGAGTGAGACTCGATGTCTACTGGTGCGCCTAATAAAAACGCCCCTGGGGCGGGCCAGCACGCCGACGGACCGAGGCTGCTCGCCGACATCGGCGGAACCAACGCGCGCTTCGCGCTGGAAACCTCGCCTGGCGACATCGGCCAGGTGCGCGTGTATCCGTGCGCGCAGTATCCGGGCGTGGCAGAGGTGATCCAGCAATACCTGAAGGACACGAAGATCGGCCGCGTGAATCATGCGGCGATCGCCATTGCGAATCCGGTCGACGGCGACCAGGTGCGCATGACCAATCACGACTGGACCTTCTCGATCGAGGCCACGCGCCGCGCGCTCGGCTTCGACACGCTGCTGGTCGTGAACGACTTCACCGCGCTCGCCATGGCGCTGCCCGGCCTGACCGATGCGCAGCGCGTGCAGGTGGGCGGCGGCCAGCGCCGCCAGAACAGCGTGATCGGCCTGCTCGGGCCGGGCACGGGTCTCGGCGTCTCGGGCCTCATTCCCGCCGACGACCGCTGGATCGCGCTCGGCAGCGAAGGCGGCCACGCCAGCTTCTCGCCGCAGGACGAGCGCGAAGACCTCGTCTTGCAGTTCGCGCGCAAGAAGTGGCCGCATGTGTCGTTCGAGCGCGTGTGCGCCGGGCCCGGCCTCGAAGTCATCTATCGCGCGCTCGCGGCGCGCGACAAGAAGAAGCTGCCCGCGACGCTCGACACGGCGGAAGTCGTCAAGCGCGCGCATGAGGGCGAGCCGCTCGCGATCGAAACCGTCGAATGCTTCTGCGGCATTCTCGGCAGCTTCGCGGGCAACATCGCGATGACGCTCGGCTCGCTCGGCGGCATCTATATCGGCGGCGGCGTCGTGCCGCGTCTGGGCGAACTGTTCACGCGCTCGTCGTTTCGCCAGCGCTTCGAGGCGAAGGGCCGCTTCGACACCTATCTCGCCAACGTGCCGACCTATGTCATCACGGCCGAGTATCCGGCGTTCCTCGGCGTCTCCGCGATTCTCCAGGAGCAGTTGTCGAATCGCGCGGGCGGCGGCTCGTCGGCCGTGTTCGAGCGCATCCGCCAGATGCGCGACGCGCTCACGCCTGCCGAGCGCCGCGTGGCCGACCTCGCGCTCAACCATCCACGCTCGATCATCAACGACCCGATCGTCGACATCGCGCGCAAGGCCGACGTGAGCCAGCCCACGGTCATCCGCTTCTGCCGCTCGCTCGGCTGCCAGGGTCTCTCGGACTTCAAGCTCAAGCTCGCCACGGGCTTGACGGGCACGATTCCGGTGAGCCACAGCCAGGTGCATCTGGGCGACACGGCCACCGACTTCGGCGCGAAGGTGCTCGACAACACCGTGTCGGCCATCCTGCAATTGCGCGAGCACCTGAACTTCGAGCATGTGGAGAATGCGATCACGCTGCTCAACGGCGCGCGCCGCATCGAGTTCTATGGCCTCGGCAACTCGCACATCGTCGCGCAGGACGCGCACTACAAGTTCTTTCGCTTCGGCATCCCGACGATCGCCTACGGCGACCTGTACATGCAGGCCGCCTCCGCCGCGCTGCTCGGCAAGGGCGACGTGATCGTGGCCGTGTCGAAGTCGGGCCGCGCGCCGGAACTGCTGCGCGTGCTCGACGTCGCCATGCAGGCGGGCGCGAAGGTGATTGCGATTACGTCGAGCAACACGCCGCTCGCCAAGCGCGCGACCGTGGCGCTCGAAACCGATCACATCGAGATGCGCGAGTCGCAGCTTTCGATGATCTCGCGCATTCTGCATCTGCTGATGATCGACATCCTCGCGGTGGGCGTCGCGATTCGCCGCGCTTCGCCCGACGCCGATCTGGGCAACGCCGTTGCCAAGGCGCGCGAGCATGCCGACGACGACGCATCGGCCGTGCTCGACTGGCTGAGCCACGGGGCGTCATCCACGGCGCGCGACTGAAGGCGAAAGCCGGCTCATTCGGCGTGGTGAGCCACGAACAATGAGCGACAAAAAAAATGGGATGCCTCGGCATCCCATTTTTCTTTAGCGACTGGTTCGGCTCACGGCGTTGCGGCTTACGTGGCGCCCGGCGCAGGCGTGCCGTGCCACTTCACCACGAGCGCACGCCCAACCCACGTGAGCGCGCCGCACACGCCAATCGTCACGCCCATGCCGAACGGCGAGACGCCGGGGAACCATCCCACCACGGCGCTCGCGAACGCGCCGAGGCCAAGCTGCGTCGCGCCGAACACGGCCGCCGCCGCACCCGCGTTCTTCGGATAGCGGTACATGAGATCGGTCGCGCAGTTCGCGCCGAGCAGCCCCACCACGCTCACCACGAAGAAAAGACCCGTCACGATCGACCACAGACCGCCCCAACCCGTCACGCACATGAGCGCGACGAAGAACGACGCGACGACGCTGACGGCCGACGCAAACGAAATCATGCGCAAGGTGCCCTGGCGCCCGATGAAACGCGTGTTGAGGAAATTGCCGAGCATGATGCCGAACACGTTCACGCCGAAGAAAAGCCCGTAGTGCTGCGGCGAAACGTGGAAATACTCGATATAGACGAAGGGCGTGGCCGAGATATAGGTGAACATCGCGGCGAACGCCATGCCGCCGCAGAGCATGTGCCCCCAGACGAGCGGGTCGCGCAGCAGGCGGCCATACGCCGCGAACGAGCGCAGCACGGCCGCGCTTTCGCGCTTTTCGGCCGGCCAGGTCTCGGGCACGCGCAGATACGCGGCCACCGCGCACGCGAGGCCGAACAACGTGAGCGCGACGAACACCACGCGCCAGCCGCCGATCAGCAGCAACTGGCCGCCGATGAGCGGCGCGAGCAGCGGCCCGATCGACGTGACGATGGCGACCATCGACAACACTTTGGCGGCGTCGGACGGCTCGTGCGCGTCGCGCGCGATGGCCCGCGCGAGCACCGAGGCCGCGCCCGCGCCGAGCGCCTGGAGAAACCGCACGATCACGAGTTCGCCCACCGAGAACGAGAACCAGCAGGCGATGCTCGCCACCGTGAAGAGCGCGATGCCGCCGAGCAGCACGGGGCGACGCCCGTAAGCGTCGGAAACGGGACCGTAGAGCAGCATGCCGATCGAGAAGCCGGCCATGAAGCTCGTGAGCGTCGAGGCGGCCGCGGCGGCGCTCACGCCGAACGACTGCGCGATGGCCGGCAGGCTCGGCAGGTACATGTCGGTGGCGAGCGGGCCGCAGGCGGCCAGTGCGCCGAGCAACAGGATCAGCCGGCCATCGGGCCGGCGGCGCGGAGAATGGGACATGGATGTGGATGGCGGCGGAACGCGCGCGGTTGGCGCGATCTCAATGTCATGGACCGCTTTCCTGCGCCGGTGCTCTGGGCCACCTCTGCACCCTGGCCGCGAACTGGCGACGAACTGGCAGCATCGGGCAGGCGAAAAGAGGCAAGAAGGCGGCAAGAAAGCGGCAAGAAAGCGGCGAAAAAAGCGCTAACGCTGCCGCCGCATTGTACCTGAGGCCCATCGGCCGCCTTGCGCCGCCCCGCATGCGGCTTTTCCTGCGCTTTGCGCTAAGCTGCCCGCTTTCGTCCACCCTCGCCCCGCCGACATGACCGCCTTCCTGCTGATCTGGAGCCCCAAGAAGTGGCCCTGGCCCGAGTTGCCGGAGTTCGCACGGCGCGTGCGCGCGGGGGAAGCCGTCGCGGATACATGGGGCTGCGGCTTCGCGCGCGGCATCCTGCCGGGCGATCGCGTGTTCCTGCACCGGGTGGCCGCCGAGCCGCGCGGCCTGTTCGGCTCGGGCTATGTCACGCGCGCGCCCTATGAGGTGCCCGACGCCGCGTACAAGCGCGGCTACCGGCTGTGCATCGACTTCGTCTATGACTGGCTTGCCGACGCGGGCGAGCAAGTCGTGATCGCGCGCGACGACTTGCGGGTTCATCCGTTTTCGGTACAAACCTGGGACGCACAGAGTTCGGGCACCCTCATCAAGCCCATCGCGCAAGGCGCGCTCGAAAAGCGCTGGGCGGAGTTGACCGGCCGCCGGCCGATGCCCGCGCCGGCGCTCGCGGCCATGCAGGCGCTGCACGAAGCGCAACTGGCGGCGCCACCACCGGCGGCGGCCGACCCGGCGCCGGGGGCCGCGCGCGACACGAAGCCGCATCCCGCGCCGGGAACCACGAGGCGTCGCTCACCGTCGCGTTGACGCCCTGCCGCGTGACGCGGGCTCGACGCGCCTCGGCGCGTTTCAGCCCGGCTGGGCCGGTCCTGGCCCCCCGGCCCGATCCGCGCGAGTCCGGTACAATTTCGACAGAATAGCCCCATCGCCCGCGCCCTTGCGGCGCCGCATGGGTCCGCCCGCCGGCCACGTCCGTCAAGCGCCGCGCCCGGCACCCGCCACACCACTTTCGCAGGTCCAGCACTCATGTCCAACACCCAGTCCAGCACGCAGAACCGCAACGAAGCCCTCTTCGAGCGCGCCCAGCGCACCATTCCGGGCGGCGTGAATTCGCCCGTGCGCGCGTTCCGCTCGGTCGGCGGCACGCCGCGTTTCATCGAGCGCGCGCAAGGGCCGTACTTCTGGGACGCCGAAGGCAAGCGCTACATCGACTACATCGGCTCGTGGGGCCCGATGATCGTCGGCCACGTGCATCCGGACGTGCTCGAAGCCGTGCAGCGCGTGCTCGCCAATGGCTTCTCGTTTGGCGCGCCGACCGAGGCCGAGATCGAGATCGCCGAGGAAATCTGCAAGATCGTGCCGTCGATGGAGCAGGTGCGCATGGTGTCGAGCGGCACCGAAGCGACCATGAGCGCGCTGCGTCTCGCGCGCGGCTACACGAAGCGCGACCGCATCGTGAAGTTCGAAGGCTGCTACCACGGCCACGCCGACAGCCTGCTCGTGAAGGCCGGCTCGGGCCTGCTCACGTTCGGCAACCCGACTTCGGCGGGCGTGCCGGTGGACATCGCCAGGCACACCACGGTGCTCGAATACAACAACGTCGCGGCGCTCGAAGAAGCGTTCAAGGCGTTCGGCGACGAGATCGCCGCCGTGATCGTCGAACCGGTCGCGGGCAACATGAATCTCGTGAAGGCCACGCCCGAGTTCATCGGCGCATTGCGCAGCCTCACCGCGAAGCACGGCAGCGTGCTGATTTTCGACGAAGTGATGTGCGGCTTCCGCGTGGGCCTGCGCGGGGCGCAGGCGCTCTACGGTGTCGAGGCCGACCTCGTGTGTCTGGGCAAAGTGATCGGCGGCGGCATGCCGGCGGCGGCGTTCGGCGGCCGTCGCGACATCATGGATCACCTCGCGCCCAACGGCACCGTCTACCAGGCGGGCACGCTCTCGGGCAACCCGATCGCGGTGGCGGCGGGCCTGAAGACGCTGCAACTGATCCAGGCGCCCGGCTTCTACGAGCAGCTCACGGCCAAAACCGCGCGTCTCGCCCAGGGTCTCTCGGAAGCCGCGCGCGAAGCCAAGGTGCCATTCGTCGCCGATTCGGTGGGCGGCATGTTCGGCCTCTATTTCGCCGACAAGGTGCCGGGCAGCTTCGCCGAAGTCACGAAGAGCGACATCGCGCACTTCAACCGCTTCTTCCATCAGATGCTGGACGCGGGCGTGTATTTCGCGCCCTCGGCTTACGAGGCCGGCTTCGTGTCGAGCACGCACGACGACGCGATCATCGACGAGACGATCGCCGCGGCACGCCGCGCCTTCGCCGCCGGTCAATAAACACCCGCGCACGCGAGGCGCGCCCCGCCTCGCCCGCACCACCCCGAACGCCGCCGAAGAGAAAGCTCAACGATGTTTTCGCAATCCGATTTCGTTCACATGGAGCGTGCGCTCGCCCTCGCGCAGCGCGGCCTTTACACCACGGACCCGAACCCGCGCGTGGGCTGCGTGCTGGTGAAGGACGGCGTGGTGATCGGCGAAGGCTTCACGCAGCCGGCCGGCCAGGATCACGCCGAAATCCAGGCGATGAAGGACGCCCGCGCGCGCGGCCACGATCTGCGCGGCGCGACCGCCTATGTAACGCTCGAGCCGTGCAGCCACTTCGGCCGCACGCCGCCTTGCGCGAACGCGCTGATCGACGCGAAAGTCGCGCGCGTGATCGCGGCCATGGAAGATCCGAATCCGCTCGTCTCGGGGCGCGGCCTGTCGATCCTGCGCGACGCGGGCATCGACGTGCGCTGCGGGCTGCTCGCCCATGAGGCGCGCGAACTCAATATCGGCTTCGTTTCGCGCATGACCCGCAAGCGCCCGTGGGTGCGCATGAAAGTGGCGGCGTCGCTCGACGGCCGCACGGGCCTGCCTTCGGGCGAAAGCCAGTGGATCACGGGCGAAGCCGCGCGCGCCGACGGCCACGCCTGGCGCGCGCGCGCCTCGGCCATCCTCACGGGCATCGGCACGGTGAAGGAGGACGATCCGCGCATGACCGTGCGCGCGGTGGACACGCCGCGCCAGCCGAGGCGCGTGCTGATCGACAGCCGCCTCGACGCCTCGCCGCTCGCGCAGATCTTCGTGGGCGCGCCCACGCTGGTGTTCTGCGCGGCGCTCGACGCCGCCAACGAAGAACGCGCCGAAGCGCTGCGCGCGCGCGGCGCGGAGATCGTCGCGCTCGGCAACGAGCACGGCAAGGTCGACCTGCCCGCCATGCTCGGCGAACTGGCCGCGCGCGGCGTGAACGAGCTGCACGTGGAAGCCGGCTACAAGCTCAACGGGTCGCTGCTGCGCGAAGGCTGCGTCGATGAGCTGCTCGTGTACGTGGCGCCTTCGCTGCTCGGCACGAACGCGCTCGGCATGATCGACATCGCCGCGCCCACGACGCTCGAAGGGCGCACGCGCCTCGCTTTTCATTCCGTCGATCGTCTCGGCAACGACCTGCGCATCCTCGCGCGCGTTGTCACGACGCAAGACGCCTGACACTCACGGATGCACCTGAACACAAGGAACAGCACGATGTTTACCGGAATCGTCGCGGCAGTGGGCCGCATCGAATCGATCAAGCCGCTCGGCACGCAAGCCGACGCCGGCGTGCGCCTCACCGTCAACGCGGGCGGTCTCGGCCTCGACGACGTGCAGCTCGGCGACAGCATCGCGATCCAGGGCGCGTGCATGACCGTCATCGAGAAGTCGGCGACGAGCTTCGACGTCGACGTCTCGCGCGAAAGCCTGAACCGCACCGTGGGCCTTGCGGCAACGGGCGAGGTGAACCTCGAAAAGGCGCTGCGCGCGCATGACCGCCTCGGCGGCCACATCGTTTCGGGCCACGTGGACGGCCTCGGCACGGTCACGCGCTTCGCGCCCGTGGGCGAGTCGCACGAGCTGCGCATTCTCGCGCCCGTCGAGATCGGCCGCTATCTCGCCTACAAGGGCTCGGTGACGGTGAACGGCGTGAGCCTGACCGTCAATTCGGTGGATGACCGCGCCGACGGCTGCGAATTCTCGATCAACCTGATTCCGCACACGGTGGAAGTCACCACGCTCAAGCATCTTCGGGCGGGCACGAAGGTGAATCTGGAGATCGATCTGATTGCGCGCTACGTGGAGCGCATGCTCTCCGCCGAGAAAGCAGGCAATCAGGCCGCGCAAGACTAAAAGCCGCTGAGCCAGCAGCGCAAGGCAAGCCCCGTGCGTGCGCAAGCACGCGCGCCGGGGCGCTGCTAGAATCTAGCTTTTCCCCACGCGAACGCCACACGGCGCGCCGCGTTCCCCTCACCCGCATCGAACAAGGAGGCACAGTTGGCAACAATTGACACGAGCGCCGCCATGCCGATCCGGGTGATGTTGCATGTTGCGTGTCACTACGCAACCTTCCCGCTTCCGGCACAGCCATAGCGCGTCCCGCGCGGCTTGTTTTCCAGCGCCGCGCCGTCGCCGTTCTGTAGTTCCCGCGTTTGTTCCCGCGTTTTTCGAGGTCGAGCCGTCCGGCAATGGTTGCCCGGGCGCGCGCATTCCGTTTTCGGCCTCAACACTTAACGCTTCATTCAGGAGAGTCTTCGGGCGTCGCGCCCGGAGCACGCTGTCCATGACAGAGCCAAACAAAAAACCCGACTCGGGCGGACAAACGTTCCGCAAGGTCCTCGGCTTCACTTTCCGGCACTGGTCGCGCCAGCCGGTACGCGTCACGGCCGTGGCGCTCGCCTCGCTGCTCGGCGCGCTCGCCGACGTGCTCACGCCGCATTACGCGGGCCAGCTCGTCGACGCCCTCACCCGCGACGGCGCAGCCGCCAGCGGCAGCGCATGGCATGCGGCCGTCGTCGCGTTCTGGGCACTCACGGCGCTCGGGCTTGGGGGCACGATCATGCGCCAGGCGGCGTATCGCAACATCATCGTGCTCACGCTGCGCATGATGAGCGACATCGCCACGCAGGCGTTTCACCGCGTGCAGCGCTTCTCGACCGACTGGCACGCCAACAGCTTCGCGGGCTCGACGGTGCGCAAGGTCACGCGCGGCATGTGGGCACTCGACCTGCTCAACGACACGCTGCTCGTCGCCCTCTTTCCCTCGCTCGTGATGCTGGTCGGCTCGACGCTGCTGCTCGCGCTCCAGTGGCACGTCATGGGTCTCGTGGTCGGAGTCGGCTCGGCGCTGTACCTCGCCATCACCGTCTCGCTCTCGCTGTTCTACGTCGCCCCCTCGGCGCGGCTCGCGAACCAGTGGGATACGAAGATGGGCGGCGCGCTGGCCGACGCCATCTCGTGCAACGCCGTGGTCAAGGCCTTCGGCGCGGAAGCGCGCGAGGAAGCGCGGCTTGCGCGCGTCGTCTCGAAGTGGAACAGCCGCACACGGCGCACGTGGCAGCGCGGCACGCTCAACGGCGGCGTGCAGGGCGCGCTGCTCGTGGGCATGCAGGCCGCCATCCTCGGCGCGGCGCTGCTGCTGTGGGCACGCGGTCTTGCGAGCGTGGGCGACATCACGTTCGCGCTCACGCTGTTCTTCCTGCTCAAGGGCTATTTGCGCGACGTGGGTATGCACGTGCGCAACCTGCAACGCTCCGTCAACGACATGGAAGAACTCGTGACGCTCGACGCCGAGCCGCTCGGCATCGACGACCGGCCCGGCGCGCCGCCCATCGTGATCGATCAGGGCGACATCCGTTTCGAGAACATGACGTTCCGCTATGGCGCGCAAGATCGAGCGCTGTACGAAAACCTCTCGCTGCGCATCGCGCCTGGCGAGCGCGTGGGCCTCGTCGGGCACTCGGGGTCCGGCAAGACCACGCTGGTCAAGCTGATCCAGCGCCTGTACGACATATCGGACGGCCGCATCACGATCGACGGCCAGGACATCGCGCGCGTGCAGCAGGCGTCGCTGCGCTCGCAGATCGCCATCGTGCAGCAGGAGCCCGTGCTGTTTCACCGCTCGCTCGCGGAGAACATCGCCTACGCGCGGCCCGGCGCCACGCATGCCGAAATCGAGCGCGCGGCGAAGCTCGCGAGCGCGCACGACTTCATCGCGGCGCTGCCGCACGGCTACGACACACTGGTTGGCGAGCGCGGCGTGAAACTCTCGGGTGGCGAGCGCCAGCGCGTGGCGATTGCGCGCGCGTTCCTCGCGAACGCGCCGATCCTGATCTTCGACGAAGCGACCTCGAGCCTCGACAGCGAAAGCGAAGTGCTGATCCAGCAGGCCATGGAGCGGCTGATGGAAGGCCGCACGACCGTCGTGATCGCGCACCGGCTCTCCACCGTGCGCGCGCTCGACCGGTTGCTCGTGCTGGAGCGCGGGCGCGTGGTGGAGGAAGGCACGCACGACGCGCTCGTGCGGCGCGCGAACGGACTCTACCGGCGCCTGTTCGAGCGCCAGGCGCTGGAGTTGACGAAGGGGCTCGCCGACGACGTGATCCTGCGCTGAACCGCCGCGCCCTCCCGCCCGAGGCAGGCTCAGGCGGGAACGGCGCGCGGGTGAGGCTTGATGCGCGCGAGCACTTCGGCAAGCGCCTCGTTCGCGATCTCGGTGTCGTAATGCGTCTGGAGCGCCATCCAGCTGCGTGCGTCGGTGCCGAAATAAACCGCGAGGCGCACGGCCGTATCCGCCGTGATGGCGCGCTTGCCAAGCACGATCTCGTTGATACGGCGAGGCGGCACGCCAATGGCCTTGGCAAGCGCGTACTGGCTGACGCCCATCGGCTTGAGCCATTCTTCGTTCAGGATCTCGCCTGGTGTGGCAAGCGGTACTTCACGTGCCATGATTTTGCTCCTCAGTGATAGTCCACGATGCGTACGTCCGATGCCTCGTCGCCCGCGAAATGAAAGCAGATGCGCCACTGCGCATTGATGCGGATGCTGTACCAGCCGTCCAGCTCCCCGCTGAGGCTCTCCAGCCGGTTGCCCGGCGGCGCCCTCAGGAACGCGAGCGTAGCGGCGGCATGGATCTGCTGAAGCTTGCGCATTGCGACCGTTTCAATGGCGATGAAGCGGGCAATGCGCCGCCCCGCAAAGAGCGCCGCGGTCTCGCGGCAAGCAAAGGAAGTAATCGTCATGGATAGTAACGTCTCACGTTATTAACGTCAAGCGTTACCAATGTGAAATATGTGCGATTCACGCACCAGTCAGCCGTTCGGCCAACACGGGCAGCCGCGCGTCGCCGCGCCGGCGCACCGGTAGACAGGCCCACCGGTCAAAAGGCATTGCGCGCTCCCGCGTTCTGGGCGACGCGCCCGCCCGCGTGGCGTAAAATGTGCGCTTTCCAGCCAGAATCCCAACATGACGCTCGCCTCCACCCCTGAGATCATCGCCGAACTCAAAGCCGGCAAGATGGTCATCCTCGTCGACGAAGAAGACCGGGAAAACGAGGGCGACCTCGTCATTGCAGCGGAATTCGTCACGCCCGAAGCCATCAACTTCATGGCGAAGTACGGCCGCGGCCTGATCTGCCTCACGCTCACCCAGGAGCGCTGCAAGCTGCTCAACCTGCCGCTCATGACTTACCGCAACGGCACGCAGTACGGCACCGCGTTCACGGTCAGCATCGAAGCCGCGGAAGGCGTGACGACCGGCATCTCCGCCGCCGACCGCGCCCGCACGATCCAGGCCGCCGTCGCGCACGACGCGCGTGCCGAGCACATCGTGCAGCCGGGCCACGTGTTCCCGATCATGGCGCAGCCCGGCGGCGTGCTCGTGCGCGCGGGCCACACCGAAGCGGGCTGCGACTTCACGGCGCTCGCGGGCCTCACGCCGGCCGCGGTGATCTGCGAAGTCATCAAGGACGACGGCACGATGGCGCGCCTGCCCGACCTCATCGAGTTCGGCAAGGAGCACGGCCTGAAGATCGGCACCATCGCCGACCTGATCCACTACCGCAGCCGCACCGAGTCGATCGTCGAGCGCGTGGCCGAGCGCACCATGCATACCGCGCACGGCCCGTTCCGCGCGGTCATGTACGTCGACCACCCCACGCGCACGCCGCACATCGCGCTCGTGCGCGGCACGCCCAAGCCCGGCGAGGACACGCCCGTGCGCGTGCACGAGCCGCTCTCGGTGCTCGACCTGCTCGAAACGGGCTCGTCCACGCACTCGTGGACGCTCGACGCCGCCATGCGCGAGATCGCTTCGCGCGACGTGGGCGTGATCGTCATGCTCAACTGCGGCGAACCCAAGGAACACCTGATCGACGTCTTCAAGGCGTTCGACCAGAAAGAGCGCGCGGAGGCGCTCGCCCGCCGGCCCGTGGACTTCAAGACCTACGGTATCGGCGCGCAGATCCTGCGCGAACTCGGCGTGGGCCGCATGCAGGTGCTCTCGAAGCCGCGCCGTCTTGGCAGCATGTCGGGCTACGGCCTGGAAGTCACGGGCTTCGTGCCGATGCCAGGCGGCGACACGCAAGCGCCCTGCGCGCCCGAAACCGCTGACCATACGTCGTCGCGCGGCTGAAGTCGCATCGCGCCCCTTTTACGCGTCACCACGCTCAACCGAACCTACGGACACCACATGGAAATCGGACAATACCAACCGAACCTCGACGGCGACGGACTGCGCATCGGCATCGTCCAGTCGCGCTTTAACGAACCCGTCTGCAACGGCCTTGCCGACGCCTGCATCGAAGAACTCGAACGCCTCGGCGTGACGGGCGAAGACGTGCTGCTCGTCACCGTGCCGGGCGCACTCGAAATCCCGCTCGCGCTGCAAAAGCTCGCCGAAAGCGGCCAGTTCGACGCCCTGATCGCGCTCGGCGCGGTCGTGCGCGGCGAGACGTACCACTTCGAACTCGTCTCGAACGAAAGCGGCTCGGGCATCTCGCGTGTCTCGCTCGACTTCAACGTGCCCATCGCGAACGCCGTGCTCACCACCGAGAACGACGAACAGGCCGTGGCGCGCATGACCGAAAAGGGTCGTGACGCCGCGCGCGTCGCCGTGGAAATGGCGAACCTGACGGTGGCGTTGGAGCAGCTCGACGGCGGCGACGACGATGAAGAAGACGAGGAAGACGAAGAGGAACAGCAATGAAGAGCGCGCGCCGCCGCTCCCGCGAACTGGCCACGCAGGGGTTGTATCAGTGGCTGCTGTCGGGTGTGCCCGCCGGCGAGATCGACGCGCAACTGCGCGGTTCGCAGGGCTACGACAAGGCCGATCACGAGCATCTGGACGCGATCCTGCACGGCGTCATTCGCGAGTCGGACGAACTGTCCGCCTCCATCACGCCGTGCCTCGACCGTCCGATCGAGCAGCTTTCGCCCGTCGAACGCGCGGTGCTGCTCGTCGCGACCTACGAGTTCAAGCATCACGTCGACATTCCGTATCGCGTCGTGATCAACGAAGCGGTCGAGCTCACGAAGACCTTCGGCGGCTCGGATGGCTACAAGTATGTGAACGGCGTGCTCGACAAGCTCGCGGCGCAACTGCGCGCCACCGAAGCTCAAAACGCCCGCAAGTCGTAATAGCGCGAGCCGCCGGGGCAACCGGGCGCCCTGAAGCACAGCGCCCCGCCCCGCGCGCCGCGTGATCTGCCTGTACTGGAAACACCCGCATGAACACCGTTGCCGAACCGCTGCTGCGGCTTGCCGCGCGCGTCGACGAGATTCAGCCGTTCTACGTCATGGAACTGGCGAAGGAAGCCGCCAGGCTCGAGCGCGCCGGACGCGACATCATCCACATGGGCATCGGCGAGCCGGACTTCACGGCGCCCGAGCCCGTGGTCGAGGCCGCGGCCGCCGCGCTGCGCAGCGGCGTCACGCAATACACGAGCGCGCTGGGCATTCACGCGCTGCGTGAAGCGATCGCCGCCCACTACCAGCACGCGTACGGCCTCACGGTCGATCCGGCGCGCATCGTCGTGACGGCTGGCGCCTCCGCGGCGCTCCTGCTCGCGTGCACGGCGCTTGTCGACCGTGACGACGAAGTGCTGATGCCCGACCCCTGCTACCCGTGCAACCGGCACTTCGTGGCCGCCGCGGAGGGCAAGCCGGTGCTCGTGCCGAGCGGCCCGCAGGCGCGCTTCCAGCTCACCGCCGCCGATGTCGAGCGCCTGTGGACGGCGCGCACGCGCGGCGTGCTGCTCGCCTCGCCGTCGAACCCCACCGGCACCTCGATCGAACCCGACGAACTCAAGCGCATCGTGCAGAGCGTGCGCTCGCGCGGCGGCTTCACGATCGTGGACGAAATCTACCAGGGGCTGTCGTACGACGCGCCGCCCGTCTCCGCGCTCTCGTTCGGTGACGACGTGGTGACCGTCAACAGTTTCTCGAAGTACTTCAACATGACCGGCTGGCGTCTGGGTTGGCTCGTGGTGCCGCCTTCGCTCGTCGGCGCGTTCGAGAAGCTCGCGCAGAATCTGTTCATCTGCGCTTCGGCGCTCGCCCAGCACGCCGCGCTCGCGTGCTTCGAGCCGGACACGCTGAAGATCTACGAAGCGCGCCGCCTCGAATTCAAGCGCCGCCGCGACTTCATTGCGCCCGCGCTCGAATCGCTCGGCTTCACGGTGCCCGTGATGCCCGATGGCGCGTTCTATGTCTACGCCGACTGCTCGAACGTCGCGCACCCCGCCGCCGGCGACAGCGACGCGCTCACCCGCGCGATGCTGCACGACGCGGGCACGGTGATGGTGCCGGGCATGGACTTCGGCGTGGCCGCGCCGCGCCAGTACGTGCGGCTGTCGTATGCGACGGCGTACGAGCGTCTGGAGGAAGCGGTCACCCGGCTGCATACGTTCTTCGGCCGCTGATCGCCGCGGGCCGGGCAACAGACAAAGAAAAAGGCACCCGAGGGTGCCTTTTTTGTTGCGTGCGGGCTTGCCGCTACGCATGCATCACGTCAACGCATCACGTCAACGCATCACGTCAACGCGTCACGTCACCGCGTCACATCGATCACGCGCCGAGTTCGGACGAGCCGTGTTTCTGGGCGGTCGTGCTCGCGCTGGCGTCGTCCTGGTCGGACGCACCCTTCGCGGCGGACGCCTTGTCTTCCAGCGCATGCGCGCCGTCAAGCGTCACATGCACGCGCTTGTCGCCGTTGATGCTTGCAACCTTCTGCGGCGCGGACGTGCTGGCCGTCGAGGTGACGGGCGCCTGCGGCGCGTTGATCGGCACGTTGCGGCCGCGGGCCACGTCGCGCAGACGTCCGCGCTCGGCCATCACCTTGGCGCCGTAGCCGCCGTCGTCCGGCGAGGTCGAACCGACATAGAGGCGCAGGCCGCCGGGCAGCGAACCGCCACGCGCGATGCAATCCTTCAGCACCAGTGCGCCGACCTTGATATTGGCGAGCGGATCGAGCGCCGCGCTCTGGCCGCCGAAGTACCGGAACTTGTCGGAATGGACCTTCGACATGACCTGCATCAGGCCCTGCGCACCCACACCGCTCTCGGCGTACGGGTTGAAGCCCGATTCGATCGCCATCACGGCGAGCAGCAGCAGCGGATCGAGACCCACTTCGCGGCCGGTGTCGAACGCCGCCTTCACGAGTTCGCCAACGGGTTCCTGCGCCACGCGGTAGCGGCGCGCCAGATACGTGGCGACGAGCGCTTGTTCGCGCGCCGAGACGAGCACGCGGTCGTCGCGGGCGTCAGGGGTGATGCGCTGCGGCGGGATCATGCGGGCGAGCGAGCCGACGCTCGGCAGCGCGCGCGGGTCGAGGCCATTGAGCGTGACCGCGTCGAGCGTGGCGATGCCGCCGTTCGAAACCGAGGTCGCGACCTTGGCGACGGTGCCGTTGGAGCCGGCCGGCGAAACACCGGCGTTGCCCGCTTCGGGCACGAGCGCTGTGGGCAGCGTCGCGCCGTCGGCGTTGTCGTCGTTGGTGGTCACGCCCGGAGGCGTGAACGAAGGCAGCGGGTTGCCTTGCAGCAGACGCGCCGGACCGGCCTGAACGGCCGCCGAGACGAACGGCATCAGACGCGCGGCCAGCGTGCCGCGCCACGTGGGCAACAGCCAAAGGGCCAGCGCGAGCAGAACGGCACAACCACCAACAATACTAAACAGGTGATGGCTCAGGCGGGTGCCACGGCGCAGCAGCGCACGTAGGCCAAGAGCTACACGCTCGTCGGCGCGCCACCACGATAACCAGGTATTCATCTACAGATCTCCCCATGTTGCATGATCCGGCAGTGGGGTCGGCGCGAAGCTGACGGCCAATCGCAGGATCAAGACACCGCGCGCCCTGGCTGGTGCGGCAGCGGTGTCGGGAAAACGGCAAGTACGCCGTGTGTGGAACTCCTTTGGTATGACCAGGCACGCGATGTGCGCACACGGAGTTCTCACGCGAACAGCCAGCGCAAAGAGGCGCTGGCGAGAACAGCCAATCTAGACCGTGAACAAGCCGTGCAGGGATTCGGCTATACGGCGACGCGTTGCGTCTGAAGGACCGGGAAGTGGCTAAAAATTGCAAGCCCTGCAACCAGTGTGGACGGATTCTATCAGCGTTTTATAGATCGTCAATACTATAGAATGTCAAAACTATAACTAATTGTAATGATGAACGGTGTTCATTCCGTTGGAAACCGCGCGCCAAGTACGTCTGCGGCGGTTATGCGGATTAGCCGCCAGCGTGTGCCAGCCAACACAGGTAAAATCGACAATCGTTACACCGCGTTTCGTCCGGCTTTTCGCGCCGGCCGCGGATCCCGCAGCCGCCCGATGCGGCCCTCAAGTTGGCCACGCGGGCAGGCTACCGAGTTGTCCACCGAGTTGCCCACGACTGGCTCCCGATGAAATACAAAGACCTGCGCGACTTCGTTGGTCGCCTGGAGACGCTCGGCGAATTGCGCCGCGTCCCGCAAGCCGTCTCCCCCGTGCTGGAAATGACCGAACTGTGCGACCGCGTCCTGCGCGCGGGCGGACCGGCCCTACTCTTTGAGAACCGCTCGACGCATGCGTTCCCGGTACTCGGCAATCTGTTCGGCACGCCGCGGCGCGTCGCGCTCGGCATGGGCATCGACGCGCCCGGCAGCGACGACGGCGGCAAAGGTGACGATAGCGCCGCGCTGGAGTCGCTGCGCGACGTGGGGCGCCTGCTCTCGGCGCTGAAGGAACCGGAGCCGCCGCGCGGCCTGCGGGATGCCGGCAAGCTCTTCACGCTTGCCAAGGCCGTCTGGGACATGGCGCCAAAAACCGTGAGCGCGCCGCCCTGCCAGGAGATCGTCTGGGAAGGCAACGACGTCGATCTCGCGAAACTGCCCATCCAGACCTGCTGGCCCGGCGACGCCGGCCCGCTCATCACCTGGGGACTGACCGTCACGCGCGGCCCCAACAAGACCCGCCAAAACCTTGGCATCTACCGCCAGCAGCTCATCGGCCGCAACAAGCTCATCATGCGCTGGCTCGCGCATCGCGGCGGCGCGCTCGATTTTCGCGAATTCGCCCTGAAGCATCCCGGCAAGCCCTACCCCGTGGCGGTCGTGCTGGGCGCCGATCCGGCCACCATTCTCGGCGCCGTCACGCCCGTGCCCGACACGCTGTCGGAGTACCAGTTCGCCGGCCTGCTGCGCGGCGGCCGCACCGAGCTCGCGAAGTGCCTGACGCCCGGCGTCGACACGCTCCAGGTGCCCGCGCGCGCGGAGATCGTGCTCGAAGGCTTCATCTACCCGCAGGCGGGCGAGCCGGGCCCCGCGCCCGCCGGCGCACCGCCGCGCCCCGCGAAGGGCGCGAGCGCCGCCTACGAGCACGCGCTCGAAGGCCCGTACGGCGACCATACGGGCTACTACAACGAGCAGGAGTGGTTTCCCGTGTTCACGGTCGAGCGCATTACCATGCGCCGCGACGCCATCTACCATTCGACCTATACGGGCAAACCGCCCGACGAGCCCGCGGTGCTCGGCGTGGCGCTGAACGAAGTGTTCGTGCCACTCCTGCAAAAGCAGTTTCCCGAGATCACGGACTTCTATCTGCCTCCCGAGGGATGCAGCTACCGCATGGCGATCGTGCAGATGAAGAAGAGCTACGCCGGGCACGCCAAGCGCGTGATGTTCGGCGTGTGGAGCTTCTTGCGCCAGTTCATGTATACAAAGTTCATCGTGGTGGTCGACGATGACGTCGATATCCGCGACTGGAAGGAGGTGATCTGGGCGATCACCACGCGTATCGACCCAGCGCGCGACACGGTGCTCGTCGAGAACACGCCGATCGACTATCTCGATTTCGCGTCGCCGGTGGCGGGCCTCGGCTCGAAGATGGGGCTCGACGCGACCAACAAGTGGCCCGGCGAAACGGACCGCGAATGGGGCCGCGCGATCGAGATGGACGCGGCCGTGAAGACGCGCGTCGATCGCCTGTACGACGAGCTTGGCCTCGGCCGCGGCTAGCCATCGCATGCGGCTTGCGACCCGGCGCGCCGGCCGAATCATCCGCGACGCCCTATTCGCGACGCCGCGCTTCCCGCATCGCGGCCCGTGCCAGGCACGAGGCGCGATGCCAGTGAACCTGAGGAGACACGAAGATGAGCTTGTCCGCATCCGAGCGCCTGACACAACTGAACGACCCCGCCCTCTTCAAGACGCGCGCGTATATCGACGGCGAGTGGAGCGGCGGTGCGGCCACGTTCGCCGTGCTCGACCCCGCCGACAACGCCGAGATCGCGCGCGTGCCTGACTTCGGCGCCGACGAGGCGCAGCGCGCCATCGCCGCCGCGAACGCCGCGCTGCCCGCGTGGCGCGCGAAAACGGGCAAGGAGCGCGCAGCGGTGCTGCGCCGCTGGTTCGACCTCGTGATCGAGCACGCCGACGACCTCGCCGCGATCATGACCGCCGAGCAAGGCAAGCCGCTCGCCGAAGCGCGCGGCGAAGTGCTGTACGGCGCATCGTTCCTGGAGTGGTTCGCCGAAGAGGCCAAGCGCGTGAACGGCGACGTGCTCGCGAGCCCGGCCGCCGACCGCAAGCTCGTCGTGCTCAAGCAGCCGATCGGCGTGTGCGCGTCCATCACGCCCTGGAATTTCCCGATCGCGATGATCACGCGCAAGGTCGCGCCCGCCATCGCCGCGGGTTGCACGATCGTCGTGAAGCCGGCCGAGCAAACGCCGCTATCGGCGCTCGCGCTCGCCGAACTCGCCCAGCGCGCAGGCGTGCCCAAGGGCGTGTTCAACGTGGTCACGGCCGACTCGGCGAACTCCATCGCGATTGGCAAAGCGCTGTGCGAGAGCGACGTCGTGCGCCATCTGTCGTTCACGGGCTCGACGCCGGTGGGCCGGATCCTCATGGAGCAGTGCGCGCCGACGGTCAAGAAGGTCGCGCTGGAATTGGGCGGCCACGCGCCCTTCATCGTGTTCGACGACGCCGATCTCGACGCCGCCGTGGAAGGCGCGATGATCTCGAAATACCGCAACGCGGGACAGACCTGCGTCTGCACGAACCGCTTCTACGCGCACGAGAAGGTCTACGACGCCTTCGTCGAAAAGCTCGCCGCCGCCTCGCGCAAGATCAAGGTCGGCAACGGCTTCGAGGATGGCGTGAATCAGGGGCCGTTGATCGATGACGCAGCCGTCGCGAAGGTCACGCAGCACATTGCCGATGCGACCGCCCAGGGCGCGAAGCTCGTAGCGGGCGGCAAGGTCAGCTCGGGCCGCTACGTGGAGCCGACCGTGCTCGCCGACGTCACGCGCGACATGCTGATCGCGCGTGAGGAAACCTTCGGACCGGTCGCCGCGGTGTTCCGCTTCAGCGACGAAGCCGAGGTGATCGGCCTCGCCAACGACACCGAATTCGGCCTCGCCTCCTACTTCTATAGCCGCGATATTGGCCGCGTCTGGCGCGTGGCCGAAGCGCTCGAATACGGCATGGTGGGCATCAACACCGGGCTCATTTCGAACGAGGTCGCGCCGTTCGGCGGCGTCAAGCAGTCGGGCCTGGGGCGCGAAGGCTCGAAGTACGGCATCGACGAATATGTCGAGCTCAAATACCTGTGCATCGGGGTTTGAGATTCACTTGAACCACTGACCGGCGCATCGCCCGCGTTCTCGCACGCGGGCGGCGCCGGCGCGCAGTCCATACCAACAAGAAATCGTTTTCATGCCTCACGTCTCCCTGCTTTCCGACGGCTTTTTTCTGTCGCTTTCGCTGTGCCTCGACATCGGTCTCGTCAACGTCGCCATCATTTCGCTCACGCTCACACACGGCTTTCGCGCGGGCTTCTGGCTCGGCCTCGGCTCGTGCCTGGGCGACCTCATCTACGCCGCGCTCGCGCTTGCGGGCATGGCCGCGCTGTTGCAGTTTTCGGCCGTGCGCTGGATCGTGTGGATCGGCGGTTCGGCGTTGCTGCTGATGCTCACCTGGAAGATGGCGCGCGAAGCGCTCAATCCGGCAACGGCACCTCCCGTGGAAGGCGAAGCCGACAGCACCGCCCCGCTGCCCAAGCCGTGGCGCAGCTTCGGGCGCGGCGTGCTGCTCGCGCTCTCGTCGCCGAGCGCGATTCTGTGGTTCGCGGCCGTCGGCGGCGCGCTGATCGCCAAATCGGGCGCAACGAGCGCGGGCGCAGCTTCGCTCTTTCTGCTGGGGTTCTTCGCGGGCGGGCTCGGCTGGACCCTGTTCCTGTGCGGCCTCGCGAGCCACGGGCGCAAGCGCGCAGGCACCGGCCTGCTGCGCGCCTGCCACGTCCTCTCGGCGCTGCTCTTCGCCTGGTTCTCATATAGCGTGATCGTGCACGGGTATCACGACCTGATCCTGCAAGGCGCGGCCGCGACGTAATGCGCGTGCGTGCGACGCGTTAGACGCGTTAAGTGCGCTCAAAAAGAAACGGCGCAACGCGGCATGAGCCGACGTTGCGCCGTTCGAAAAGCTTGATGCCCGGGCGGCCCATGCCGCCCGGCACACTCAATGACGGTAGTAACCACCGTGGCCGTAGTAGCCGCGACCGTAATAGCCACGGCCGTAGTAACCGTGGTGCCAGTACGGACGGCCATAGTAGCCGCCGTAGCCGCCGACGACGACGGCGGGCGGCGGCGCATAGACCACCGGAGGCGGCGCGTAGACGACGGGCGGGGGCGGCGGTGCGTAGACCGGCGCGGCATAAACCGGATAAGCCGGGGCCACCGGGATACCGATGCCGATACCCACCGAAACGTGCGCCTGAGCCGCGCTGACGAACCCCACACCCAGCGCAGCGGCAACGATGAACGAAACGGTCTTTTTCACTTCTCTTCTCCTGGCGGCGGCCAACGACGGCGACGCTCACATGACGGGCACAGCCCACGTATTCAATGTATCGAAAACGGGGACGCGCAATGGTAGCCATTTGTTTCGAATTGCAATCCCGTTCGCGGGCCGCCAGGCGCCTTGCCAGGCCCGCCCCGCAAGGCAGAGGCCCCAAAGCGCCGCAAGCGCGCCTCGTCGAGGCGCAATTCGTCACACATTCGACAATCCCGTCATTCTTACCGGCACAGCCGCGCCTCCGTGTAACTTTCCCGGTAATGTTTGATTACAAATTGGTTGATCAAGCCCGGAAACGACGATGCCCGGTCCTGAGACCGGGCATCGTGTCGAGTCAGTCGGCCGGCCGCACGAGCGCAGCCGGTCATGTCGTGGAAGTCCTCCGCTATCCGACCTTTACGTAGGTGAACTCGCGCGTGACGTTCGGTGGCACGTAAGCGCCGCTGATGCGTACGCGCGGCGAGAGGCGCTTTTTCTGATCCCACCAGCGGCGGCGTTGAACGGGCGTGAGGAACCTCAGATGCTTTCGGTAAGCGAATATGCTCATGGCGAACTCCCCGAATCGGACTACCGACAGGAACAAACCCAATTGCACGACTGCAACAACGAAACCGAAACGATTAAAAGTATTGTGCTCAGATTCCGCGACAGCAATTGCGGTGTTGCGAGATAGCCTCACTGGCATCTTATATGCGCAATGGACTATTCGTTGCGCCATGCGCGTGCTGGATGCGGGCTGCTCCGCAGCCCCAGCAGGAACCGTACCGCGCACAACATCGGCAGTTGTAATCGAAGCGTCGGCGCAGCATCGGTACGAAAGCGAACATTTCGCGCGCCGGGCGCGGCGCCGGCGCAACACCCGCTCCAAGGCAGCGCGCCTGGTCCGTCGGAAGCACTGTAGCGGATCGCGGAAAACCCTGACGCGAGAGCCAACACTTTCCGCCACTTCAATAGCGCCGCTCCGACTCCGCCGCTTTGCGCGAGGCGCGCGCCGGCACATTGATCGTGAATACTGGCAAGCCGTAAGCCGTGTTAATGTTGCGCCCACGGGACTCACCGACGAGAACGCACAATGATCAAGGTCAGCATCCTCTATCCGTATCGCGAGAACGGGCGTTTCGACACCGGGTACTACTGCACGCACCACATGCCGCTTGCGGCGAAGCTGTTTGGTGACTCGCTCCGGGGCTGGTCCGTCGATATCGGCATCAATGCGGGGCCGCCGGGCACGCCGCCCCCGTATGTCGCGGCCGGGCACTTCCTGTTCGAGACGGTCGATGCGTTCTACGCCGTATTTCAACCGCACGCCGACACGCTCCTCGACGACATTCCAAACTATACCGACGGCGGAAATGGCACGATTCTGATCAGCGAGATCAAGGTGTCCGTCTGAGCGCCCCGCACCCGGCGCAACGAGACCGGATAGACCGCGACCTCGCCTGACAAGCCGCCACACGCCAACCACGCTGCCACTTACCACAAGAAGGAAACAACACCGATGTTCGGCGATATCGCCCGCTTTCTGCTCAATACGGTCTTCACACTGTTCGGCGCGGCGCTGCTGCTGCGCGCCTGGTTGCAGTACGTGCGCGTGCCGCCGTACAACCCCGTCACGCACGCCATCCAGCAGGTCACCAACTGGCTCGTGCTGCCGCTGCGGCACGTCATTCCCGGCGTGCGCGGCATCGACTGGGCCAGCGTCGTCGCGGCGCTCGTCGCGGCCGTCGTCTATGTGCTGCTGATGGTGTGGATCGCGGGCGTCGACCCGTTCGGCCTCTTGCCGACGCTTCTGATCGTAGCCGTGCTCACGCTCGTGAAATGGGCGCTCAACCTGCTGATCTGGCTGACGATCCTGATGGCGCTGCTCTCGTGGCTCAACCCGCGCTCGGCGGCAATGCCCGTGCTGTTCCAGTTGACGGCGCCGTTCCTGAACCCGCTGCGCCGCATCCTGCCGAACCTGGGCGGGCTCGACCTCTCGCCTATCCTGCTGTTCGTGATCGTGCAGGTGCTGCTGATGGTGGTTACGCGCGCAGCCGTTTCGCTCACGCTCTTCGGGATCTGAACGGAACCCCGGTGCTTACCGGTTTGCGTATCTGACGGCGCGCCTTGCGCCATCAGATACGGTCACGTCATTGCGCAAATGCGTGAAAACCGCGTAAAATGGCGCGCTCTGCGGGTGTCGTATAATGGTTATTACCCCAGCTTCCCAAGCTGGAGACGTGGGTTCGATTCCCATCGCCCGCTCCACGTCGGCTTACCGACCTCTCTTCGAGGCGTCGAGCGCCCTTCCCGGGCCGCCCTGCACGCTTCACCGGCACACGCCGGGCAGACCTGAACTCCTCCGTTGCACAATGCAGTCTGGCGCTTCTCGGGTTCTCCCGCACGCGCCGCGAGCCGGTCAGCCGATCCACTGATACGCCATATTGCCGGGTCAGCCGGCGGGTTACGCACGACCGCACGACTACCGCAAAATGACTCGCCGCGCGCCCTCGGGCGCGCCAGTCTCCAATGGAAGAATTCTTCATGTCCCGGACGAGCGCGATCGCCTTGATCGTGAGATCGCGCAAGTCCCTTCTCGCCGACGCCGAAGAGCGCATGCCCGCCGACGCCGAGCGTCTGAACGCCGCCGCCGCGGACCTCACCCGCCTGCTGCTCGACGTGCGCGCCGGTCGTGTGAATGCGTTCGAGCTGAACCAGCCCACGCGAATGCGGGTTTTCATTTCCGCCGACTGACTGAGCCGGCCGCACTGAATGCCCGGTAACACCGCGTGACGCAGCAGGCCGACCGCCCCGCACCCCGCCGGAGCCGTTGCGCCGCGCTGATATAATGCGCGACGGCTGTGGAGCCGCCAGGCTCCGAGCGCGCAACGGCGCATCAGGCGCCCGCATTGCGGCGCAGCCCGGCCCCCTTACCGATAGCCGCGAAATCCGCCGCTCTCACGACCCATCCGCGAAGATGAATCACGATCCCAACGACGCAGTCCGCCCCGACTGCACGCCGTCCGACGCAGCGGACGCAGCCTCCGATACGAACGCACAATCCGGCGCCACCGCCGACGACGCGCTGCGCCATCGCCGCATCCGTAGCTTCGTGACCCGCGCCGGCCGCGTCTCGACCGGCCAGCGCCGCGCGCTCGACGAATTCGGCCCGCGCTTCGTCGTGCCGTACACCCCCGAGGCCGCCGACTGGGACACCGTGTTCGGACGCCATGCGCCGCGCGTGCTGGAGATCGGATTCGGGATGGGAGCCAGCACGGCGGAAATCGCCGCGCTGCGCCCGCAGGACGACTTCCTCGGCGTGGAAGTCCACGAGCCGGGCGTTGGCGCGCTGCTCAAGCTGATCGGCGAGCAGAACCTGAGCAATATCCGCATCATCCAGCACGATGCGGTGGAGGTGCTCGAGCACATGATCGCGCCCGCGAGCCTCGACGGCGTGCACATCTTCTTCCCGGACCCGTGGCACAAGGCGCGCCACCACAAGCGCCGCCTGATCCAGCCGAAGTTCGTGGCGCACCTCGTCTCGCGCATGAAGCCGGGCGCGTATCTGCACTGCGCGACCGACTGGCAGAACTACGCGGAACAGATGCTGGAAGTGCTCGGCGCGGAACCCACGCTGGAAAATACGGCCGCCGACTACGCGCCGCGCCCCGACTACCGGCCGGTCACGAAGTTCGAGCGCCGCGGCCTGCGCCTGGGTCACGGCGTGTGGGATCTGGTGTTCCGCCGCCGCGCGGACTGAAACCGCCAGCCGCAAGAAAAACGGGCGCCATGATGTCATCGGCGCCCGTTGTGTTTTTAATCGTCCCAGCCTAGCCCGCCGCCGTAACCGAGCAGCAGGATCACGAGACCGAACACGATGCGGTACCACGCGAAGGCCGTGAAGTCGTGCGAAGCGACGAAGCGCAGCAGCCAGCGCACGCACGCGAACGCACTCACGAACGCGGCGACGAACCCGATTCCGAAAAGGCCGAGCCAGTCCACGGAGAGCACTTGCCAGCTCTTGTGCAGTTCATAGACGGTCGCACCGAAGATCACAGGAATCGCGAGGAAAAACGAGAACTCGGTCGCGACGCGCCGATCGAGGCCGAACAGCATGCCGCCGATGATGGTCGAGCCGGAGCGCGACATGCCCGGAATCAGCGCGAAACACTGGGCGCAGCCCACCTTGAACGCATCGAGCGGCGAGATCTCGTCAATCGAGTTCACGCGCGCGCCGCGCTGCTCCGCGACCGGCCGCCCTTTTGCGGCGGCGCGCATACGGCTTTCGACCCAAAGGATGACGAGACCACCGCCCACGAGCGCGAACGCCACGGGCACCGGCGCGAACAGCACCGACTTGATCGCCTTTTCGAAACTCAGCCCGAGAACGACCGCCGGAATCGTCGCGATGATCACGTTGAGCGCAAAGCGCCGCGCGTCGGGGCGCCTTGGCAGGCCCACGATCACATTGCCGATCTTGCGCCGGAACTCCCAGCACACCGCGAGGATCGCGCCGAACTGGATCACCACGTCAAAGGTCTTGGCAAACTCGCCCTCGAAATTAAGCAGGCTGCCCACGACGATCAGATGCCCCGTGCTCGAAACGGGCAGAAACTCCGTGAGGCCTTCGACGATGCCGAGAATCAAGGCCTTGCAGGTCAAAATCCAGTCCATCCCTTTTATCCCTCTTTTTTCGTGAGAACGCGCGTGGGCTGTGCGGCGCGCGCCACGCCACACAGCCGACCACGACCACGCGCGCCGCTTTCTCGCCGGCCTACTTCTCGACGATCTGCACGCGTATGCCGTTTGTAAGGATAGTGATTGTACCGGGTTCGTAATTCACGCCGGCAAATTGAAGTTGTTCCGGCTTGAAGGTGTAGACGGGATAGTTGTTGAGCAACTGGGTAGCGACGAGCGCCGCGACCGCGTTGACCTGCGGCGCATAGGCGGCCGCGCTGCCGGCCATGTCGACGCCATCGACCGAAGGCGACCGGAGCACGACGGCATGGCTCGCGACGTCGTAGGCGAGCTCGCTGGAAATCGTGAACGCACCGCTTACGGGCTGCTGCATCAGCGGGCTTTCGAGGTGCGCGTCCAGGCGCACGGCTACGCGGTTGCGATCGGGCTGCAACGTCACCACGGGGTTGGTGAGCGAAACATCGAAGATCTGCTGCATGGAACGGTGATACGGAAACTTGCGCTGCACCGCGTCCTGCACCTGCTGCTGCGAAAACGTGTAGTGATCGGGGATGAACGGGAAAATCCCCGTCGCACACGCGCCCAGCGACATCGCCGTACCCGCCGCCGCGCAGGCTGCGAGCAGGAAGGCGCGCCGGGAAACGCGCGTTGCGTTCTGGATCATGCGAAATCTCCTTGTTTGGCCGGGTGAAGCCAGGTGAGGCCGAATGTAGCCAAGTCTGGGCGCCGATATTCTGGCGCAAAGCGGCGCGCGGGCGCGTTGTGCGGCGTGGTTAGCGCGCGCCTTGCGGCTGGGTTTGCGCTTCGAGCCGCGTGAGCCAGGCAATCGCTTCCCCGCGCGAAGTGCCGCACATCTCCGCCTGCGGCTGCAACCCCGAGCAGCACGCCGGCCGCGACGGCAAGCCAAAGATCATGCAGCGCAGGTCTTCGCCGAGCTGCACGCAGCGCACGCCGGCCGGCTTGCCCTCAGGCATGCCGGGAATCGGACTGGTGATGGACGGCGCGATGCAGCACGCGCCGCAACCGGGGCGACACGCATGAGCTGTGACATCGGGCTGAGAATCGGGGGGAGAAACAGTACTCACTTCGGCTTCCTGAAACGCGGGCTAAATCTGGCAAAACGTGAATGCCGGAACACGGCGAACGCGGCGGCAAACCAGACGACCAGACGCATTGTGCCATTGCCCACATGCGACCTTTTTACACAATCGCTTCTTCCGACACGCTCTTACACTTTGACCATCTGGTGCTGTAGGACAAGCACACCGGTGCGCGGGCTCCCGCCGCGCCGGATGCCGCCCGCCCACGCGCCGCCCTTCCACGAGAGCCCTGCATGAGCGACGCCGACCTGCTCTTTCGCCCCGACCTGCTCGCCAAATACGGCGCCAACGGCCCGCGCTACACGTCCTACCCCACCGCCCTTCAGTTCCGCGACGACTTCGATCCCGGCGACTACCGCCGCGCCGCCGCCGATCCCGGCGCAAGCGACACCGATCTCTCGCTGTACTTTCACATCCCGTTTTGCGACACCGTCTGTTTCTATTGCGGCTGCAACAAGGTCGTGACGAAAAACCGCGGCCGCGCGAAGCCCTATCTTCAACAGCTAATCCGCGAGCTGGAACTCCAGGCCGCACTGTTCGACACCCATCGCCCGGTTTCGCAACTGCACTGGGGCGGCGGCACGCCCACCTTTCTCTCGCTCGACGAAATGAGCGCGCTCATGGCCGCAACGCGCGAACACTTCGCGCTGCGGCCGGACAGCGAAGGCGAATATTCGATCGAGATCGACCCGCGCGAAGCTTCGGCGCAAACCGTCGCGCATCTGCGCTCGCTCGGCTTCAATCGACTGAGCCTCGGCGTGCAGGACTTCGACCCGGTCGTGCAGCAGGCGATCAACCGTATCCAGCCGCTCGAAATGACCGTCGACGTGATGAACGCCGCACGCGCGAACGGTTTCGAGTCGATCAGCGTCGATCTGATTTACGGCCTGCCGCACCAGAACGTCAAAAGCTTCCAGCGTACGCTGGAGACGATGCTGCTGCTCGCGCCCGACCGCATCTCGGTTTTCGGCTACGCGCACATGCCGCATCTGTTCAAGATGCAACGGCAGATGGACGAAAGCACGCTGCCCACGCCGGCCACGCGCCTCGCGCTGCTGCGGCTCGTGGTCGAGCAGTTGACCGAGGCGGGCTACGTGTATATCGGCATGGACCATTTCGCGCTGCCCACCGACGAACTCGCGCGCGCGCAGGCGCAGCGCACGCTGCACCGCAATTTTCAGGGCTACAGCACGCGCGCCGACTGCGATTTGATCGGCTTCGGCGCCTCGTCGATCGGCAAGGTCGGCGACGTCTACGCGCAAAACGCGAAGGATCTGCCCGGCTACGGCGCGGCCATCGGCGCGGGACGGCTTGCCATCTCGCGCGGCGTGCGCCTCACCGCCGACGACCGCCTGCGCCGCGACATCATCACCGAACTCATGTGCAATCTGGAATTGCGCTACGACGAGTTCGAAGCGGCTTACGGCGTGCGCTTCCCGGCGGCCTTTGCCGCCGAACTCGACCGGCTGCGTGAATTCGAGCGCGACGGCCTCGTTGCGCGCGGCACCAACCGGCTCGAAATTCTGCCCGCCGGGCGCATGTTCGTGCGCAATATCGCGATGGTGTTCGACCGCTACCTCGGCACGCAGCGGCCCGAGCGGTTCTCGCGGACGATTTGACGGGCCTCGCGTCGCATGGTTGCCTGAGCCGCCGATTTGCGTCATAATCTAAGGCTACTTCGAGCGCTTGTACGTTGGCGCTTGAGTTTGCGATGCACGCCTCGGTGGTGAAATTGGTAGACGCGCCGGACTCAAAATCCGGTTCCGAAAGGAGTGCCGGTTCGATTCCGGCCCGAGGCACCAAAGATTATTCCGGCAAGTTCCGGCGAAGTACAGAAACCCGCGACAGCACAAGGCTTCGCGGGTTTTTTGTTTCCTGCGTGTTCCGGGTTGATCCGTGGGCGGCCGGTGGTATCGGGTGGGGCTTTTGGTGGCACTCAGTCAGCTACGCCACCGAGTTTCGCCTATCGGTACTCGTCAATCTCGACCGTACCGCCCATCGCTTCCATCATGGCGCGGATATCGTCGGGTACATCGGGCACGCGATCGCCGCTCTCGTTCATCCAGTAGCACCACAGCGCGACCTTCGCGCCCTGTGCGGCGGCCAACTCGCGCAAGTCGGCGCGGGGTAAGCCAAGGCGGCCGACGAGGTATTTCAGGTGCGGCCCAAGACTGTCGCTGTGTACCGCCGACTTGCTCTCGACGGCCCACAGGCCGAGCGTGCCCGGTCGCGGACTCAACTTACCCGAAGGAAGCTTGAAGGGCTGCCCCTTCGTTATTTCGCGATCAGGCTGCACGCCGAAGTAGGCGGACCAAAACTGTGCGGATACGAACTCCCCGGAAATGATGAACGTCGCATGTGCGAGCGCGTGAGCGATGGGAGCGGATTTCTCGTCAGGGCGCATAGTTGTGAATGTTGTCGTCCAGGATTCGGCGTTTGAACTCGACGCTTCCGTCATCGTGAAAGATCACGTTATCGGCAGGCCCGAGTCCGTTCGCAGGCTTGAACACGTGAAGCATGTCGCTGAACGTGTTTTGGTCGTATCCAAGCATCTTGGCGGCATAGCGAGGATTGTTGGTGCTGGCTGCAATCTCTTGCACGTCACCGCTCAAGGCCTCCGACGTGTACTCGAACGGCTGCGCATCGGAGAGCTGAGTCGAGCCGGTCGCCCAGAACGGCCTAACGGGATTCTCGGACATACGCGGGGGCTTACCCATCATCTGCTGGACGGTCGCATACGGATTGTTGTCCTGCGGCCGCTGCGCGCCAAGTGCAGGCTTACGTTTCCTGTCATCCTGGATGGCCTTGACGCAGGCGCGCAGATCCTCATGCTCGGGCACAAAGATCAGCTCGCCCTCCCTGATGGCCCTGAACACGGCATCCCAGAGATCCCGGTAATTGTGGAGTTGTTGCCATCTCGTCCATCCACCACCAAACATATCGATCTTGCCGAGTACAGCGCGTAGGTCGCTATCACTGGCAACCGACAGAGCGCGCATCGTGCCACCGCCATCAAGGAAGGTGCGGCGGGCGAGCTGCATGGCTGTCGTGATGTCGTCGATCTCGTCGCGGGTGATTTCGGTGAAATGCCGGTTCGTCCCGAAACTGTAGTGGCGCGCGGGGTCGAACATCAGCGGACTGACCAGGCTCAAGTAGAACGACTGACGGAGGCTGGGCCAGAAAAGGTAGGTGTGTCGCTGGTTCTCGTCGAAAATATCGTAGTACGAGCCAAGAAATAACATGGATGAGATTCCTCGCCGTGCGCCACATCGGGCGTAGACGGTATACCTAGCACGCGGGCCGACGATGCCCCTTGCGCCAAGTTGACCGCGGCGCGCTTGATGCGGGACGCATCTGAGCTCCCTTGCAGCTCCTCCTTCAAACAGTAAAAAACGCGCCTTCGCAGCAGTTCGCCGGCTGGCGCGAAAGTTAGGTCTGTTCAGATACCTTTTAGCTTTCCATCTCGCAGACAACCGGGCCAGCACACCTCTTCTGGTGGTATCTCTTCAGCGCGAAAACAACAGACGCCCGCCAGCATTGAATAGCGCGAATTTTTGCATTCCGGCCCGGCACCAGAGTCCTTCTCCGGCAAGTTCCGGAGATCAGCAAAACCCGCGACAGCCACAAGGCCTCGCGGGTTTTCTACATTCAGCGCAAATTCGTCTGCGCCAGTTCCACCACCTCGTCCCCGCGCCCGCTCAACACCGCACGCAGCATATACAGGCTGAACCCCTTCGCCTGCGCCCATTGCAGCTTCGGCGGCATGGCCAGTTCGTGCCTGGTCGTCACCACGTCCACGAGCGCCGGTCCGGGGTGCGAGAACGCCGCGCGCAGCGCATCGTCAAGCGCCTCGGAATTCTCCACGCGCACGCTGAAAAGCCCCGCTCCCCTGGCGATATCCGCGAAGTTGGTCGCGGCGAGATCGGTGCCGGTTTCGACATAGCCGCCTGCCTTCATCTCCATCGCCACGAAGCCAAGCGAACCGTTGTTAAGGACAACGATCTTGATCGGCAAGTCGAGCTGGCGCGCGGTGAGGATGTCGCCAAGCAGCATCGACAGACCACCGTCGCCCGAGAGCGAGATCACCTGGCGCCCCGCGTGCGCCGCCTGCGCGCCGAGCGCCTGCGGCATCGCGTTGGCCATCGATCCATGGTTAAACGAGCCATGCAGCCGGCGCCGGCCGTTCATCGTGAGATAGCGCGCGGCCCAGAGCGTGGGCGTGCCGACATCGACCGCGAAGATCGCATCGTCTTCGGCCAGCGCGTCGAGGCGCGCCGCCACATATTGCGGATGCAACGGCTTGCCCGCCGCCGCGGGGCGCGCGAGTTCGTCGAGTCCCTTGCGCGCGTTCGCGTAGTGCTCGCGCGCACGCTCGATGAAGCGCCGGTCGGTCTTGCGCGTGAGCTTGGGCGCAAGCGCGCGCAGCGTTTCGCGCACGTCGCCGATGAGCCCGAGCGTAAGCGGCGCGCGTTTGCCGAGCGCGGCCGCGTCGCGATCGATCTGCACGATATTCGCGTGCTGCGGATAGAAGTTGCGATACGGGAAGTCGGTGCCGAGCATCACGAGCGTGTCGCACGACATCATCGCGTGATAGCCCGAGCTGAAACCGATGAGCCCGGTCATGCCCACGTCGTACGGGTTATCCCATTCGACATACTGCTTGCCGCGCAGCGCGTGCACGGTCGGTGCGCCGAGCGCGTCCGCGAATGCCACCACTTCGTCGTGCGCGCCCTTGCAGCCGCTTCCGCACAATAGCGTTACCGCTTCCGAGCGATTGAGCAGATCCGCGAGCCGGTCGAGGTCCGCCGAAGAGGGCAGCGTAGCCGGGCGCGCCGCCTGCGCCCAGGTCACGTCCTCGTCGGCCGCTTCGAGCAGCGCGACGTCGCCCGGCAGCACGATCACGGCAACGCCCTTCTGGTCGATCGCCGTGCGCAGCGCCCTGTCGAGCACACGCGGAAACTGCGAGGCGTTCGTCACCAGCTCGACATAGTGGCTGCACTCGCGAAAGATTTCGGTGGGATGCGTTTCCTGGAAATAGCCAAGCCCGATTTCCGTCGACGGGATATGCGCAGCGATCGCCAGCACCGGCGAGCGGTTGCGATGACAGTCGTACAGACCGTTGATGAGGTGGAGGTTGCCGGGCCCGCAACTACCGGCGCACACGGCAAGCCGGCCGGTTGCCGCGGCTTCCGCGCCCGCGGCGAACGCGGCGACTTCCTCGTGCCGCGTGTGCATCCAGCGGATCGTGCCGAGCTTGCGCAGGCTCGCCGACAAACCGTTCAGGCTGTCGCCGGTCACCCCCCAGATACGCTCGACACCCACCGCCTCGAGCGTTTTCGCCAAATGATCCGCAATCGTCTTCGCCATGATGGACTCCACATGAACCGTCAAACGCAACGCGCGCGCCGAACGCGGGCGCTGCGCCAAAGAAAAGAGACAGGCAATGGCACGCCTCGCGCGCCGCGCACGTCCGGCGATGCCGGCCGGACCTGCCGATGCCTCGCGCTACGTTACGCCATCCTCCCGAAATACGCAGTCAAGCGGTGCGCGGCGCACCGGTGCGGGCGCGGGATGCGTCGTCCCCGCTAAAATAGGCGGCTCCACGCGGCTTTCACGCTGTTTTCACGCTCTTTCCACGCCGTTTGCTGTTTGTCATGAATCTCGAAAGCATCCTCTTCTCACAGGGTTTCGGCTCGCGCCGCCAATGCCGCGCTCTCATCGCCGACGCGCGCGTCGCCGTGGCGGACGAGCCGTGCACCGATCCGCTCGCCACCTTCGACACGGCAGGCCTCGTGTTCAGCGTGGACGGCACGCCGTGGCCGTTTCACGAGCGCGCGTATGTCGCGCTCAACAAGCCCGCGGGCTATGAATGTTCGCGCGATCCGCAGCATCACTTGAGCGTGTTTCATCTGCTGCCGCCGCAGTTCGCGGCGCGCAACGTGCAGTGTGTGGGCCGCCTCGACCAGGATACAACTGGCCTCCTGCTGCTCTCTGACGACGGTCAGTTCGTGCACGCCTTCACGTCGCCCAAGCGCAAGGTGCCGAAGGTCTATGTGGCGACGACGCGCCATCCGCTCGACGACGCGCAATTGAAGGCCCTGCGCGAGGGCGTTCTCCTGCACGGCGAGCGCGAGCCGAGCACCGCCGTCTCGGCGAACGCGCGCGGGGAGCGCGAGCTCGAACTGAGCGTGCTCGAAGGCAAGTATCACCAGGTCAAACGGATGGTGGCCGCGGCCGGCAACCGCGTCGAAGCGCTGCATCGCGAGCGCATCGGTGGCTTCGCGTTGCCCGCAGGACTCGCGCCGGGCGCGTGGCTATGGCTAGACGACGCGGCGCTCGACGCGCTGCGCAACAAGGGGTAAACCACCACGCTGGCCGCGCACGCCTGCGGCTGCGTGCGTTGTCGCACCATGGGGCACAAGCGCCCGCCGTTTGCGCCGCACCGCAGCATGCCCTTGCTGACGTTCCGCCCTATACTCGTTTAAACAACGATTACAAGCTGCAAGGAGGGGCATCATGATCATCAACGGGACATTCGAAATCTCATTCGTGTTGATGGCATTCGTGGCGCTAGGGGCGATTCTGATTGGTGGCCTGCTCGCGTCGATGCATATGCGGCATCAGTACCATCCAAACCTGATCGGGGCGCTCGTCGGAGCGCTGCTCTGCTTCCTCCTGCTCGAAGCGCTGCCGGCCATCACGTGAACGGCACGCTTTGCGCCGCGCCGCCCACCCGGCTCATGGGTGCGGCGGCAGCGTGCGCAAGAACGCATCCACATCCGCATAGCGCAAACGCACACGCAGTTCGCGCTTGAGCCGCGCATTCGAAAGACGGCGCGACTCCCGCATGAACGAGAGCAAGACCGGATCGAGTTCCCGCTCGGCCGCTTCGCGGCTCACGCGCGGCGCGCGCGCGAGGCCGAAGGCGTCGGCGACGCGGTCGAAGTACTCGCCCATCTTCAGTTCGCTGTCGTCCGAGGCGTGGATCGTGCGCGCCGGGCGGCCGTGAGTGGCCATGCGCAGGAGGATCGCCGCGAGGTCGTCTGCGTGGATGTGGCTCGTGTACACGTCGTCGCGCTCAACGAGCGCCGGCGTGCGCTTTTCCAGCCGCGCGAGCGGCAAGCGGTTCGCCGCGTAGATGCCGGGAATGCGCGCAACCGTGGCGCGCAGCGCGCCGCGCGCCGTCGCGCGCCGCAGTTGGCGCTCGGCGGAAACCCGGCGTATTGCACGGGCGTTGGCAGGCTGCGGGGTGCGGGTTTCGTCGATGCGCGCGCCGCCGCAATCGCCGTAGACGCCCGTCGTGCTGGCGTAGACGAGCGTCAGACGCGTGTGCCGGGCGCCGGGGGAGCGCCAGGTGCGCTCGGGTACAATAGCGGATCGTCCAGGGCTTGCGGCGTGGCCGAACATGCCGTGGCGAGCCGGGCGCCTGGCGGGAACCGCCATGCCCGCCAGCGCGGGTCGCGCCGCGGCGCGCCTGCGCGCGGCAAGCGCCGCGATCAGGCCGCGTGTGCGCAGGTCGTCGTCGCCGGATTTTTGTGGCGGAGCGAGGTGCAGGACGGTGTCCGCGAGGCCGGCGAGCCGCCTGAGGCTCGCACGGGCGTCGAGGTCGCCGCGCAGCGGCACCGCGCCCGCGGCGCGCAGCACGGCGTCGCGCTCCGGGCGGCGCGCGAGTGCGAACACGCGCGCATGGTCCGGGCGAGTGGCCAGGAAGGCGAGACAGCGCAGGCCGACGTCGCCGCAACCGACAATCAGGATGCGCGCGCGGCGCAAGTTTCGTGTGGCAATCATGGTGGAACCATTTTAGCGGCCTGGGCCTCGCGGCGAAGCCCGGCCAGGAAATGCGGGCAAGCCCGCGACCGGATTCAACCCTCGGATTACAGACTTACGCTTCCCTGAATATGGCTTTCAACGTAACGCTCAAGCAAAGCGGCCGGCAATTCCAGGTCGAGCCCGACGAACCCATTCTCAACGCGGCCCTGCGTCAGGGCATCGGCCTGCCTTACGGCTGCAAGAACGGCGCGTGCGGCTCGTGCAAGGGCACGGTCTGCCACGGCGAGGTCGAACAGCGCGCGCACGCGGCTTCGGCGCTCTCCAATGACGAGAGAACGCGCGGCATGGCCCTCTTCTGCTGCGCGACGGCGCAGACGGACCTCGAAATCGACATCCGCGAAGTCGCGGGCGTGGGCGACATGCAGGTGCGCAAGCTGCCTACCCGCATTGCCGCCATCGAGCGCAAAGCCGACGACGTCGTCGTCCTCAAACTGCAACTGCCCGCCAACGAGCGCTTGCAATATCTGGCCGGCCAGTACCTCGAATTCATCCTCAAGGACGGCACGCGCCGCTGCTACTCCATGGCGAGCGCGCCCCACGAGGAAGGCCCGATCGAGCTGCACATCCGCCATATGCCGGGCGGCAAGTTCACCGACCACGTCTTCTCGCAGATGAAAGAGCGCGACATCCTGCGCTTCGAGGCGCCGCTCGGCACCTTCTTCCTGCGCGAGGAATCGGACAAGCCCATCGTGCTGCTCGCCTCGGGCACCGGCTTCGCGCCGCTCAAGGCGATTGTCGAACACGCGGTCCACAAGAACCTGAACCGCCCGATGACGCTCTACTGGGGCGCGCGCCAGAAGAAGGACCTGTACCTGATGGATCTCGCCGAGCAATGGGCGAAGGACATCCCGAACTTCCGCTTCGTGCCGGTGCTCTCCGAGCCCGCCGCCGGGGACAACTGGACCGGCCGCACGGGCTTCGTACACCGCGCCGTGATCGAGGATCTGCCCGACCTTTCCGGCCACCAGGTCTACGCGTGCGGCGCGCCGGTGATGGTGGAGTCGGCCCAGCGCGACTTCACGCAACACCACGGCCTGCCCGAAGACGAGTTCTACGCGGACTCGTTCACGAGCGCCGCGGACCTCGCGAACGCCGTCTGAAGCCGGTGTGCGCGGGTCGTTGCGTACGCAATGCAACGACCCGCGCTAACCCGCAAAAAACCGCCGTCACGAAAAATTCTTCGGCCGAATGGAAAAAATCGGCACATTGACGGTTTACATCGCCGTTCGGCTTGTCGTATTCTTGCGCCCATGAACTGCATCCTGTCCGCTCTCCGACGTCGCCGCTCGCCCCATCTTTAGGGCCTGGCTAGTCGCGGACGCGCGTTGCACCTCTCCAACGCACAGCAAGTTCGAATCACGAAAGCCACGGCCAGTCCGTGGCTTTTTGTTTTTCCGCCGTATCCCGCCGTTTTCTTTACAACCTTTTTGCAGCCCCAACGCGGAGCCCGTTGCCATGAATTTTTCCGAGTACCCGATCGAGTCGCTGATGTACATCACCAACCGGCCCGAAATCGTTTTCACGCATGGCAAGGGGTCGTGGCTCTACGACAACGAAGGCAAGCGCTACCTGGACTTCATCCAGGGCTGGGCCGTCAACAGCCTCGGGCACTGCAACGAAGGCATGATCGAAGCGATGGAAAAGCAGGCGCGCCTGCTCATCAACCCGTCGCCGGCCTTCTACAACGAGCCGATGGCCAAGCTCGCCGGCCTGCTCACCGAGCATAGCTGCTTCGACAAGGTGTTCTTCGCCAACAGCGGCGCCGAAGCCAACGAAGGCGCGATCAAGCTCGCGCGCAAGTGGGGCAAGAAGCATCGCGACGGCGCCTACGAGATCATCACGTTCGACCACAGCTTCCACGGCCGCACGATCGCGACGATGTCCGCGAGCGGCAAGCCGGGCTGGGACACGATCTACGCGCCGCAAGTGCCGGGCTTCCCGAAGGCCGACCTGAACGACATCGCCTCGGTCGAGAAGCTCATCGGCGCGAAGACCGTCGCCGTGATGCTCGAGCCGATCCAGGGCGAAGGCGGCGTGATTCCCGCCACGCGTGAATTCATGCAGCAACTGCGCGCGCTCACGCAAAAGCACGGCATCCTGCTGATCGTCGACGAAGTGCAGAGCGGCTGCGGCCGTGCGGGCACCCTCTTCGCCTACGAACTCTCGGGCGTCGAGCCGGACATCATGACGCTCGGCAAGGGCATCGGCGGCGGCGTGCCGCTCGCGGCGCTGCTCGCGAAGAAGGAAATCGCCGTATTCGAAGCGGGCGACCAGGGCGGCACGTACAACGGCAATCCGCTGATGACGGCCGCGGGCTACTCGGTGATCTCGCAACTGGTGGCGCCGGGCTTCCTCGAAGGCGTGCGCGCGCGCGGCGAGTATCTGCGCGACAAGCTGCTCGAGCTTTCCGCTGAACGCGGCTTCCAGGGCGAACGCGGTGAAGGTCTGCTGCGCGCGCTGCTGCTCGGCAAGGACATCGGTCCGGAGATCGTCGAAAAGGCGCGCCTCATGCAGCCCGACGGCCTGCTGCTCAACGCCGCGCGTCCGAACCTGCTGCGCTTCATGCCGGCGCTGAACGTGACGACGGAAGAAATCGACCAGATGATGGCGATGCTGCGCACGATCCTCGACTCGCTGTAATCGAGCGGAGCACGAGCGATGTCCGTCACGATCCGCGTGTTTGCCGAAGCCGATACCGAAGCGGTGCTCGCGCTCTGGCGCGAGGCGTTTCCCGAGTACAACGACGCGAGCCGCCCGCACCGCAATCCGCGCCTGTCGATCGCGAACAAGCTCGGCACGCAGCCGGAGTTGTTCTTCGTCGCGATTCGCAACGACGGCGACGTCGACGGCGCGATCGTCGGCACGGCGATGGCGGGTTACGACGGGCATCGCGGCTGGCTCTATTCGGTCGCCGTGGCGCCGCAGGCGCGGCGCCTCGGTCTCGGCACGCGGCTCGTGCGCCATGCGGAAAGCGCACTCGCCGCGATGGGCTGCCTGAAGCTCAACCTCCAGGTGCTCACCGACAAGGCCGAGGTGCTCGCGTTCTACGAGCGGCTCGGCTATCGCGCCGATGCGGTCGTGAGTCTCGGCAAGCGTCTTGCCGTGCAGGAGTCCGAAGCGGTTGTCTGAGCGCCTCCGGGGAGCGGCGTTTCACACGACGCCGCTCCCGGATCCCGCGTACTTAAAAGCGGTGAATCAATCCCGCAGCGACGGTCATCATGTTTCGCGTTGCCGACGGCGACGAATTGAAGCCATCGCCGATCGTGGCTGTGGCGGGAATGATCGAGATCCCGTCCGATCCCAACGTCTGGCCGCCTGCGCGTTGATATGCCTGAAGGAAGTAGATGCCCGTCTGCTTTGACAAGCTGTAGTACTCCGCGAGCGAGCCCTGCTGATACTGCGCGCCGCTCGCAATGCCGTTTGCCCGGCTGGCGCGGGTGTAGCTATAGCCCGCAGCCAGATCCCATACCGCCGCGACGCGCACGTGCACGACGGCGCCGAATGTATTCCATACCGCCGTCGTTCGGAACGCCGAGCCAATCCCCGGCACATACTGAACGTTCGAATACGTGGCGGACACATCCACGTTCGAGGTGATGGCATAGCCGCCCGCCACGGCGATGCGCTGTTGCGCGGCCGCTGTCCGGTAGCCGTTGGTCAGGGCCGAAACACCAATCTGCCCGGCCTGCGAAGCCGTGGAGTTCGGGTCCCATGCCCCGCCGCCAGGTGTCGCGTTGTTGAAGCGCTCGATGCCAGCACCGATGCCGAACGCACCCAACTTGTACTGCAAGCCGGCACTCCAGCTCGATCCCGTACTCAGGCTGCCCGGCACGCCGCCAAGGGCGTATGCACCGCTCGCGCTCAACCCGTAAAAGGTCGGCGACTTATAGAGGACGGTGTTGCTCGTCTTGTAGATCGTGTCGAAGTTGTCGATATCACCAGGGTGCGCACCTGAAAATCCGGTAAGCCAGTTGGTGGGCGACCATGACGAGATCATCCAGTAGTACGAAGTGAGCTGACGGCCGAGCGTCAGGCTGCCGTAGCCTGGATTCGTCATGCCAACCCATGCCTGCTGCCCGAACATTGCGTTGGTGAACTGCGCGTTTCCATTGGCCGAATTGAATCGCGACATGAGGTTGAAGATGGCCGCCCAGCCGTTGCCGAGATCCTCGCGTCCCTGAAATCCGAACTTGCTTCCATCCCACGTGCCGGGCGCCATCTGGAAGTTGTGGTGACCGTTGGCTGCCGAGCCGAGTGTGGTCTGGTTGCTCGACCAGGCGAGCGCGTTATCAATCGTGCCATAAAGCGTGACGCTGCTTTGCGCATGCCCGAATCCGGGCAATACGGCCGTGCCCAACACGCACGCCCCTGCAATGAGGCGGAATCTCCCGTTCACAGCTAGTCTCCTGAATGTGTCCTGTTTTTGAGTTAGCGCTACCTTATTTGTACGCACGACTTGACTGCAAGTCCCGGGCTGCAATCAGCCGACGTCTTTTTCGATCTCCTCGAGACTCAATCCGGCGGTTTCGCGAATGCGATAAATCGCAAACAGACACGCCACGACGCAGCAGCCCGAAAACACGGCAAAGGCCGATGCCGCCCCCATTTCGAGCAGCGCGGGAAACGTCGATGCGACGATGAAGTTCATGAGGAACATGGCAAGCGCCGCAGCCGACATGGTTCTCGCGCGGATGCGCAGCGGCAGCAACTCCGGCATCATCACCCAGACGAGCGGCCCCCAACTGAACGAGAATGCCGCCTTGAATAGCGCCAGCGCCGCCACGGCCAGCGTGCTTCCCGTTGACGTCGACGTAGCGCCGAAATGAAATACCAGCCCAAGGGCTGCCATGCTCAGCGCCATGACGAGCGCCCCTGTGATGAGCAACGGGCGGCGCCCCACGCGATCGACGACGCGCGCGGCGAAGATCGTCATGAAGATCGACAGCACACCCAGTCCCACGCTATTGAGCAGTGCCGTGGATTCACCGAAGCCCGCGGTGCGCAGGATGGTCGGCGCGTAATAGACAATCGTGTTAATACCCAATGCCTGCTGGAGCACGGCAAGACCGAACACGCTGATCAAGGTGGGACGCAGCGCCTTCGACCTGAGCACATCGGGCAGCCGCACCGTCGGTGCCCCTTCATTGGCCCGCTGAATCTCCCGCAATGATTCGTCCGCGCCGCTCGGCGTGTTGGTGATCTCCAGCACGCGGCGTGCTTCGTCGATACGACCCTGCCGCACAAGCCAGCGTGGCGAGTCTGGCTGGAAGATCATGCCAATTGTGAGGAATACTGATGGAACTGCTGCGAGGCCGAGCATCCATCGCCATTGGCCGTGAGGCGCCAGCACATAGCAAATCACGTAGGAGATCAGAATACCGGTGGCGATCGCCAACTGGTTCATGGACGCCAAACCGCCCCGGATATGCTTGGGCGCGATCTCGGACAGATACAGCGGCACTTGCACTGTCGACACGCCGATCGTGATGCCGATGAGCACGCGCGCCACGATCAGCGTCAGCGGGTCCGGCGCGAGCGCGGACAACACCGAGGTGACAATGAACATCACGCCCGCACCGATCAGCATCTTACGCGGGCCGTAGCGGTCCGCGAACCGGCCGGTGCCGAAGGCGCCGACCATCGCGCCCAGCAGCAGGCCGCCCACCACCATGCCCTGCAACTGCGCGTTGAGCGTCATGTCCTTGCGGATGAACAGCAGCGCGCCCGCGATCACGCCGCTGTCGTAGCCAAAAAGTATGCCCCCCAAGGCGCCGAACAAATACGCGATGCGCGCCCGGTGACGCGACCTCGCGGGAACATAGCCTAGTGTCTGCGTTTCCATCTGTTGTCTCGCTCCTTTATTTATATTGCGTTCTCGTATTGCACCTGATCTCGCGCGTGGTGCGCTACCCGACAACCGACACCTGCGCGAGCCCCGCGTCGACGATCATGTTCTGCCCGGTCACAGCCGCCGACTGGTCCGATGCCAGAAACAGCACCATGTCGGCGATATGCTTCATTTCGACGGGAAATTTGAGGCATTGCAATTCGATGAAGCGCTGCGCGTCAGCGGGGTCGAACCACAGGGCCTTCTGCCGCTCGGTGAGCACGGAGCCCGGCAATACGGCGTTCACGCGGATATTCGCGCCACCCAGTTCCCGTGCAAGCGTGCGGGAGATGCCGCTGATCGCCGCCTTGGCCGCCGTGTAGGCGATAAGATTGGGCCGGCCGCGCAGCCAAGAGATCGAGCCCATATTGATGATCGAACCGCCGCCCGCGCGCGCCATCGCCGGCGCGAGGCGCTGCACCGCGAATACGTGGTGCGTGAGGTTCGTATCGATGAGGTCGTGCCAACGCTCGGGCGTCAATTCATCGAGCGCACAGCGGTCGTCGCGCCCCGCGTTGTTGACCAGTACGCTAATCGGGCCAAGCGCCTCGCCGGCCGCATCGAGCGTGTGGCGGTAGGCTTCGATATCCCGGATGTCGCACGATGCGAACCAGGGGCGCGACGGACCTTCATAGCGCTCGCACAGCGCGCGCCCCGCGGCTTCGTCGAGGTCACAGAACGCGACGCGCGCCCGTTGAGCGACGAACGCGTCGACGAGCGCTGCGCCGATGCCCGACGCGCCGCCCGAGACGAATACGGTCGTGTTCTCCAGAGAGGAATAGATCGCGCTCATCAGTAGGCCACCTTCATCGAAGCGTGATCGGCCTGCCCTTTCATGCGTGCGACAACCGACTTCGCCTGCTGCAACATGAACACGAGGTCCGAGCCAACCGCCACATAGTCATAGCCCATTTTGGCGAATCCGTGGACCATCTCCGGCGTGGGCCCGAGCGTTCCGATCGGCTTGCCCACGGCGCGTGCACGCTTTGCAGCCGTGGCCATCAGCGTCTGCACGCGCGCGTTCTGGAGGTCGCCGATGCAGCCAAGCGCGGCCGAAAGATCGCCCGGACCGACGAAGAGTGCATCGACGCCGTCAACCGCGGCGATTTCCTCGAGACAATCGATGGCTTGCGGCGTCTCCAGTTGCACGATACACGCCGTCAAATCGTTCGCACGCTTGCCATAGTCGCTCACCATGCCATAGCGGCTTGCCCGGTGTATGCCAGCGAAACCTCGCTGTCCGAGCGGCGGGTACTTCATCGACTCGACGACCCTGCGTGCTTGCGCGGCACTTTGCACATAGGGAAACATCAGCGTGCGCGCACCGAGATCAAGCGCGCGTTTGACGAGCGCCGGATCGTCACTATTCGAAACGCGCACGACAGGCACTGCCGGGGTACAGTCCACGGCCTGCATCATCTGCCATGCCTCGCGAAAATCGATGGGGCCGTGCTCCATGTCGATCAGGAGCCAGTCGAAGCCTGTGTGCCCGAGCGCTTCGGCGTTGCTTGGCGTGCCCGCCATCAGCCAGGTGCCGAGCGGCGTCGCCGCCTCTTCCAGCAGTTTGAGAAAGTCGTTCCCTTCGGTCAGGGGCTTGTTCACCACGATGCCTCCGCTATTAGTAGATCGCCGGTTCGGCCGGCTCGTGCCAGCCCGCGAGAAAATCGAAGTCGCACCCTTCGTTGGCCTGGGTAACGTGCTCGAGGAAGATCTTCGTGTAGCCGCGCGGCGGCATCGGCACGGCCGGTTTCCATTGCGCGCGGCGCTGTGCCAGTTCGGCGTCGGAGAGTTGCACGTCGAGGCTTCCCGCTGCGACGTCGAGTTCGATCACGTCGCCCGTGCGTATCAAGGCGAGTGGGCCGCCTGCGGCCGCCTCAGGCGCGACGTGCAGCACACAAGTGCCGTAGTGGGTCCCGCTCATGCGCGCGTCGGAGATGCGCACCATGTCGCGCACACCCTGTTCCAGCAACTTTTTCGGAATCGGCAGATTGCCCCACTCCGGCATGCCGGGCGCACCCAGGGGACCACCGTTGCGTAGCACGAGAACGGTGTGGGCGTCGACGTCGAGATCGGGATCATTGATGCGCGCATTCAGGTCCGCCATCGAATCGAACACCAGCGCCCGGCCCGTGTGCCGGAGCAACGACTCGCTCGCCGCGCTCGGCTTGATGACGGCGCCTGATGGCGCGAGGTTGCCGTGCAGCACCGCAAGCGCAGGCCGCTCGCTCACCGGTTGCGCGAGCGACCGCACGACGTCTTCATCATCGCAACGTGCGTACTCGAGGTTCTCGCCCAGCGTGCGGCCGTTCACGCTCATGCAGTCGAGCGAGAGGCGCTCATGAATGCGCTGTAACAGAGCGGGCAAGCCGCCGGCGTAATAGAAGTCCTCCATCAGGCTCGAGCCCGAGGGCAGAATGTTCGCGAGCACCGGAATATCCTTGCCCTCGCGCTGGATATCGTCGAGCGTGAGCGGTACGTTGCCCCGCCCTGCGATGGCAATCAGATGAATCGCGGCATTCGTCGATCCACCAATCGCCATATAAGCAGCGATTCCGTTCGCCACCGACTTCGCATTGAAGAAGCGGGAAGGCTTCAGATCTTCCCAGACCATTTCGACGATACGCTCGCCGCTTTGCGAGGCCATGCGCGTATGCGCGGCGTCCATGGCGGGAATGCTGGAAGCGTTAGGCAATGTGAAACCCATGGCTTCGGCGATCAGCGTCATCGTGCTCGCCGTGCCCATCGTGTTGCAGGTGCCTGGCGTACGCGACATGTGTGATTCGAGCGCGATCCACTCGCGAGTATTCAGTTGCCCGGCCTGGCGCTCGTCCCAGAACTTGCGCGTATGCGTGCCCGCGCCCACCTTCTCGCCACGCCAGCGGTCGTTGAGCATAGGCCCGGCGGGCACGAAGATGCATGGCAGGTCTGCGCTTAGGGCGCCCATCAAGAGGCCCGGCACGGTCTTGTCGCAGCCACCAAGCAGCACGGCGCCATCGATGGGCAACGAGCGCAGGAGTTCCTCGACCTCCATCGCAAGAAAATTGCGGTAGATCATCGTCGTCGGCTTGACCAACACCTCGCCGAGCGACATGGCCGGCAATTCGAACGGCATGCCGCCCGCCAGCAAAATGCCGCGCTTGACCGCCTCCGCGCGCTCGCGCAGGTGTGCGTGGCACGGCGAGAGATCGCTCCACGTGTTGACGATCGCGATCACCGGACGCGACATGAACTCTTCCCGGCGCAACCCCATCTGCTGCAAGCGCTGCCGGTGCGCGAACGAGCGCGTGTTGTCGGGCGCGAGCCAACGCTGGCTACGCAGTTCTTCCAGTCGCTTTCGCATCTTGTTCACGTTTCACTGCTTCCTTTGAAAGCCCCGAAACCGTCCGCGAGGCCGGCGGGCGGGATTTGGGGATATTTTTATGTTAGCGCTACCTCGAGTTAGTATTCATTAGCGCTAACACGAAGTCAATCGAACTGATTCAAGGATTTCCCTGGTTATGACCCAGTCAGCCCGAAAGCGGCGCGGATCCGGTCGCACCACGCTGCATAACGTCGCCGAACTGGCCGGCGTCTCGGCGATGACCGTTTCGCGATATTTCAGCAACAAGGAGAGTGTCCGCCTCGACATGCAGCAGCGCATTGCGGCCGCGATCGAACAAACCGGCTACGTACGCAACGTCTTCGCCGGTTCACTCGCGTCTGCACGGGGACGTTGCGTGGGCATGGTGATCCCGCATATCGCCGGCGGCGTCTATGAGGAGACCATCCAGGCGGTAACCGACACACTACGGCCATTCGGCTATCAATTGCTGCTCGCCTCGAGCAACTATTCGACAGAGGAAGAGGAAGCGGCCGTTCGGGCGTTTATCGGGTGGGCGCCCGCCGCGCTCATCCTGACCGGGCAGAAACGCTCGCGCAAGACGACTGAATTACTCGCGAACGCGGGCGTCCCCGTTGTCGAGACGTGGGCGCACAAAACGCGTCCGCAGCATATTCAGGTCGGTTTTTCGAATCCCTCGGTTGGCAAGGACAGTACGCATTACCTGTACGAGCGAGGTTATCGGCGCATTGTCTTCGTGCATCCACCACGCACCGACGACGTCGGCGCGAACGACCGCGCGAGCGGCTACGAAGCGGCGATGCACGAACTGGGCCTCGCGCCTGCCACGTTCCGGCCGCAGGCCACGGTGTTGCTCGACGCGGGCGCGGAGGCATTTCGCACGCTCACGAGCGGTCGCACGCCCGCCGACGCGCTGATCTTCTCAAACGACAATCTCGCCGCCGGCGCGCTGCTGCACGGCCTGCGCGAGAGGATTGCGATCGCACAAACGTGCGCCGTGATGGGCTTCGGGGATCTTTCGATCGCCGACAAGCTTGTCCCGTCGCTCACCACCGTACGGCCCCCGCGCTACGAAATGGGCAGGATCGCCGCGCTGCGCGTAATCGAACTGCTGCGCGCGATCGAAGAAGACGCGCCCACCGACGCGATCGAGCGCGACAACCTGCTCACGTACGAGATCGTCGAGCGCGAGAGCGCGTAGCCGTTACGGCGCGCAGAGGGCGGCCGCAGGCCGTGGAACGTCACACGTCCAGGTCCATTTCAAGATTGACCGCGTCGCCGCGATAGACCACGTCCGCGTAGTAGACGATGACGCCGGCGGCGTCGTTAAACACGCGCTGCACGCGCGCCACGGGCGCGTCCACGGGAATTCGCAGAAGATACGCCGTGTCGGCGTCGGCGGATCCGATGGTGAGCGTCTGGTGCGCCCGGGTCATGGGCCGCGGCCTCATCTCCATCAGGATCGGGATCACCGTCTCCTTACGGAAACGCGCTCGCGAACGCGCAAACAACCGATCCTCCAGATACAGACCGATCACGCAGTACGGTGCGCCACCCATCGAATGCACCCGCCGCATGTAGGTGTACGCGCCGGCAAGCGTGCCGTCTTGTTCCCGCACGGCAGGCATGCGCCGGTGCTCGTCGATGGTGAGCAGTTCGGGCGTCGTATTGCGATAGGTCTCGGCAAGTGCATCGAGACTCGTGACTACGTGCACGGGTTGATACGCCGCGCAAGGCGCACTGACGTACGTCCCGCGGCCACGCATGGGCTTGAGCGCGCCTTCGACGGTGAGCAACTGCACTGCCTGGCGGGCGGTGACGCGCGCCACCTCGAACTCCCCGGCGATCTGTTCGAGCGTCGGGATGAGATCACCGTCGCGCCACACACCGCGGGCGATCCGATCACGCAAGGTGTCGGCAATTTGCAGATAGAGCGGAACCGGACTGGATGACGAAGGCCGCATGGTAAGCACGTAGTAAAAGCTGGAAACGTGGATCTTACGCTGCGCACGATCACACTCTCTCCCACGAGGACTTGAAACGTACAGCAAGATTAAAGTACCATAAACCATACTTTAATAATTTAAAAAACCCGGTGTCCTTTCTGCCTTGACGCCTTCCATCTGGAGACTCCACGCCATGACCTGGCCCCAGCACGACGAGCCGAACCTCTCTCCTGTCACCATCGAACGCGTTGAAGCCCACGTCCTGCGCTGCCCGATTGCGATGCCCGTACAGACGTCGTTCGGCATCATGCGCGACCGCCCCGCCCTGTTCATCGAAATCATCGCGCGCGACGGCACGTCAGGCTGGGGCGAGGTGTGGTGCAACTTCCCTTCGTGCGGTGCCGAGCATCGCGCCGCGCTGATTCGCACCGTGCTGGCTCCCTTGCTCGAAGGCCAGCAGCTCTCACACCCCGCCGCTGTGTTCGAGCAGCTCACACAGCGCACGGCCATCCTGGCCCTCCAGTCGGGCGAGCACGGGCCCATCGCACAGGCCATTGCGGGCGTCGACCTGGCGCTCTGGGACATGCAGGCCCGCCGCGCCGGGTTGCCGCTCTGGCGACTGCTTGGCGGCCGGAACGAGGAGATCGGCGTCTACGCGAGCGGCCTGAATCCGGGCGGCGCGGAGCCCATCGTCGCCGAACGCCTCGCTCGCGGGTTCAACGCGTTCAAGCTCAAGCTCGGTTTTGGCCGCGAGCGCGACGCAGCCAACCTCGCGGCACTGCGCGAGATGATCGGGCCACAAGCGCAGTTGATGGCCGACGCCAACCAGGCGTGGGATCTCGACACGGCGCTGTCGATGGGCGAGGTGCTCGACGCACACAATCTCGTCTGGCTTGAGGAGCCGCTGCGTTGCAACCGACCTGCCGTCGAATGGCGTACGTTGGCCGATCATCTCGTGACACCGCTGGCAGCCGGCGAAAACTTCGCGGACGCCGCGGCGTTCGAAGCCGGCATCGCGAACGGCGCGCTGCGCGTGATCCAGCCCGACGCGGCCAAATGGGGCGGCATTTCCGGCACTTTGCCCATCGCGCAGGCCGTGCGCACGGCCGGCTTGACGTATTGCCCACACTATCTCGGTGCCGGCGTGGGCCTGCTCGCGTCCGCGCATCTGCTCGCCGCGGCTGGCGACAGCGGTGGCAGCGGTATGCTCGAAGTCGACGCCAATCCAAATCCGCTTCGCTCGCTGCTCGCGGGACCCATCGAGCAGCCGCTGAACGGACGCGTACGGCTTGGGCACGCGCCGGGCATCGGCGTCGTGCCGGACATTAGCGCGTTGCGCCGCGAAATCGCGCCCTCCCTTTGAGCATGCCCCCTGCTGAACGGATATTCAATGAGCCCCTCGCACAACTACCCTGACACCGCCCTCTACATCGACCAAACCTGGCGAACCGCCGCGCGCACGCTCGCCGTTATCAACCCGGCTACGGAGCGTGAGATCGGCCGCGTCGCGTGCGCCGACGAAGCCGACCTCGCAGCGGCCGTCGAAGCCGCGCAGCGTGGCTTCAGGACCTGGCGCTCCGTAAGCGCTTTCGAGCGCAGTGCACTCATGCGCCGTGCGGCGCAACTGATGCGCGAACGCGCCGAAGATATCGCAGTCACGATGACCCTGGAACAGGGCAAACCGCTCGCCGAGTCGCGCCTCGAAGCACTGGCTTCGGCCGACATCATCGAATGGTTTGCGGAAGAAGCGCGCCGCGCGTATGGACGGGTGATCCCTTCGCGCTCCAAGGCGGTCAGACAACTCGTCGTGCGCGAGCCCGTCGGTCCTGTCGCCGCCTTCACGCCCTGGAATTTCCCTGTGAATCAGGCCGTGCGCAAGATTTCCGCCGCGCTCGCAGCCGGATGCTCCGTCATCCTGAAAGGTCCGGAGGAAACGCCCGCGAGCTGCGCTGCGCTGGTACGCGCCTTTGTCGACGCGGGTGTACCCGCCGGCGTACTGAATCTGGTGTTCGGCGAGCCCGCGCGGATTTCAGGGTATCTGATCGCCCATCTCGCCATCCGCAAGATTTCCTTCACAGGCTCCACCGCTGTGGGCAAGCTGCTTGCCGCGCAAGCAGGCGCGCATATGAAGCGCGCGACGATGGAGTTGGGCGGCCACGCTCCCGCGCTCGTATTCGCGGACAGCGACGTACCGCGAGCGGCCCGCCTGCTCGCCGCCGCGAAATTCCGAAACGCGGGCCAGGTGTGCATTGCGCCGACTCGTCTGAGCGTCGAGCACAGCGCAATCGACGAATTCATCACGCACTTCACCGCTGCTGCACAGGCCGTTACGGTCGGCGACGGACTCGACACCCGCACGCAGATGGGCGCGCTTGCCAACGAGCGACGCCTGCGTGCGATGGAAGAACTCGTCTCCGACGCGTGCTCGAAGGGTGCCACGCTCGTTACAGGAGGGCATCGCATCGGACGCGTAGGCTACTTCTTCGCGCCTACGCTCCTCGCCAACGTTCCGCTCACGGCACGCATCATGAACGAGGAGCCGTTCGGCCCGATCGCAACCGTAGCGTCGTTCCACACCCGCGAGGAAGCGATTGCGGAAGCGAACCGCCTGCCCTATGGACTCGCGGCGTATGCCTATACGCGCTGCGCGGCAACGCTTGCTTCGTTGGGCGACGACATCGAAAGCGGCATGGTGTCGATCAACCACCATGGCCTCGGCTTGCCCGAGGCGCCGTTCGGCGGCGTGAAGGATTCAGGTTACGGGTCGGAAGGCGGAACCGAGGCGCTGGAAGCCTACCTGAACACGAAATTCGTCACCGAGCACCGCTGACCCGGCACAGAAGCCAGCAAGCAACGAGCGCAAAAAAGCCGGGCTCCGCGCAACGCGGAGCCCGGCCCCAAGCTGTTTTGCCAGTGCGACGTCGGCCGTCACATGCCCGTTGATTCGGCCACTTACTCGCCCAGATACGCCGCGCGCACCTTCGGATCGTCGAGCATCTGCTTGGCCTCGCCTTCCATCGTCACGAGACCCGAGTCCATCACGTAGCCGCGGTTCGCCGCCTGCAA
>NZ_QEOB01000007.1:0-57966 GCF_003096875.1 Paraburkholderia unamae
CTGGTCGACGCCTCACGCGAGCGTGCGCGTCAACTAGGGCAGAAATCGGACATTTCTAATGAGCCAGAACCGGACATTTCAAAAAAGCCATAACACAAAAAAGTTCGCTAATTTGTCTTATGTTAAATACGAAAAATAGACATCGATAACCCGCCAAACCGGCCCGCGCCCCAACCAGCCGGCCTCGACCCGATTGTCGAGACCGGCTGTGCGCGCCACATTACCGCGGCGCCGTCACCACGACGTACTGAACCTCCGTGCCGACATACGTCGGCTGATACTACGTCGATCCACACTGCTCATACGCCACGCCGTCGATCACGACCGTCGCGCACGACGGCGGCAACGTCGCGACCATGGAACCGACCACGGCAGCCGTCACGCCCACGGTCACGGCGGCTGCCACCGGGTCGACATACCAACCTCCGCCCCAATAGCCTGGTGGCGGCGGAGGCGGCCCGGGTGGATGAGGACCGGGCGCGGGCGGCGGCCCCGGCGGCGGCCCCGGTGGATGCGGTCCTGGCGCCGGCCCAGGGCCCGGCGGACGCGGACCGGGCGTCGGCCCAGGTGGCGGCCCGCCATGAAACTGCTCGCCGCCGCCGTTGAATCCGGGGCGTCCGTGAAACCCTCCGCCGCCAAATCCTCCCCCCATCGGATGAATGCTCGTGCGCGCCATGCCGCGAAACGCGAGCGCCTCGGGCGCTGCCGCGGCCAACGCCACGACGATGCCGGCCGCAATGACTTGCTGCGTGCGCTTGATCGTCATTGAGCCTCCTCGAACGAAGGCCGCGCGGCCGCCGGCTTGAGCTCGATCTGCTTCGCGCCGGCTTGCGGATGAAACACGAACGTCGACGCCCCGAAGGCCGGAGCCAGATTCCAGTGGTAGGTCACCTCATGACGCGGCCGCGTAGGCTGGGTCGTATCGGTGATCACCATGTGGCACGGCAGCGGGCGCTTGCCCTGCTCGATCCACAGTTCCCAGTCGGCGCCCGGCTGCTGATACGCGTAATGCGTGCACCAGCGCGTATCCACCTTCTCCACGCCGAGCACCTGCGCCGAGGTAATCGCCGCGTTGTCGTCCTTGCCGTTGCCCCAATAGAACAGATCCGCGAGCGGTGCTTCGATGTGCCAGGTATTCGCGAGTTCGCGCACGAGGCCATCGAGCGTTGGCGGCGCGTCGTTGCGTGTGTAGTAGCCCTTCTTCTGGTTGAAGATCGTGAAATGACGCCCGTCGTAGACGAGGCCGCGCACATTGCCGTTGCCCGTCACCTCGGCGCGCATGCGGTCGGGCCGCTTGACCTTGAGCACCGTGTGGCGCAGCAGCGCGGCATTCTGGCCGTTGTCGAGCACGACGTCGGTCGAGGTGTCCGCGCTGACCTCGAATTGATGCAGCGTGCGCAGATAAGCACCCATGGCGTCGAGCGCGTCGGTGGCCTGTGCATCGACGGCCGGTGGCGCACTCGCGGCCGCCGCCCCGCTCGCGCCACTGTCGAGATCGGCGAGCGGCGACGGGACGTTCGATTGCACGGGCGCATGCCCGGCATTTTGCGGATGCGCGCAGCCGGCGAGCACGGCGGCTGCGCAGACCGACACGGCGAGCGTGGCGGGAATGACTCCAGGAAAGACTCTTTTCTTCACGGCGTCTCCTTGGCGAACACGGACGGCTCGATCGAGCTTATCAGCGATGCGGCCCCGCATGCCGCGAACCCGCCCTTCCTCGCTGCGCGGGCTCAGTAAAAGCCCTGGTCGGTTCGCGCATCGCCACACAGTATCATCGAGCCATTATTTTAGAACGACGTTCTGTTAGATAGAACGTCGAAGAACAACAAACCTCAGCCAAACAGAGAGTCCAGGAGAGTCCGATGTCCAGCCTGCCAGTCGAAGCGACAAGCGAGTCGCTCCGGGGTTATGCCGCCGCCAACGCCAGCGCGGCCGAGATCAACGCGCGCATCGACCGCCTGCCGGCCACGCGCACCATCTGGACGCTCGTGCTCCTGCTCGCCATGGGCGGCTGGTTCGAGTTCTACGATCTGTTCTTCACGGCTTATGTGGGGCCGGGTCTCGTCAAAAGCGGTCTCTACTCGACCACCACGGCCTCGTTCTTCGGTTTTTCCGGGCTGGGCGCTTTCGTGGCGGCCTCGTTTGCGGGGCTTTTCATCGGCACGTTCTGCCTGACCGGACTTGCCGACCGCTACGGCCGACGCACGATGTTTACGGCCTCGCTGCTCTGGTATTCGGTCGCCACCTGCATCATGGCCTTGCAGACGAGCGCGCCCTCCATCAACCTGTGGCGGCTCATCGCGGGCATTGGCGTGGGGGTCGAACTCGTCACCATCGATACCTACGTGAGCGAGCTCGTGCCCAAGCACATGCGCGGGCGCGCATTCGCGTTCGTGCATCTCGTGCAATACACGGCCGTGCCCGCTGTCGCGCTGCTCGCCTGGTGGTTCGTGCCGCGCGCGCCGCTCGGCTTCGACGGCTGGCGCTGGGTCGTGATGTTCGGCGCGTTGGGCGCGCTCATCGCGTGGGCCATTCGCCGCCGCGTGCCCGAAAGCGCACGCTGGCTTGCCCAGCGCGGGCGTACCGAAGAAGCCGCGGGCGTGCTCGCGAAACTCGAAGCGAAGATCGAGGCGCAGTACGGCCGCCCTCTGCCCGCGCCCGCCGTGGAGCCCGCCGCGCCGCAAGCCACGACCAAGGCGCGTTTCGCCGAAATCTGGCAGCCGCCTTACCGCCGCCGCACGATCACGCTGCTCGTGTTCAACCTCTTTCAGGCCATCGGCTTCTATGGCTTCGCCTCGTGGGTGCCGACCCTGCTCGTTTCGAAGGGCGTCACGGTCACGCACAGCCTGCTCTACTCGTTCGTGATCGCCGCGTCCAATCCGTTCGGCCCGCTCCTCGGCATGGTCATTGCCGATCGCATCGAACGCAAGACGCTCGTCGTGCTCTCCGCGCTCGCCATCGCCGTGTGCGGCACGCTGTTCGCCATGCAGACCACGGCCGCCATGCTCATGTTCCTCGGCGTGCTCATCACGCTTGGCGGCACGCTGCTTTCGGTCGGCTATCACGCGTATCAGGTCGAGCTTTTCCCCACGCGCATGCGCGCCACGGCCGTGGGCTTCGTCTACTCGATGTCGCGCCTCTCCGCCATGTTCTCGGGCTTCATGATTGCGTTCGCCCTGCGTCACTTCGGTGTGCCAGGCGTCTTCGCACTCATCACCGGCGCAATGATCGTGGTGATGGCGGCCATCGGCATCTTCGGGCCGCGCACGAAAAATCGCGCGCTCGACGATATCTCCCGTTAATCCTTTATTTTCGAGGCTGCAAACATGCTCCCGTTAGCCGGCGTGCGCGTCCTGGATCTGTCGAATGTGCTCGCGGGTCCGTTCTGCGCCTATCAACTTGCGCTCTTCGGCGCCGAAGTCACCAAGGTCGAGCATCCTGAAGGCGGCGATCTCGCGCGGCGTCTCGGCGCAGACAAGGACGCCGCCGCGCGCAACATGGGCGCATCGTTCGTGGCCGTGAACGCGGGCAAGCGCTCGGTCACGCTGAACCTGAAAGAGCCGCGCGGCAAAGCCATTCTGCTCGATCTCGTTCGCGACGCCGACGTACTCGTCGAGAACTTCCGGCCCGGCGTGATGGATCGCCTCGGCCTTGGCTACGATCAGCTATCCGAAGTGAATCCGGCGCTCGTCTACTGCGCGATTTCCGGCTTCGGCGACGAAGGCGAGCTTTCGAGCCGTCCCGCCTATGACCAGATCATCCAGGGCATGTCGGGCGTGATGAGCGTGACGGGCGACGCGCTGAGCGCGCCGCTGCGCGTGGGCTATCCCGTCTCCGATACAGTGGGCGGACTCACCGCCGCGTTCGGCATTTGCGCAGCGCTCGTCGATGCGCGCACGAGCGGGCGCGGCCGGCGGCTCGACGTGTCGATGCTCGAAGCCACGCTCGCGACCATGGGCTGGGTCGTGTCGAATTACCTGAACGCGGGTGTCGAGCCCGCGCCGATGGGCAACGAAAACTTCACGGCCGCGCCCTCCGGCACCTTCCGCACCGGCTCGGGCCTGCTCAACATCGCCGCGAACGAAACGCGCCAGTTCGACAGTCTGTGCGACGTGATCGGCCGCCCCGACCTGCCCCGCGACGAACGCTTCGCCGCGCGCCATACGCGCAAGCAGTATCGCGCCGAACTCAAGGCCGAGATCGAGACGGCGCTCGCACAAGACAGTGCGGCGAACTGGGAGGCACGCCTGCTCGCGCGCGGGGTGCCCGTTGGCCGCGTGCTCTCGGTGCCGGAAATTCTCGCGCACCCGCATCTCGCCGAACGGCGCTTCGTGCGCGAGTTCGACGCCGCGCACGGCGAAGCGGCTCAGCGCGTGACACGCGCGGGACTGCGTCTGGCCGACGCCGACGCGGCCCCCGCCACACCCGCGCCCACGCTCGGCGCCCACACGCGCGAGACACTCGCCCAACTCGGCTTCGACGCCGCCCAAATCGACACGCTGCACCACGACGGAGTGATCTGACATGCCGACGACGAACCCCGCCACCGCCGCTCCCGCAGCTCCCGATCTGGCCGCCCTGTGCGCCGACTACTGGAGCACGTCGATCATCGACATCCATCCGGGCTCCATCAAGGTGCGGGGCTATCCGATCCAGGAACTGATCGGCAATGTGAGCTTCCCGCAGATGATCTGGCTGATGCTGCGCGGCGAGCTACCCGGCGACGACGAGGCCACGCTGCTCGAAGCGGCGCTCGTGGCCTCGGTGGACCACGGCCCGCACGCGCCTTCGATTGCGATTTCGCGCATGGCCACGAGTTGCGGACTGCCGATCAACGGGGCGATGGCCTCGGCGCTCAACGCGCTCGACGACGTGCACGGCGGCGCGGGCCAGCAGGCAGTCGAGCTTTACGCCGACATCGCGGCGCGCATCGTGGCGGGCAGCACGCTCGAGGCCGCCGTGGAAGCCGGCGTCGATGAGTTCATCGCCGTGCACGGCAAGTATCTGCCCGGCTTCGGTCATCGCTTTCATCCCGTCGATCCGCGCGCCGGGCGGCTGCTCGCGCTCGTCGACGCACGCGTGGCGTCCGGCACGATCAAGGGCCGCTACGCGGCGATCGCGCGCGGTATCGAAGCGCTGCTGAAAAAACGCAAGGACCGGCCCGTGCCGATGAACATCGACGGCGTGACGGCTGTTATTTACGCGGAACTGGGCTTCGCGCCGGAACTGGCGCGCGGGGTGTTCTGTCTCGCTCGCGCCGTGGGCATACTCGCGCACGCGTGGGAGCAGCGCGGACGCGGCGAGCGCAACAAGGGGCCGATGCCGCGGCAGATTGCCTACGCTTATACCGGTGCGCAGGAGCGCCATCTCGACGAGTCTTGAGCGCCGCGCCGTGAAGGCACCCGCGTGCAAGCGCCGCCCGGCCCTCCCCGCCGCGCGCGGCCTCAGGCGTCTTGCCGGGCGCGCGCAGCGTGGGCGCGTTGAGCGGCGCGCAATGCGCGCGAGTCGCCGCCGAGCGCGTCCGTAGCGCGCACCGCGCAGTCGAACAACGCGTCGAGGTGGCGCTCGACGAAGGCGCCGTCGATACGCGAACTCGGCCCCGCGAGCGTGAACACGCCGCGCAGCGTCTCGTGCACGCCGAACACGGGCATGGAAACGCCGGCGGTCTCGCGATCGCGCTCGCCAATGGAGATGCAGTAGAAGTCGCGCCGGATGCCCTCGAAGGGCTCGCCCGGCGCGCCGCCGAACGCCAGCAGCGCGCGCCCGCCCGAGCCGCTTTCGAGCGGCAGCACATCGCCTTCGCGCACGTGGTGGCGCACCACGTGCAGCGAATCGACGCGATGCAGGCATACGCGCACGGCGTTGTCGCGCACGTAGAACGAAACGCTCTCCCCGCTCGTCGCGGCCAGTTCGCGCATGAGCGGCAACAGGATGTCGCCCAGATTCAGGCTGCGCTGATAGAGCGCGCCCAGCGCGAACGTCGCGGGGCCGAGCTGATAGCGCCCGTCGTCGAGGCGCAGCAGCAGGCGATGCTGGATCAACGCGCCGGCGAGGCGCAGCAAGGTGCTCTTGTAGAGCCCGGTGCGCGCCGCAAGCTCCGCGAGCGTGAGCGCGTTGTCGTCCGGGCGGAACGCAAACAGGATCGCACACGCACGGTCGATGACAGCGACGCCCTCTTCTTTCTTGACCGGAGTGAGCGGATCTTGCGCGGGCATGGGCATGAATGGCGGGGTTGGGAACGACTCAGATTTTACGCGATCTCGCCGGGCTGCCGCGCGCCGTTCGCAGCCCCCGCACGCCGCCTTACTTCGCCCGCACCACCGACGCGCGCATCGTCACGGTCACGGGAAAGCTGCGCTCGATCGGCCATTGCGTGCCATAGCATTGATTGGTCAGCCAGCGCACCGCATTGCGCGTGAGTTCCGCCGTGGGAATATGCACCGAGGTGAGCGCGGGCGCCATATAAGCGGCCGAATAGTCGTCGTCATAGCCGATCACCGAAACGTCGTGCGGCACGCGCAAGCCCGCTTGCTGAAGTCGCGCGAGCGCGCTCATGGCCATCGTGTCGTTCGCGCAGAAGAGGCCAGTGAAACGTCGCCCTTGCTCAACGAGCGCGCCGGCCGCCGCATAGCCGCCTTCGGGCGAGAAGTCCGAGACGATGTGCGGCACCGACTTGCGATCGATGCCGTGGCGCCCCAGTTCCGCGAAGAAGCCGTGCAGACGCGCCGCATTGTCCGACGACGTGGACGGCCCGCCGATCACCGCAAGTTCGCGATGACCGTGCTCGATGAGCGTGCGCGCGGCGAGCTCGCCGCCGTGAAAGTGCTCGGCGCAGAACGATGCTTCGGGCAACTGATCGAATGCGCGGTTCAGGAACGCCATGCGCGGGTGCATGGCGTGCAGCATTTGCAGGTCGTCGTCGTAGAGATCGTGGCTGATCACCACCACGCCATCGCAGTCGCGGCCGATCAGAAAGCGCACCGCCTCGATGGCCTGCTCGCGCGGCGAAGCCTCGCCGCAGCCGGTCGCCACCACCACGTGACGGCGCACGGCGCGCAATTGCGTATCGGTTTCCTTGAGGATGGTGCCGTAGTACGAGCCGAAAAAAGTCGGCACGAAGATGCCGATGATGCCGAGCGACTTGGTGGCCATCGCGCGGCCGATCGACGAAGGCCGGAAGTTCAGTTGCTCGATGGCGGCCTGTACGCGCGCGGCCGCCTCCGCCGACACCGGTCCGTTGCCCGAGATCGCGCGCGAAGCCGTCGAGAGGCCCACGCCGGCCAGCGCCGCCACATCTTTCAGGGTCGCCACGATTCGTTCCTTGTTGTCGATGGGAGGTGTCATCAAAGTCTGTCGCCCGTCGCTTCGTCGAAGAGGGAAATATGCGCGCCGTCGATCGCGAACGGCACCGTCGCGTCCGTGGTGAGCGGCGTCTTGTCCTGATCGATCGAGGCGATCTGCACGCCCGCGTGATCGATCCACAGCACGCGGTGATTGCCCATGGGTTCGACGAGCGTCACGCGCCCCTGCCATACCGTTTCGTGCGCGCGCGCCGTGCCGCCTGCATGCACGTCCTCCGGGCGCACGCCAAGCACGCAGGCGCGCGTCGGGTCGGGCGCGGCCTTGAACGGGTAGCCCGAGACATCGACGTCGAGACCCGGCCCGCGAAAGCGCAGGCGGCCTTCGTCGGCTTCGAGCCTGCCGTGCAGCAGGTTCATGGGCGGCGCGCCGAGGAAGGTCGCGACGAACAGGTTCTCGGGGCGCGCGTAGACTTCGGCGGGCGTGCCGAACTGCTGGATTGCCCCGCCCTTCATCACCGCCATGCGGGTAGCGAGCGTCATGGCTTCGACCTGATCGTGCGTCACGTAAATCATCGTCGCGCCCAGTTGCTGGTGCAACTGCTTGAGCTCGCGGCGCAGTTCCGTGCGCAGTTTGGCGTCGAGGTTCGACAGCGGCTCGTCGAACAGGAACACGTCGGCCTCGCGCACGATCGCGCGCCCGATCGCCACGCGCTGGCGCTGGCCGCCCGAGAGCTGCGCGGGCTTTCGCGAGAGCAGCGGCCCGAGTTGCAGCATGTCGGCGGCGCGCTTCACGCGGCGCTCGATCTCCGGCTTCGGCGTGCCGTTGATTCGCAGTGCGAACGAAAGATTGCGCTCCACGTTCATGGTCGGATAGAGCGCGTACGACTGGAACACGAGCGCCACGCCCCGGTCCTTCGGATCGGCCCAGGTCATGTCCTCGCCGCCGATCTCGATGCTGCCGTCGGTCACATCCACTAGGCCCGCGATGCTGTGCAGCAAGGTGGACTTGCCGCAGCCCGAAGGCCCGAGCAGCACCACGAACTCGCCCGCGCGCACGTCGAGGTCGAGTTCGTCGATGATCGTGTTGGCGCCGAGATCGATGCGCAGGTTGCGCACCGCAACGTTGGTCAGATTGCCCATGCCATGGCTCCTAGCCTTTCACCGCGCCCGAGGCGATGCCGCGCACGAACCAACGCCCCGAGACGAAATAGATCGCGAGCGGCACGAGCGAGGTGAGGATCGTGGCCGCCATGTTGACGTTGTAGAGCCGCTCGCCCGTGGTCGTGTTGATGATGTTGTTGAGCTGCACTGTCATCGGCAGGTTTTTGGTGCCCGCGAACACGAGGCCGAGAATGTAGTCGTTCCAGATGCCCGTGACCTGCATGATGATGGCCACAACGATGATGGGCACCGACATGGGCAGCATGAGCTGCGTAAAGATGCGCCAGAAGCCGCCGCCGTCGATGCGCGCCGCCTTGAACAACTCCTGCGGCAGAGATGCATAGTAGTTGCGGAACAGCAGCGTCATCACCGGCATGCCGAAGATCGTGTGGATCACGACGATGCCCGCCAACGAACTGAAAAGATGCACGAAGGCGAGCACGCGCACGAGCGGATACACCATCACCTGCACGGGAATGAACGCGCCCGCGAGCAGGATGCCGAACAGCACGCCCGCGCCGCGAGGCCGCCAGAACGAGAGCGCATAGCCGTTCACGGCGCCCACCGCGATCGAGAAGAGCGTGCTGGGCACGACGATGCGCACCGAGTTCCAGAAGCCCACGCGGATGCCCGCGCAATCGAGGCCCGTGCACGCCGAAGCCCACGCGTCGCGCCACGGTGCGAGCGTGAAATGCACGGGCAGCGCGAGCAGATGCCCGAGGCGGATCTCTTCCATCGGCTTGACCGACGTCACGAGCATCACATAGAGCGGCAGCAGGAAGAACAGCGCAGCGGTGAAGAGAAACGCATACACGCCAAGGCGTGCGGGCGTGAAAAGGCGGCGCGGCTTGCGCCCTCTTCGCGCGGGACGCGCGCGTTCGGGCGCGCGGTGCAGCGAATCGGCCAGTGGCGTGCTCATGCCCGGTCTCCCTTGAGCGCCGCGCGGCTGCGCGCATAAAAGAACGGCACGAGGATCGCGAGCACGGTGGCGAGCAGCACGATCGACGCCGCCGACGCCAGCCCGATATTCGCGCGGTTGAACAGATAGTCCATGATGAATTTCGCGGGCACCTCGCTCGCGGTGCCGGGGCCGCCCTGGGTCATGGCGACGACGGCGTCGTAGAGCTTCACGACCATCACGAAGAGCAGCACGAACGCCGTGGAAAGCGACGTCTTGAGCATCGGCACGACGATGCTCGCATACACGCGCCAGCGCGGAATGCCGTCGAGACGCGCGGCTTTCCAGATCTCGTCGTCCACGCCGCGCAGGCCCGCGAGCATCAGTGCCATCACGAGGCCCGAGGCCTGCCACACCGTCGCGATCACGAGCGTATAGATCGCGAAGCGCTGCGTGACGATCCAGTCGAAGCGCGCATGCGTGAAGCCCATGTGCCGCAGCACCGCCTGCACGCCGAGCTCGGGGTTGAGGATCCACTGCCACACGAGCCCGGTCGCGACGAACGACATCGCATAGGGATAGAGGAACACTGTGCGCAGCGCGCCCTCGGCCGCAACGCGCTGGTCGATGAAGATCGCGAGCAAAAGCCCGATCGCGAGGCACGCGAGGATGAAACACGCCCCGTAGATCACGAGATTTTGCAGCGAAAGGATCCAGCGGTCGTTCTGGAACAGCCGCACGTACTGCGTCGCGCCCGCGAAGGTGTTCGTGGGCAGCGAGCGCGAGTAGCTCAGCGAGACGCGCGCTGTCCACAGCATCGTGCCCAGGTACGCGAACACGACCGTGGCCGCCATGGGCGCGAGCGCGATCCATGCCGCGAGCGAGAGCCGCTTGCGCATGGGGCGCGCGCTGCGCGCTTGCGCCGCCTGACGTTTGGCCGGATGCAGCTTGAGGGCGTACATGGCGCGGCTCAGCTCTTGATGGCGGTGGCGAAGGCCTTCTGGGCTTCCTCGATCGGCTGGTTCTTGTTCCAGAAGTTCGTGATGACGTCCTGGAGCGCGCCCTGCACGTCGGGCGGAATCAGCATTTCGGGGTTCGGCAGTTGCCTCGACTTGTCCTTCATGATCGCCATGCCCTCTTTCGCGCAAATGTCGAAGCTCGAGGTGTCCACGTCCGGGCGGATCGGGATCGAGCCCTTGCGCAGGTTGAACGCGACCTGCGCGGACGGCGACGTCATCACCGTGGCGAGCAGTTGCTGCGCCTTGACCTGCTGCGCGTTGTCGGTCTTCGGAAACACGAACACGTCACCCGCGATCATGTACGGCGACTTGGGGAAGCCGGGGAAGCATCCGAAGTCCTTGCCCGCGACCTGGTGGGCGGCCGAGAACTCGCCCTTGGCCCAGTCGCCCATGATCTGCATGCCCGCCTTGCCGGAAATCACGAGCGCCGTGGCGTCGTTCCAGTTGCGGCCCGGCGAGCCCGGGTCGACATAATTATGCAACCGCTTGAAGGTCGTGAGCACGTTGCGAAACGCCGGCGAATTCACGGCGTTCGCATCGCGGTCGCGGTAGACCTTCATGTAGAGATCGCGGTCCATGTCGGCGAAAATCGCGTCGAAGGTGATCTTCTCCTGCCACGCCTGGCCGCCCAGCGCGAGCGGAATCAGGCCCGCGGCCTTGAGCCTGTCGAGATCGGCGAAGAGTTCGTCGAAATTCTGCGGCTCTGCCTTGATGCCCGCCTTCGCGAAAGCGGGCTTCGAATAGAAGAACCAGTCCTGCATGTGAATGTTCACGGGCGCCGCGTAGTAGTGCCCGTTGACCTTGATGGCGGTGAGAATCGACTCGGGGAAGATGGCGCTCCAGTTCTCCTTGTTTGCAACCGAATCGACGTTATTCAGGAGTCCCTGGTCGATCAGATCGTGAAACTGTTTGGACGTATTGAACTGGGCGGCCGTGGGCGGATCGCCACCCACGATGCGGTTGATTGCCGTGGCGCGCGCCTGGTCCGCACCCGCGATCGCGTTGTCGACCCACTGGCCCCCTGCCTGATCGTAGGCCTGCGCGAACTGCTTGATCGCGGCCGACTCGCCGCCCGAGGTCCACCAGTGAATCACGTTGGCCTTGAGCGGTTCGGCGGCGTGGGCGGCCAATGCGCCGGCCAGCGCTAGCGCGGCCGCGATGCCGCGCAGAACGGGTGCGTTGTGCTTCATTGCGTCTCCTGTCGATCTGAAGTCGGCGCTTCAGTTGTCGGCCGGTGTCAGGCGCTCAGGCACTGACTCCGGCCCATGCGGAGCGTTGGCGGCCCCGGGTTGATTTGCACATGCGCTGCAAAAGCACTGCAAAAGCATCAGCGGCTTGCGTCAGGCACCGTCGAGCGCGCGCCGCCGCGCGAGGAAGCGCGCAATGAGTTCCGCGCTGCGTTTGGGCGTGCGCACCTGGGTGTCGTAATCGACGTGCACGACGCCAAAGCGCCGCTCGTAGCCAAAGGCCCACTCGAAGTTGTCGAGCAGGGACCACACGAAATAACCGCGCACATCCACGCCCGCCGCGATCGCCGCATCGACCGCCGCGAGATGGCGCTTGAGGAAGGCAATGCGTTGCGCGTCGTCCACCTGGCCGTCGCGCACGCGGTCGTCCGAGGCCATGCCGTTTTCCGTGATGTAGACCGGCGGCAGGTTTTCATACGTGCGTGAAAAGCCGATCAGCAGATCGCGCAGGCCGTCGGGGTGAACCTCCCAGCCCATCTGCGTGCGCTCGACGCCTTCGAGCGGCACCTCGATGAAACCATTCGCGCCGTCGCTCTTCACGTTGGTGCGGAAATAGTAGTTGATGCCGAGAAAGTCGAGCGGCGCGGCAATCGTCTCCATGTCGCCTTCCAGCACCAACGGCTCGGCGCCGGGCCAGAGCGCGAACAGTTCCTCGGGATACTCGCCCTTGAGGAGCGGGTCGAGAATCCACGCGTTGTGCTGCACCTCGAAGCGGCGCGCGGCTCGCACGTCGGCTTCGGACGGCGAATCGGGCGTGCCGCGCCCTACGTTCGCGACAATGCCCTTGGCGGAAGCCGGATCGTTTGCGCGCAGCGCCGAGGTCGCGAGGCCGTGACCGAGCAGCAGATGGTGCATGGCTTGCGTGGCGTAGCGGCCATTGGCGAGGCCCGGCGCATGGTGGCCGTTGCCGTAGCCGAGATACGCTGAGCACCACGGCTCGTTGAGCGTCATCCATGCGTCGACGAGGCCCGACAGCTCGCGGCTCATCAGGTCCGCGTAGTCGGCGAAGCGGTAAGCGGTGTCGCGGTTGAGCCAGCCGCCACGGTCCTCCAGATGCTGTGGCAGGTCCCAGTGGTAGAGCGTCGCGAAGGTGCGGATGCCCTTCTCCTTCAGACGCTCCAGCAAGCGCTTGTAGAACGCAATGCCTTTTGCGTTGGGCCGCCCCGCCTCGTCCATCACGCGCGGCCACGCGATCGAAAAGCGGTACGCCTCGAAGTTCAGGCGCGTGAGCAGGTCGAGGTCGGCTTCCCAGCGGTGATAGTGGTCGCAGGCCACGGCGCCCGTGTCGCCCGCGAGCACCTTGCCAGGCGTTGCGCTGAAGGTGTCCCAGATCGACGGCAGCCGGCCGTCTTCGTTGACCGCACCCTCGATCTGATACGAGGCCGTGGCCGCGCCGAGCAGGAAATCCCGCCGCCAGAGTGCGGAGCCGGCGGGCGGCGTGAAGGGGTCGTCGGCTATGGCTGCGAATTCGGCAACATCAGCGTCTGCGGTGGCGTGCGGCAAAGTAACGGTGTCCTGAGTCACGAAACCTCCTGCGCGGGAACGCCGGCGCGCGTCCTGCGCGCAGCCGGTTCCGGGTGAAGTGGAAGCGCTTCCACAGCGCTCCAGCGCACGATATCAGCGGCTAATTCGACCGGGCAATCGGGGTTTTTCTGGACATTATTATGTAGTCGCTACACATGCCACAGACCGCTCAAAACGACTACATTTGTATTATTGCTACACGCGCATCAATCTTCCGTGCGCGTGCCCAGTTCGGGCCGCACCGCTGCGAGCGCCTCATGTAACGTAGGATAGATGTTCGCCACGCCGATCACGGGCGTGATGCCATGCCGGTCCATGTCCGCATGCAAATAGCGGTTCACGCGCCCGAAAATCACCTTTACGCCGCGCTCGGCAAGCGCCGAGCAGAGGTCGATCACCGCCCGCCCCGCCGAATAATCGAGGTCGGTGATCGCCGCCGCGTCGACGACGACGCAACGCACCGGCGACGGCGCCCTGTCGATCAGCAACCGCAGTTCGTCCACGAACAGATGGTCGTTTGCATAGAACAGGTCCGCGCCGAAGCGATAAACGATCAATCCGGGCGCGGTGATCTGGCCGGCCTGCGCGGGTTCGGGCAGCCAGTGGCCCTCCTCGTTCGGCACGAGCACCATGGTGTGCGGGCGATAGCTGTGGCGCACATGGCGCAGCAGCGACAGGCCGATTGCGATGAGGATGCCGTTCTCCACGCCGATCACGACCACGGCGAGCGCCGTCGTCACTGCGAGCCGGAATTCGCCGGGACTCTCGCGGCGGATATCGACCAACTGGCGAATGTTCACGAGCCCCACGGCGATCGTAAACACGATCGCGGCCAGCACGCAGTGCGGCAGGTATTGCAGCAGACGGCTGAAAAACAGCAACACCACGAGCACCACGCCCGCGAACACGAGTTGCGCGAACTGGCTGCGCGCGCCGGCCTGGTCGGCCATGGCGGTTTGCGTGAGGCTGCCGTTCACGACAAAGGCGCCGCTCATCGAGGCCGCGACGTTCGCGGCAGCGAGGCCGAGGATGTTCGCGTCCTCGTCGGTGCGCTCGCCGTAGCGCTCGGCAAACGCGCGGCTCGTGGCGGCGCTCTGCGCGACGATGATGACGAAGCACGAGGCCGCCACCTGCAAGAGGTCGATCATCTGGAACCAGCCCACGGCGGGAAAGCTCAGTCGCGGCATGCCGCCCTGCACCGGACCGATCACCGAGATGCCGTGGCCCGCGAAGTTCATCGCGGCGCTCAAGGCAATGCTGCCCGCCACGGCGACGAGCGGCACCGGCCAGCGCGGCCGGTAGCGCTTGAAGATCAGAATGGCGGCGACGACGGTCACGGCGATGCCAAGCGTGGGCCAATGGATGACGGACAACTGCATGACGATCTGCTTGACCTGAAGCACCGTGCGCCGCGAATTGACGGTAAGGCCGAGCATGTCGCCGAGCATTGCCACGCCCACCTGCACGCCTACGCCCGTGAGAAAACCCGCAAGCACGGTGCGCGAGAGAAAGTCGGCGAGAAAGCCCAGCCGGAACACGCGAGCGATCAGCAGCATGATCGCGGTGAGCAAGGCGGTCATGCCCGCGAGCGCGACATATTCCGCGCTCGAAGGCGTGGCCATGGTCGTCAGGCGGCTCGCGAAAATGGTGGCCGTGGCCGAATCGGCGGCCACCACGAGATGCCGCGATGCACCGAAAAGTGCGAACGCAACGAGTGGCAAAAAGCCGGTATAGAGGCCGGTGACGGCAGGCATGCCCGCGATGCGCGCATAGCCGAGCAGTTGCGGCACGTTCATCGAGGCGAGCTGCACGCCGGCCAGCGCGTCGCGTATTGCCGAGGCGCGCGAAAGCGGCCGTACACCACGAAACAGTTCAAACGCCATTACGCCATCCTTTCGAATTCCACATCTGCGTGCGGTCCTTTTTCTGCGGGTTCAGTGGCGCAGTATGTTAGCGCGTGGGGGCGTTGCGGCGCCTGTTCGATTGCAGCGTCGTTGCACGCGCATCAATGAAAAGAGGCCAGCCCGCAGGCTGGCCTCGTGACTTACACGCTCAATCCGGCGACGGAGGCAGGCGGCTATACCCGCACCGGCGGCGGCATGTAACGGCATTCATAGCGCTTTCTCACCGTGCCGTTCTCGTCCACGCTTTCGAGGAACACGTCGAACTGCCAAAGACGCGCCATGTGGCGCAGCACTTCGTCGGAGTCGCTCGACAGGTGGCGATTGTCGCTCATGAAGTGACGCAGCGTGAGACTGCGATCGCCGCGCGTGTTCACCGACCACACCTGGATGTTCGGCTCGCGGTGATGCATGTCGTACTGCCGCGAGAGCGCCTGGCGCACGTACTGGTAGCCGCTTTCGTCGTGAATGGCTGAGACTTCGAGCGCGTCGCGCATGTCGTCGTCGAGCACCGAGAAGAGGCGCATTTCGCGGATCAGATGCGGCGACAGATACTGCGCAATGAAGCTCTCGTCCTTGAAGTTGCGCATGGCATAGTGCATCGCCTTGAGCCACGGGCTGCCCGCCAGTTCGGGGAACCACTTGCGGTCCTCCTCCGTGGGGTTTTCACAGATGCGGCGAATGTCGCTCATCATCGAAAACCCGAGCGCATACGGATTGATGCCGCTGTAATACGGCTTCGTCACCGGCGGCTGATAGATCACGTTGCTGTGCGAGTGCAGGAACTCCATCATGAAGCCGTCTTCGAGCTTACCCTGCGCATAGAGCGTATTGAGCAGCGTGTAATGCCAGAACGTGGCCCAGCCTTCGTTCATGACCTGGGTCTGCCGCTGCGGATAGAAGTACTGACCGATCTTGCGCACGATGCGAATGACTTCGCGCTCCCACGGTTCGAGCAGCGGCGAATTCTTCTCGGCGAAGTACAGCAGGTTCTCCTGCGGCTCGGGCGGAAAGCGCTCGTCGATTTCCTCGGCAATCGGCATTTGCTGCTTGGGCAGCGTGCGCCACAGTTCGTTGACCTGCGACTGAAGGTAAGCCTCGCGTTCGCGCCGCATGGCGGCTTCGCGTTCCAGCGAAAGCTTTTGCGGACGTTTGTAGCGGTCCACGCCATAGTTCATGAGCGCGTGGCACGAGTCGAGCAACTCCTCCACGCGGTCCAGACCAAAACGCTCCTCGCATTCGGCGATGTAGTTCTTCGCGTAGACGAGGTAATCGATGATGGCGTGCGCGTCCGTCCACAAGCGGAACAGGTAGTTGCCCTTGAAGAACGAGTTGTGCCCGTACGCGGCGTGCGCGATCACGAGCGCCTGCATCGTCATGGTGTTCTCTTCCATGAGGTACGCGATGCAGGGGTTGGAGTTGATGACGATCTCGTACGCGAGACCCATCTGGCCGCGGCGGTAGCTTTTCTCGGTCGAGAGAAAATGCTTGCCGAACGACCAGTGGCGATAGTTCACCGGCATGCCGACGGACGCATACGCGTCCATCATCTGCTCGGCGCTGATCAATTCGAGCTGAATGGGGTAGACATCCAGTTCATATTGCTCTGCAACATGCGAGATATGTGTGTCGTACTCCTCGATGAGTTCGAAGGTCCAGTCAGATGGGCACGGCAACGGCCGTCGGTCGGCTACGTTCATTTGCACTTCCCTTTGCTGGGCGAGCCCATGCTCCTTGTGGCGAGCAGCCCCGGCGGCATGTCCGGGCGCTTCGGCGTCTTCGCGATGGCCGGGCGTGTGCCCGGCATCGTGATCGCCATGATGCCCTTTTTCGTGGCCGCTCGTTTTGCGGCGCTCCGGCTCGTAGCCGCGCGCCTCGTTGTGCAGGTGGCGTGTCGTCATGAGTGCTCCACCTGTTTTTCAAACAGCTCCCGGAACACCGGGTAGATGTCCGCCGCGGTGTCGACCTTCTTCATCGCCAGATGCGGTTCGGTGAGGGCCAGTTGAGCATATTCGAGCCAGAGGTTCTGCTCTTCCGGCGTAACCTGAATATACGCAAAATAGCGCACCTGAGGCAGGATGTCATCCGCGAGGATCTTCCGGCACTTGGGCGAATCGTCTGTCCAATTGTCGCCGTCCGAAGCCTGTGCGCCGTAGATGTTCCAGTCGCTCGGCGAATAACGCTCCTCGATCACTTTTTTCATCAGCTCCAGCGCGCTCGACACGACCGTGCCGCCGCTTTCGGTGGAATGGAAAAACGTGTCCTCGTCCACTTCCTCGGCGCGCGTATGGTGGCGGATGAAGACCACCTCGATCTTCTCGTAGTTGCGCTTGAGGAAGAGATACAGAAGGATGAAGAAGCGTTTGGAAAGGTCCTTGCGCTGCTCGTCCATCGAGCCCGAGACATCCATCAGACAGAACATCACGGCCTGGCTCGACGGCTGCGGCTGCTTCACACGGTTCACGTAACGCAGGTCGAACGGATCGATAAACGGAATGCGCCAGATGCGCCCGCGCAGATGGTGGATCTGCTCCTCCAGCAACGCGATCTCTTCGCGCCGGTCGGCCGGATCGGCCTTGAGCACTTCGAGCTGCTCTTCGAGCACGTGCAGCTCGTTGACGAGCGGCGCGCCGAGCGCGATACGCCGCCCGAGCGCGCTGCGCAGCGAACGTACGACGTCGATGTTGTTGGGCGTGCCTTCGGCGGCCCAGCCCGCGCGGATGCTCTTCCACGTGGGCACGGCCATGAGATGCGTCTTGACGAGGCGCGGCAGTTCGAGGTCGTCGAAGAAGTACTGCATGAACTCTTCGCGCGAGAGTTCGAACACGAAGTCGTCCTGACCTTCGCCTTCGTTGCTCGCCTGGCTGCCGCCCCCGCCCCCGCCGCCTTGCGGCCGCGGAATGCGGTCGCCGCGCACGTAGTCCTCGTTGCCGGGATGAACCATTTCGCGCTTGCCGCCGGGGCCGTGACGGAACGACGGCTCGGCAATGTCCTTGCGCGGAATTGTGATGCTCTGGTTACTCTGTATGTCCTTGATGCTGCGGTCACGCACCGCTTCCGAGACGGCGTGACGAATATAGTTCTTCACGCGGCGCAAAAAGCGCTCGCGGTTAGCAATGCTCTTGTTCTTGCCGGCTAGCCTGCGGTCGATGATTTGATGAAGCACATCCAGTCTCCCGCTCCAGTTTCGAATGGGCGAGGTGCGCAGTGTTTGCTTGCCGCGTATGCCATCGTGCGTGCCGCGTTCACCCGCTCACGGCCACGCGGCCTGCGCCCCGCCGGAGGTCCTGGCGCGCCGCCGCGTTCGCCTATGCGGCGCGGCGGCGCACCTGGACGGTAAAGCCTCTTCGTTCACGACGACTTGCGCACGCGCAGATACCAGTCGCAGAGCAACCGGACCTGCTTCGGCGTGTAGCCCTTCGCCACCATGCGATTGACGAAGTCTTCGTGCTTGCGCTGCTCTTCCGCCGATCCTTTCGCATTGAACGAGATGACCGGCAAAAGTTCTTCCGTATTCGAGAACATTTTCTTCTCGATCACCACGCGCAGTTTCTCGTAGCTGATCCAGGCCGGGTTCTTGCCGGCGTTGGCCGCTCGCGCGCGCAGCACGAAGTTCACGATCTCGTTGCGGAAGTCCTTCGGATTACTGATGCCCGCGGGCTTCTCGATCTTCTCCAGCTCCGCATTCAACGCGGCGCGATCGAAGCTTTCGCCGGTGTCATGGTCGCGGAACTCCTGGTCCTGAATCCAGAAGTCGGCGTACGTGACATAGCGGTCGAAAATGTTCTGCCCGTATTCGGAATACGATTCGAGGTAAGCGGTCTGAATCTCCTTGCCGATGAACTCGGCGTAACGCGACGCCAGCACGTCCTTCACGAACGAGAGATACTTCTGCTCGGTTTCCGGCGGGAACTGCTCGCGCTCGATCTGCTGTTCGAGCACGTACATGAGGTGGACCGGATTCGCGGCGACTTCGGTCGAATCGAAGTTGAACACGCGCGAGAGGATCTTGAACGCGAAACGCGTGGAGACCCCGTTCATGCCTTCGTCCACGCCGGCGAAGTCGCGATACTCCTGGTATGACTTCGCTTTTGGATCGGTGTCCTTGAGGTTCTCGCCGTCGTACACCTGCATCTTCGAGAAGAGACTCGAATTCTCGGGTTCCGCGAGGCGCGTGAGCACCGAGAACTGCGACATCATCTTGAGCGTGCCCGGCGCGCATACGGCCTCGGCCAGCGACGAATTGCGCAGCAGCTTCTCGTAGATCTTCATCTCTTCCGAGTAGCGCAGGCAGTACGGCACCTTCACCACGAAGATACGATCGAGCAGTGCCTCGTTGTTGCGGTTGTTGCGGAACGCCTTCCACTCCGACTCGTTCGAGTGCGCGAGGATGATGCCGTTGAACGGGATCGCGCCGAATCCTTCGGTGCCCTTGAAGTTGCCTTCCTGGGTGGCGGTGAGCAGCGGGTGCAACACCTTGATCGGTGCCTTGAACATTTCCACGAATTCGAGCAAGCCCTGATTCGCGAGACACAGGCCGCCGGAGTAGCTATACGCGTCCGCGTCGTCCTGGGCGTATTGCTCGAGCTTGCGGATGTCGACCTTGCCGACGAGCGAGGAGATGTCCTGATTGTTCTCGTCGCCAGGCTCGGTCTTCGCGATGCCGATCTGGCGCAGGATGGAAGGATAGCGGCGCACCACGCGGAACTTGCGGATGTCACCGTTGTACTCGTGCAGGCGCTTGACCGCCCACGGGCTCAGGATGCTCTTCAGGTAACGGCGCGGAATCCCGTACTGCTCTTCGAGTATGGGACCGTCCTCGTCGTAATCGAAGAGACCGAGCGGCGACTCGTTCACGGGCGAGCCCTTGATCGAGTAGAACGGCACGCGCTCCATGAGCTGCTTCAGACGCTCGGCAATGGAGGACTTGCCGCCGCCCACCGGACCAAGCAAATAGAGAATCTGCTTCTTTTCTTCGAGTCCTTGCGCCGCATGGCGGAAGTACGCGACGACCTGCTCGATCACGTCTTCCATGCCATAGAACTCGCGGAATGCGGGATACACCTTGATGACCTTGTTCGCAAAAATACGCGACAGGCGCGGATCGTTACGAGTGTCGATCTGTTCGGGTTCGCCGATTGCCGTCAGCATGCGTTCGCCAGCCGTGGCGTACGCATTGGGATCTTCCTTGCAGAGCGCGAGATACTCCTCGAGCGAGAACTCCTCCTCTCGCGTTTTTTCGAAGCGGGTCGCGAAGCTGCTGTAGATATCCATGCTACCTCCTCGCCGAGATCTGCGACCGATGTCGTGCGCGGCGCGCTATTCGGAAACGACATCGCTCAAATTCATCCTAAACCCTTTTGAAATTTTTCGCACCGTAAAATCGCGCCGGATGTGCCCTTCAAAGCTAAGCATTTTTGAGCGCTTGGAGGTCGTCATAGTACGCCTTACAATGATCTTCCCCACTGGTGCAAATTTCAGACCGGGCTCGCTTTCCCTCACTCCCGCCGCGACAAAACGGCTTGCCTGGCCTCTTCGCCGCAACACACCATTTCGCCTTGCTCCGCACACCTTTCGGCGCGACGGCATACGCAGCGCTTCTTCCTCAAACGCATCAGCACAGCGTCGGTGCACAACGACCCGTAACGTTTTGTTCGTTACCTCGCGCAGCGCGCGGCGGCATGGCTGTTGTGAGTACGCGTCAATGCGATTTTTTTCCCTTTTTACGCGTCGATTTCGCCAGGGTCGGTGAGTTGGCGCGCATTGCGCGTCGTGTTCCGATAAGCGCGAACGGGACGTCATGACTTCGGCAAACAATCCCTTTCGGCCGTAGTGGTTTTCCCGCTGCCATGAGTTTGCTGTGATAGCAGCCAAAGACAAATGCGCCGTCAAAATGACGCGCGTGACAGATTGCGCAAGCGCCCGTTCGCGAGGCGTGTAACACGCAGAAAAAAAGGCCGCCACGCAGTGCGCATGGCGGCCTTTCATTACAGCGATTGTGACAGGCGCGACGCGTATCTGTTACACACCGCGCACCCGCTTATCAGCTAGATAAATTCGATTTCGACTTCCCCGAGCCCGTCGATATGGCCGTGCAGGAGGCCCGGCTTGTCGATGCGATGCGCACCGACATAGGTGCCCGTCGTAACGGTCCATTCGGGCTCGATCGTGATGCCCATCGCCGCGCAGTGATTGACGAACCAGACGAGCAACTCGCGCGGGTCGCCCGCCGGGTTGCCCGGCGCCTCGGGCACGAGCGAGGCGCCGTCGAACGTCAGTTCGAGTTCGGGCGCGACGAAGTCGAGCGAGCGCGCCAGCGCCGGATACGGCAGCGCATGGCCCGTGATCAGCGCGCCATTGTTCTGCGCGTCGGCGAGCTGCGCGAGCGGCGCGACGTTGGGCCACTGGGCGAAACGGCTGTCAACGACCTCGATGGCCGGCAGGATCTGGCCCACGCGCGCCAGCACCTCGTCGCGCACGTAAGCTTCGGCGCGCGGCGCGATCGGTTCCGAAAAGCGAAAGGCGATCTCCAGCTCCACCAGCACGCGGAAGAACGAATGGCGCTCGAGGCGCGCGGGCGAGGCGTGCACGAGCGGCGCCGGGATCGGCGCGCCGGAGGCGGGGCCGCCCGGCGCGCGTGCGCCGATTTTCCATCCACCCGTGGTGGTGTCGAGCCCGGCGATCACCGCCTGCTGGATCGCATAAGCCGTTGCTGCGTCCGGCGGCACCCGCTCGGGCTCCAGGGTCTCGATCAGATGATGATGCCGGCGCGCTTGCACGAGGCGTTGCGCGAGATCGTCGTGCGTCATGTCTGGTTCCTTGTTTGTGCTGTCGTGCGACGCCGGCGCTCGAAGCCGGCGCAATCCATCCTGCCTGGCGCAGTGCGCCCTCCCATGCCCGGCGGCCCGGACCGTCGTCCGCCCCGCGCCGCCTGCCCCGTACGGCCCGCACTCGTCCCGGCGCGGGACAACTCCCGCCCTGGGCCCTCGCGAGCGCCGCAGTGTAGCGCGTTCACCCGGCCACGCGAATGACACGGCTGACAATGTACCGTAACCGCGCGCGCGTGGCGCATCGCGGGGCCGCTTGCCAGGGGCAAAGTCTCAAAAAAAAAAGCCGCTGCATTGCAGCGGCCGGAGGTTGTGTCGCGCGTGGCGGCGCATGACTGTCATGCCCGCGCCGTGGGTCAAGCTCAGAACGTCTCCCAGTCGCCGTTCGATCCGGCAGCGGCCGGCGCCGCACTCACGCCCGCCGCTGCCGTCGCGGCGGCCGGGCGAGCGGTCGGGGCAGCGGCGCGCGCCGGCCGCGCCTTCGCAGGAGCGCTGGCCGCAACGGGCCGCGCCGCAGCCCGCGCCGGCGGCTTGGGCGCCGCCGCACCTGCCCCCTCGTCGAGGCTGAACACTGCCACGGCTTCGCGCAGCCGCCCCGCCTGGTCTTCGAGCGACTGCGCCGCGGCGGCCGCCTGTTCGACGAGCGCCGCGTTCTGCTGGGTCACCTCGTCCATCTGCGTCACGGCGCGCGCGACCTGCTCGATGCCACCCGACTGCTCCTGCGACGCCGCCGCGATCTCGCCCATGATGTCGGTCACGCGCCGCACCGCGCCGATGATCTCGGTCATCGTGCGGCCCGCCTCGTCGACGAGCGCCGAGCCCGCCTGCACCCGCTCGACCGAGGTGTCGATGAGCCCCTTGATTTCCTTGGCCGCCGCCGACGAGCGCTGCGCGAGGCTGCGCACCTCGCCCGCCACCACGGCGAAACCGCGCCCTTCCTCGCCCGCGCGCGCCGCCTCGACGGCCGCGTTCAGGGCCAGGATATTGGTCTGGAACGCGATGCCTTCGATGATGCTGATGATCTCCGCGATCTTCGCCGAGCTCTCGTTGATGTCGCCCATCGTGCCGACCACCTGGTTGACGACGGCGTTGCCCTTGTTGGCGATCTCCGAGGCGTTGGCGGCAAGCGCGCTCGCCTGGCGCGCGTTGTCGGCGTTCTGCTTCACGGTGCCCGTGAGCTGCTCCATGCTGGAGGCGGTCTGCTGGAGCGCCGTGGCCTGCTCCTCGGTGCGCGACGACAGGTCGATATTGCCCGCCGCGATCTCGCGCGTGGCTGTCGCGATCGAGTCCGTGCCCGTTCGCACCGAGCGCACGGTTTCGGTCAGGCTGCGCTGCATCTGCGCGACGCCGCCGAGCAGTTCGCCCATCTCGTCGTTGCGGCGCACGACCACGGGCCGGCGCAGGTCGCCCGCGGCGATGGCCTGGAAGGCGCCGAGCGCTTCGCCAAGCGGCTGGGCGATGGCGCGGCGCAGCGAGAAGAACGAATAGGCGGCCGCGCCGATGCCCACCAGCAGTGCGGCGATGCACACTATGCGCAGTTCCGAGAAAGCAGCCTGGGCGTTGTCGAAGCCCTGTTGCGCCTGCGTCATCTGGTACTTGTCGAGCACGGCGTCAGCTTTGGAGAGCCCGTCGTAGGCTTCCTTGAGCGCCTTGGCGCCCGCCACCACCTTGACCTGGTCGCCCGACTGGACGGTGCTCACGAACTGGTCCGCGATCTGGTGCAGGGCGTCGCGCCGGGCCGCCACGTCCTGGGCGAGCCGGGCTTCGTCCTCATCGCGCGGCAGCGCCATGTACTTCTTCCAGAAGTCGTCCGACACGCCACGCAGCATGCGCGCGCGTTCGATCGTCGCGGCGGCGTCCGGCGTGCCTAGCTCGAATGCGGCGCGGTCGAGCGCGAGACGCTCGCGTGCGGCATAGATTTCGGCGAGATTCACCGCGTGCGAACTCGGCATCTGGTCCGTGAACGTCTCGCGGTACGCGTCGTTCGAGCGCGTGAGGCCGAGCAGCCCCACCGCGCTGATGGCGACGATCAACGCCGCCAGAAAGCCCATCGTGATGCCGATGCGCGCCTTGATGCTGATGCCCTTGCCCATGACTCCCCCAATAGATTTGTCGTGTGCTCGGGCGCTGGCGCCCGAAGGTGAGACGTCTCCTCAAGGCAAGTTAACGGCAGGGGCTTTCGTGGTCTTGAAATATGTATATGGTATGAAGGATGGACGGCTTGCGCGCGGTCAATATTGCAAATGGCCGACAGCGAGGTCGGCCATTGCTGCGGCTTTTGCGGTAACTTTTGCCGCTCCGCCCCGCTCAGCGGGGCACTTCGGCGAGCGTCGGAATCGACGGCTGGGCACCCGCGCGCGTGACGGAGATCGACGCCGCGCGCAGCGCGAAAGCGATTGCCTCCAGCGCGGGTTCGCCGGCGGCCAGCCGCGCCGCCAGGCCACCGATGAACGTGTCGCCGGCCGCCGTGGTGTCCACGGCGCTCACGCGCGGCGCGGGCAAATGCGCGGGCGCGTCGCCGTCGAGCAGCGCGCACACCCCCTGCGCCCCGAGCGTCACCAGCACGTTGCGCGCCCCCGCCTCGCGCAAAGCCAGCGCGGCGCGCGCCGCGTCTTCCGGTGTGCTCGCGGGCAGCCCGGTGAGCGCCGCCGCCTCCAGTTCGTTCGGCACGAGATAGTCGACGAGCGCCAGCCACTGGGCGGGCAACGGCCCGGTGGCCGGCGCCGGATTGAGGATGGTGATCTTGCCCAGGCGCCGCGCGGCGGCGAGCGCGGCCGCCACGGCGTCGGTGGGCGTTTCTAGCTGGCAAACCACGACATCGGCTTGTGCGAGCACCGCCTCATGGCGCACGAGCGTGTCGGGCGTGACCTCGCCGTTGCTGCCCGCCACGATGACGATGGCGTTCTGGCTCGCGTCATCCACCACGATGAGCGCCACGCCCGTTGGCGCGTGCGGCGCCGTTTCCAGCGCGCCGCAATCGATGCCCTCGGCCAAAAGCCCCGCGCGCAGGATTTCGCCGTTCGCGTCGGCGCCCACGCAGCCGATCATCGCCACCTGCGCGCCCAGACGTGCCGCCGCCACCGCCTGGTTGCCGCCCTTGCCGCCCGCCACCTGGGCGAACGCGCTGCCCGCGAGCGTCTCGCCGGGGTTCGGCAAACGCGGCGCGCGCGCGACGAGATCCATGTTCAGGCTACCGACCACGGCGACCCTGGCGTGGGCGCCGGCCGGCTTTGCTGCATCAGTCGTCACAATGGCTCCTTGAGATCCTCGACACCCTTGCGGTCGCCCGGCCCGCTCCCGGCTCAGGCCGCGAGCGGCGCGAAATCTTCCGAGCCCACCCACGGTCCCGTCGATTCGCGCGCGAACAGCGTGGGCGGCATCACCCGGCGGCGCACGGTGACCCCTCCGGCGCGCGCGTTCGCAATGCGCTCGATCAGCGTGAGCGCGGCCATTTCGCCGAGCGCACGCGCGGGCTGGCCGACCGTTGAAAGCGCGGGCCAGGTGAAGTTGCCAAGCTCGATATCGTCGAAGCCGATGATCGAGCAGTCGCCCGGCACGCGCAAGCCGCGCTCGGCCGCCGCGCGCAACGCACCGATGCCCATCATGTCGTTGCCCGCGAAGATCGCGGTGGGCCGCACGGTGTCGAACAACTGCGCCGCCGCCCGGTACCCGCCCGACCCCGAAAAATCGCTTTCGACGATCGCACCCGGCGCGATCTCGACGCCGCGCTCGGACATGGCGCGCAGGAAGCCGTGCATGCGCATCGCGCTGACCGCGGTTGCGACCGGCCCCGTGATGCAGCCAATGCGCGAGTGCCCCAGTTCCAGCAAATGACGCGTGGCAAGCCAGGCGCCGCGCTCGTGGTCGATCTGCACGAGATCGGCGTCGAGCCCCTCGATGTTGCGGTCGATCACGACGAGCGGCTCGCGCGCGTCGGCGAGCGTCGCGGCCAGCACGGCGTCGTCGCCGGCCGAGGCCACGATCAACCCGTCGATGCGCTTTTCCTGCAAGACGCGCAGGTAGTTTCGCTGCTTGACCGGGTCGTCGTCGGAGTTGCAGAAGAACACGCAGTAGCCCTTGCGCGCGCACGCGTCCTCGACGCCGCGCGCGAGCTCGGCGAAGTACGGGTTGGTGCCGTTCGGCACAAGCAGCCCCACGGTCGCCGTGGCGCGCGCCTTGAGCGAGCGCGCCACCGCCGACGGCACGTAGTTCAGGTCGCGGATCGCGCGTTCGACCTTGGCCCGCACGTCCGCCGACACCGGACGCGAGTTGTTCACCACATGCGACACCGTCGTGAAAGACACCCCCGCCACGGCGGCCACATCCTTGATCGTCGCCATATTTATGTTGCTCCTGCCTTTTTTCCTGCCTGTTGCTGCCGGCTCTCAGTGCGCCCGTTGTTGGAATAGTCAGGCGCCGCATTCCCGGTCATTTCCTGCGGCCCGCGTTGCACTGCGGACCGCGCCCTCGTCAAAATTGTTATGCGCTGCTACGTCTGCTGCTTCGCCGGCTGCGGTATGTGTCGAGCACGACCGCAACCACGATCACCGAACCGGTGATGATGCGTTTGGTGGGCTCGTTCGCGCCGATCTGCGCGAGTCCGGCGGCCAGCACCGAGATGATCAACACGCCGAAGAACGTGCTGATCACCGAACCGCGCCCGCCCATCAGGCTCGTGCCGCCGATCACCACGGCCGCGATCACCTGGAGTTCGAGGCCCACGCCTGCGTTCGGATCGGCGGCTTCGAGGCGCGATATCTGAAAGAGCGCCGCGAGCCCCGAAAGCGCGCCCATCAGCGCGAACACGATCACCTTGTACGGCCGCGGATCGACGCCCGCGAGGCGCACCGCCTCCTCGTTGGTACCGATACCAACCAGGTAGCGGCCGAATACCGTGCGCGTGAGCGTGAGCTGTGCGATCACCATCACCGCCACCGCGATCAGGAAGGCCGGCGAAATGCCGAACGCGATCGGGTTGGAGAGGAAATCGAACGCGTCGCCGATATACGCGGTGCGCGAATTCGTCATCTGGTACGCCAGCCCCCGCGCCGCTTCGAGCACGCCGAGCGAGACGATGAACGAAGGGATGCGCCAGCCCACCGTCACCGCGCCGGTGAGCGTGCCCGTGGCCGCCGCGGCCACGAGGCCGAGCAGCGCGGCCGGCAACGCGCCCCAGCCCCACTTGAGCGACGCCACGCTCACTACCGAAGCGCCGAGCGCGAGCACCGAGCCCACCGAAAGATCGATGCCCGCGATGATGAGCACGAATGTCATGCCCACGGCCATCACCACGAGATCGGGTATCTGGTTCGCAATCGTACTGAACGTATCGTAAGTGAGAAAGTGCGAACTGAGCAGCGAGAACAGCACGATCATCGCCACGAGCGCGAGCGCGAGGCCCAGATAGTTCGAGAAGCCGAAGCGCGTGCCCACGGGCTTCGCACTTGCGGGCGACACGGGCGCATGGGTGGGCGAACCGGTTCGTCCACCGCTGTCATCGCCTTGGGCCACCGGTTGCCCGCGCAACGGGTCGTTCGTCATGAAGCGCTCCCTCGTGGGTCGTCGTTTGCTTGCTGCTTCGGTTGCGCTGCCGCGCCTGGCGGGACACCGGCGGGGACGCCTGCCGCGTCGGGCAGATCAGCCGCGTCGCAGACGAGCGCGTCCTCGGCGCGCAGGCCCGCGAACGCGGCGGCGAGCAGCTTGTCCTGGCTCCACTCGTCACGCGCGTACACCGCCGTCATCTTCCCGGCCGACATCACGCCGATGCGGTCGCAAATCAGCATCAGCTCGCGCAGGTCGCTCGACACCACCACGAGCGCACGGCCTTCGCGCGCGAGCGCGCCCATCAGCGCGTAGATGTCGAACTTCGCTCCGACGTCGATGCCGCGCGTCGGCTCGTCGAACAGCACCACGCGCAACGGCTGCGTGAGGTCGCGCGCGAGCCAGCGGCCAATCACGACCTTTTGCTGGTTGCCGCCCGAAAGCTCGCCCACCGGCTGGGCGGGCCCGGCCGTGCGGATACGCAGCGCGTCGATCTGCGTACGCGCCAGCGTGTTCTCGCGCGCCGCGTCCACCACGCCGTAACGCGACACCGCGCCCACGTTGCCGAGCGTCACGTTCGCGGCAAGCGGTTGCGGCAGCAACAGCCCCTCGCCCTTGCGATCCTCGGTGATGAGCGCAATGCCGAGGCGCACCGCGTCGGCGGGCGAGCCGATCTGCACCGGCTCGGGCGCCGCGCCCGGCGTGCTCGCCAGCGCCACGACGCCGCGCTCCATGCGGTCCGCGCCGTAGATCAGCCGCATCAGTTCGGTTCTGCCCGCGCCGATCAGCCCGGAGATGCCGAAAATCTCGCCCGCGCGCACGTCGAACGACACGTCGCGCACGGCCTTCGCGCGCGTGAGCCCCTCGACCCTCAGGAGCGGCGCGCCGATGCGCCGCTGCCCCAGGTCGATGCGCTCGCCAAGCTCGCGCCCGACCATCAGCGCGACGATGCGCTCGGGCGTGAGGTTGGCCATGTCGTCCACGCGCACGAGCTTGCCGTCGCGCAGCACCGCGACGCGCTGCGCGATGCGCTCGAGCTCCTCGAGCCGGTGCGAGATGTAGACGAGCGCGACGCCCCGCGCCTTGAGCCGCGCGATCTGCTCGAACAGCAGCTCGACCTCTCGGCCCGTGAGCATGGCCGTGGGCTCGTCGAGGATCAGCACGCGCATGTCGCCCGGACCGTCGCCGCCATCGCTGGCATTGCCACCATCGCCCCCGCTGCCGATCAGGTTGCGCGCGATCTCCACGAGCTGCTGATGGCCGATGCCCAGCTCGCCCACCGGCGTGTCCGGATCGATTGCCTCCAGGCCGACCTGCGCCATCGCCGCGCGTGCGTTGGCGCGCAGCCGCTTGCGATCGATCCAGCCGAAGCGCAGCGGCCCCGACTGCGGCAGCCGGTCCAGAAAAAGATTCTCGGCGACGGTGAGCGTGGGCAGCAGGTTCAGCTCCTGCATGACCATGCGCACGCCGAGCGCCTCGGCCTCGCGGCGGCTCGCCGGCGCGTAGGGCCGACCCATCAGTTGCATGCTGCCCGCGCTCGGCGCGGTGAGGCCGCTCACGATCTTCGAGAGCGTGCTCTTGCCCGCGCCGTTTTCTCCCGTGAGCGCAAGCACTTCGCCGGCGTGCAGCGCTAGGCTGACGTCGGCGAGCACCGGCTGCTCGTAGGTCTTGCCCACGCCCGAGACCGCAAGCACGGCAGGCGCAGTTGACGCTACGTCGGGAGCAATTGCATCCATCACGATCCTGTAGTCGCGAGCCGCGCCGCCGGGGATGAACCGGTCCACGCGCCGCCCGGATACCGCGGGTCCGCGCCGCCGCCGCACGCTCCGGTAGAGCGGCGGCGAACGGCGCACCGCGCAGCGTTTTGCCGCGCAGCGCGGACGGCCACCCATGCGGCCATCCCGGTACAAATAACGGCTGCGCGGTGGGATTCTTGAGCGTTTATTGATTTGCGCGCACAAATACCGCCGCGGCGCGCGCGTCTCGCCAACCGTGGCTCAGGCGCCCCACGCGCACCGTACTCACTTCGTGACGAGCACCACCGGCGTTTCGACGATGCCCGACAGCTCCGACTGTTTCTTGTGCTCCTTGAGCGCCTTCAAGGCCGTGTCGATGCCGAACACGGCTTGCTTGGCCGCGAACTGGTCGGCGGTCGCGAGCACGCGGCCGTCCTTGAGCATCGGCTTGATGGCGTCGATGTTGTCGTAGCCGACCACGTACACCTTGCCCTGCTTGCCCGCCGCGCGCACGGCCGACACGGCGCCGATCGCCATGTTGTCGTTGCCGCACAGGAGCGCCTTGAGGTCCGGATATTCGTTGAGCATGGCCGACGCCACGGCGTTGCCCTTGTCGATCTCCCACTCGCCCGACTGCGTCGAGACGATCTTCGCGCCCACGGCCTGCATCGCGTCCTTGAAGCCCGCGGTGCGCTGCTGCGCGTTGGTCGTGGTGGAGACGCCTTCGACGATGCCCACCTGGTCGCCCGACTTCAGCCGCTTGGCGAGGTAGTCGCCCACGAGCCGCGCGCCCTTGCGGTTGTCCGGGCCGACGAACGGCACGTTCAGGTCCTTGGACTTGAGCACGTCGGCATCGAGCTTGTTGTCGATGTTCACGACGATGATGCCCGCGTCCACGGCTTTCTTCACCACGGGCACGAGCGCCTTCGAGTCGGCGGGCGCGAGCACGATGGCGTCGACCTTCGAGACGATCATCTGCTCGACGATCTGGATCTGCGCGGCGGTGTCGGTCTCGTTCTTGATGCCGTTGGTGATGAGGTCGAACTGGGAGGCGTTGTGCTTCTGATAGTCCTTCGCGCCGGTCTCCATGGTGAGGAAGAACTCGTTGGCGAGCGACTTCATGACGAGCGCGACTTTCGGCTTGCCGCCCGTCTGGGCACGGGCGGCAAGCGGCAAGGCGCCGGTCACGGCGGTCGTGGCGAGCGCGCTGGCGGCAAGGACGATGCGGCGGCGAATGCGGGAGTTCATCTTCGGTGTCTCCGGTTTGTCGGGCCCGGCCGGGCCACACTTTCTGGTTATGCGCAAACGTTTGCTGGCGGCCCATTCTCGGCGCTGGCGCTTCGCGGTGTCAATGCCGGCCATGCGGCATTGCAACAACGCGAACGGCGCCAGCTTCCGTTCAGAGCCAGTTGATACGGCGAAACAGGAAAAACAGGAAAAGGTCGAGCACGAGCATGGCGCCCAGACAGACCTGGTAGCCATACCTGAAATGTAGCTCGGGTATGTGCTCGAAGTTCATACCGTAGATACCCGCAATCATCGTCGGCACGGCGAACAGCGCCGCGAACGAGCCGAGCCGCTTGGTCACCTCGTTCTCGGCGAGCGAGATCATGCCGAGATTGACCTGGATGGCCGTGACGATCATTTCGCGGCGCGCGTCGATCATGTTGGACACGCGGATCAAGTGATCGTACACGTCGCGGTAATAAGCCTGCATGCCGGTGCAGATCTGCGGGATGCGCCCGCCCACGAGCTTGCCGACGGCGTCCACGAGCGGCGTGACGTGGTGAGCGAGGATCACGAGGCGGCGCTTGAGCGAATAGAGATCCTCGATGATCGCGCGCGAGCCCGCCAGGTCGTGTTTCTCGAAGATCCGGTCCTCCAGCTCCTCGATCTCGCCCGACAGCGTTTCGAGCACCGGCGCGTAGCGATCGACCACGCTGTCCATGAGCGCGTAGAGCACGAAACCGGAGCCTTCGCGCAGCAGGTCGGGCTCGCGCTCGCAGCGCGCGCGCACGTCGCTGAAACCCTGCTGGGCGCGGTGGCGCACCGAGAGCACGAAATTGGGGCCGGCGAACACGTTCACCTGGCCCGTGATGATTTCGCCGTCGTCGTCGAGTTCGAGCGTGTGGAGCACACAAAAGAGCGTCTCGCCGTATTCCTCGATCTTCGGCCGCTGGTTGCCGTTCATGACGTCTTCGATCGCGAGCGCGTGCAGGCCGAACTCTTCTTTCATCGCCGCCATTTCGCCGGCGTCGGGGTCCTTGAGGGCGACCCACACGAAGCACTCGGGCCTTGCCAGATAGTCGCTGATGGCCTCGACGGTAATGTCGGCCAGTTTCTTGCCGCTTTGATACGCGACGCAATTGATGAGCATGTTCCTTTTCTTCCCGGCGGCGGGTCGCGCCCGCGCCGCTTCGAGTTGCACCGGTTGCCAAGTGTACGGGGTTCCACGCACCGGCGTCGCGCCGGCCGGGCTCCCGCGCCGCTGGCAGGCGCACGGGCCATGCCCCTTTCGCCCCTTTTGCGCCCGCCGCGCCCCGCGCCCTCGGTGCACGCAAGGAGTGCCCTACTGCGCGACGCGCCGGATGCCGATGCGATGATCCTTGTCGAATGTGACGCTCGCGCGGTTCGTATAGCGCGGGTCCACGACGAAGCGCAGTTCCACCACGGGATCGAACTGCGTGGTCACGCCGATGCGGTGCACGCCCGGCTTGAGGTAGAACGTGACGTGCTCGCCGTCCATGAGGTCGGTCACGGGCTCACCGTCGATGTAGACCGGCGCGTCGCGCAGTTTCACGATGACGTTGCGGGTGCGCTCGCGGCGCACGTCCACGGCGACGAGGCCTTCGCCCGGCTGGGTGTAGCCCGGCTTGAGAATGCGCTCGGCCGGCACCGGCTTGAACGGGAGCGGCTGCGCCGGCTCCTCGGCGCAGCCGCCAAGGGCGAGCGCCGTGACCGCGGCTGCGATGCACGCGGCGAACACACTGGACACGCGCGATGGCATGGGCGCTTTTCCTGTTCGGGTTGGCCTGGGTCGGGTGGCGTTTGGGTGAGTTTCGCGCTCGCGGCCATGCGGTCGTGATCGCCAGGGGCGCCACGGGCGGGCGAGCGCCATGCCCATCATCGATGTTATATGCTTCGGGGAATGCGCGGCAGCACGCGCAACCCGCACGTGAAGGGAGCAAAGACGATGTGGTACTTCTCGTGGATCCTCGGCATTGGCGTGGCGCTCGGCTTCGGCATCATCAACGTGATGTGGCTCGACGCCAACGGCAAGTTCCTGAATGGCCACGGCAGCGGCCCGAGCGCGCCCGAGGCGCAGCCTGGGGAGGCGCGCCGTCCGTGACAAGGCTGGTGTTTTTCTGCGGCCACGCCGGAACCGGCAAGACTTCGCTCGCGAAGCGCCTGTTCGCCCCGCTCGCGCGCGCAAGCGGCGAGCCGTTCTGCCTGCTGGACAAGGACACGCTCTACGGGAGCTACAGCTCGGCCGCGATGGGCGCGCTCGCGCACGACCCGTACGACCGCGACAGCCCCCTCTTCCTGCAACATCTGCGCGACCCCGAGTACCGGGGGTTGATCGACACCGCCCGCGAAAACCTCGAACTGGGCGTGAGCGCGCTCGTGGTCGGCCCGCTGTCGCGCGAAGTGCGCGATCGCAAGCTGTTCGATCACGCATGGCTTGGCGTCGGGCCGCAGGTCGCGCTCACCGTGGTCTGGGTGCATACCAGCGAGGAAACGGCGCACGCGCGCATTGTCGCGCGCGCCCATCCCATCGACGCCTACAAGCTCGCCCACTGGGACGAATACCGGCAGCGCCGTTTCATGCCGTCGGGCCCGCAGCTCGACGGTCTCCTCCTGTTCGACAACACCGCGCCCGCCGAGGCCGATTGCGACGCGCTCTTGCAGCGCATCCTCGCGGGCGGCTCGGCGCAGGCTCCCGCCTGAGCGCTCAGGCCGGCACCTTGGCGCGCGTGTCGAGCGTCGCGCCTTCGTACACCTGACCGAAGCGGTTGCCGAGGAACTGTTGCAGTTGCACCTGTTCCTGGCGCACGAAACCCGCTTGCGGCAGACGCTTTTCGCGGAACAGGTCGAGCACCGCGCACATCGCGCCGGCCGTGGTGATCTGGATCGCGCTCATGGGCACGCCGCACACCGTCTTCGCGAAGATCTTGCGCGTGAACACTTCCTGCACAAGCTTGCCGTCACGCATGCCGGTGACCGTCATGAAAATGAGCACGACGTCCTGCTCCGTGGCGGGCACCGAGCGGCGCATGATGGACTTGAGCGTGTCGCGGTCGCTCGAAAGGCGCAGGTCTTCGAGCAGGAACTGCATGAGCGCGCGGTGGCCCGGATAGCGCACCGACTTGTAATCGAGCGACTCCACCTTGCCCGAGAGCGTCTCGCAAAGCGTGCCCAAACCGCCCGACGTATTGAACGCCTCGTACTCCACGCCGTCGAGCGAAAAATGCTCAAGGCCTTCGAGCGGCTGCACCCACTGCGTGCGGCCTTCGCGAATGGCTTCGCACGGCTGGCAATACTCGTTGATGAGCCCGTCCACGCTCCAGGTGAGGTTGTACTTGAGCGCGTTGGTGGGGAACTGCGGCAGCGCGCCCACGCGCATCTTGACGTCGCGGATCTCGGTAAAGCGGCTCGCGAGCGCATGCGCGGCAATGCCGATGAAACCGGGTGCGAGACCGCATTGCGGCATGAACACGTGATCGGCGCCGTCGGCGAGCGCGCGGATCGCATGGGTCGCGCGCACGTCTTCGGTCAGGTCGAAGTAATGCACGCCCGCCCCCTTCGCCGCCGACGCGACGTTCACTGCGAGGTAATACGGCAGCGCATTGATGAGGACGTCATAGCCTTCGAGCGCGCCGCGCAGCGCGGCGGCGTCACCGGAGTCGACGCGTGCGGTGGGGATGCCTTGCGCGGCGAGCGGCTCGAGCGCCTTCGCATCGCGGTCGAAGGCCGCCACTTCATAGTCGCCGCTTTCGCGCAGCATGTGGGCAATGGTGTGGCCGATCAGACCGGCGCCTGCAATCGCGACTTTCATTTGTCATCTCCTTTGGTTTTCTATGCTTGGGGATGGGCAACGCCCGCTCAAGCACAGTCTAGGGAGAGGCAAATACGGATCATAGACGCAAAACGATGCGCTTCGACCGGGGTTTTCGTCATTCTGACGAAGCTTTTCGTCGAATCGTCGAAAAGCGTTCATTCGGGGGCCGCGAGACCGGGCGCTAAGCCCAGGTTCAGGCGCGCTCAGCCCGTCACCGAACCGCGATCGACCTTGCGGGCGAGCACGATCGACGTGGTCGTGCGCTCCACGCCCGGTATGCCGCCGATCTGGTCGAGCAGGTCATTGAGGCGGTCCGGCGAATCGGCGCGCAGCCACGCGACATAGTCGTACTCGCCGCTCACCGCGCACAGCAACTGCACCTCCGGCATCTTGCCGAGGCGCTTCTGCACATCGGGCCCGTGGCGCGGCGCGATGATGAGTCCGACCCACGCCTGGAGGCTCGCATCGAGCACGTCCTGGCCCAGACGCACGCCGTAGCCCGCGATTACCTGCGTGCGCTCGAGCCGCTCGATGCGCGCAAGCACGGTGGTGCGCGCGACGCCCAGGCGCCGCGCCAGGTTCGCCACGCTCTCGCGGGCGTTTTCCTGAAGCAGCGCAACGAGGTTGCGGTCGAGGTCGTCGAGTTGATCGAGGCGCGGAGGTCTCATCGGTGGTGGTCGTGATGGAGGGTCGTGATGGCGCCATTATCGCGCGCGGCGGGACTCGGCAGAAACGTGGCGCAAGCGTGGCGGAAACACCGCCACGTCCACGCGCAAGCCATGCGCGACGGGTATTTCCACGCGTTTCGTTTGTAAGCAAGTGTCGCAGCCGGGCCGTCTCGCGACGATAACGTGGTACTAATAACGGAAGCCGCCGTTATGGCCGTGCTACCCGCTACGAAACGATTCGAGGACTCACAATGAAGAAAGCTTTCGTCATCCTTGCCGCCACGCTCTCGATGAGCGGCGCGTTCGCGCAAAGCGCCGCGCCCGCCGCGTCGGCGCCGGCCGCCGTCGCCGCATCGAGCGCCGATGTGCGCGCCGCGCAGCATCAGCAGCGCGTCGAGGAGCGCATCACGTGGCTGCATACGCAACTCAAGATCACGCCCGAGCAGGAGCCCCAATGGAAAGCGTTCGCCGACGTCATGCGCAGCAACGGCCAGACCATGGGCGACCTCTACAAGCAACGCATGGAAGGCGAGAACACGCGTAACGCGCTCGACGACATGAAGCAGTACGCGCAGATCTCGCAGGCGCACGCCGAAGACATGCAAAAGCTCGTCACGGCGTTCGAGCCGCTCTATACCAGCCTCTCGCCGGAGCAAAAGAAGCTTGCCGACCAGACCTTCCGTCACGGCCATGAGCACGGCCCGTCGGGCAAGCCGGTGAAGCCGAAGCACAAGGGCAAGGCCAAGCCGTCCGCAAGCGCCGCAGCAAGCGAAGCCGAGCCGGCCAGCACGCCGGCCGCGCAGTAAGGCGCCGCCCCTGGATCGAGCCGCGCACGGGCACGACGCGCGTGCGCGGCGGCCCGATTCAGGGTAACCTTGCGGACCGCGCGACGGCCGGGCATTGCGCCCGGCCGTCGTTTCATTTGCCACACCGTGCAACACGATTTTTTGCGAGGCAGGTCCGCTGCTGCAACCATGATTGAACTGACCGAACTCGACTTGCGCGGCGACGCCGCGGCCCAACGCGTCGTCAAGGACGAAACCGTGAGCGTCGAATTCGCGGCGCAACCCGGCGAGCTGATGAGCCTCGAAGGCCCGAACCGCTACGCGCCGGGCGACGCCATCATCACCGGCTCGACGGGCGAGCGCTGGGTCGTCTCACGCGAGCGCTTCGACGCGAAGTATCTGCCGGCCAGCGACGCCCTCGCCCACGGCCAGTCCGGCGCCTATCGCAACCGCCAGGTCGTGGTGCTCGCCAAACGCATGGACGCGGCGTTCACGCTGCAACGCTCGGCCGGCGGCGACCGCCTGAGCGGCGTGGCCGGTGACTGGGTCATGCAATACGCGCCCGGCGACTATGGTGTCGTGCAAGCCGCGCGATTCGCCAAGGTCTATCGCCCCGTAGACTGATCCTGCTCGCGGGCGGCCCGGCGGCCGCCCATCAGCGTCTCAGCTCACTTCGGCCCGCTTCAGGCAAATTCCTCGTCTAGCGCGATCGTCACGTCGTGCGGCACGTCTTCGCCCTTCGCGTGCTGCTCCTCCAGCGACTCGATCGTCGCCTCCACGTACGCGCGCAGCACCGCGAAGCTGCGGCCGCGCAGCCTCGCCGGCAACGCGCGATAGCGCGCGAGCGCCGCGGGCGCGATGGCGACCGTCAGCGCCATGCGGCGCGCCTTCGAGCCGAAGCGCATCGCCACCCAGTGCACGACCAGTTGCGGCACGCCGTTTTCGTCGCGTTCTTCGGCAAAGCGCGTCTGCTCGGGGAACAGATCGGCGACAACGCGGGCGAGCTCGTCGAAATCGGGGCTCGCGCATTCAAACAGATAGGCTTCCATTGACGCCAGAAAAGAGAGTTGAGACTGCAAACGCGCGCGCTCACGCGGCGCGCGCGACGCGCCGCTCGTTGCGGCACGTTCTGTAGAGCACGACAGCGACCACGACGGCCGCCACCACATAGAAACCATCGACGGCGGCAAGCGGCGCGAGACGCGCCTGATACACCGCGGCGGGCACGTCGATCAGCGCATGCACCACGATCGCGAGCGGAACGATGCCCTTCCAGCCCGCGCGCACGCCACGCCACATCAGCACCGAAAGCGCGATCTGGAATACGAACGCAGCCGTGCGCTCGAGCGCGAACACGCCCGCGAAAAACGGCGAAAGGCTCGCGAGAATCAGATGCACGCGCAACACGGAGTCGAGCGTGAGATTGCTCAGGTGCGCCTCAAGATCGCCGCGATTCGCGAGGACCGCGAACACGATCCACTGAAGTTGCACGAGCACGCCGACGAACCACGCCTCCGCCCCGCCATGCCCGATGCCGTAGCCGAGCGCCGGGCCGTCCGCGAGCGCGCCGGACTTTTGCGCCACGCGGCGCGCGATGATGCGCATGGCGATGTAGCGCCCGATCTCCTCGCATAGGCCCGCAGCGAGCGCGCCATACAGAACGAAGAACGCCGGATTCGCGAGAACCTGCGCGAACGCGGCGTTTTGATGCAGAACGTAGTCGTTGAGCGCGCGCTCGATCACGGTCGCAAAGAATGCGAAAACGGCGACGCCCGCGATGGTATCGCGCCAGTCGAGCGCATACGGCGCGCGCAAGCGGCGATAGAGCCAAACGGGCAAGGCGGCGACGAACAGCGTCGCGAGCGAGAGGCAGACGAGCGTGATCGGGGCTACGGACATGGGCTTCCTTGTGACGGTCGGCGCGCGTGGGCGCGCGCCGCAGCCCGAATGATCGCAGATATCGGGCGTGGCGCGCAGCCCCGGCGGCGTGGCGACGCAGGAAAAGCGCGCGTGGCTCGCACCACGCTCGATGCGACGCGCCCCGTTCACCCCAGCGTCGAAGCCCGCACCACCAGTTCACCCTCGAACGCCGCCGCGCGCGCGGCGGGCGCCGCGCCTTCGATGCGCTCGTGCAGAAACTCCACCGCGCGATATCCGATCGCGCGCGTGGGCTGCCGGATCGTCGTGATGCCGGCGAGTTCGGCCCACTCGGGATCGTCGATGGCGATCAGCGCCACGCGCTGCTGCCACTGCGCCCCCAGCGCCGCCTTCAGATGCAGCGCGAGCCGCAGCGCAACCGGCGCGTTCGCCGCGAACAGCGCGCAGCGCGCCCCGCGCGCGGCGGCGCTGGTCACATGCGCGTCGAGCGCCGCGAGCGCGCTCTGCACGCCCGCCTCGTCATGGAGATCGAGCACGTGCGTCAAGCCGCGCGCCGCGCCCTTCGTCGCCTGCATCGAGGCGCGAAACGCCGCTTCGCGCTCGCGGCGCGAGCTCACATGCTCGAACGGCTGCACGACGAACACGATGTCGTCATAGCCGCGCGCGAGCAGGTGCTCCGCGCCCAGACGCACGGCGGCGGCGTTGTCGAGGCCGACCACGTCGGCGTCCAGACCGTCGACGGTGCGGTCGACCAGCACGGCCGGAATGCCGCCGCTGCCCACGGGCTTGAGCATCGACTCGCGCACGCCGAGCGCGTTGACGATCACGCCTTCCACGCGATAGGTCGTGAGCAGTTGCAGATAGCGGCGCTCCATGTCGACTTCGTTGGCGGCATGGCAGATGAGCGGCATATAGCCCAAAGCGTGGCACGCGGCCTCCACCCCTTGCAGCACTTCCACCGAATACGGGTTGGCCAGGTCCGCGAGCAACAGGCCGAGCAGACGGTTACGCCCGCGCTTGAGCCCGCGCGCCATCTGGTTGGGGCGGTAGTCGAGCCGCTCGATCGCCGCCTCGATGCGCGCGCGCAGGTCGGGCGAAAGGACGCCCAGCTCGCCGTTCAGATAGCGCGAGATGCTGGTCTTGCCGGTGCCCGCTTCGCGCGCCACGTCGCTGATCGTGGCGCGGCGCGGCGGCGTGGCCGCGCTCGCACCGGCGCTGTCCGTGCCGCCCGCAGCCGCGCTCATCGCGCGAGCACCTCGCGGTTGACGATGTTCACGTCGAGCGTGCCCGCGAGCGCCGCGACGATGTTCTCCGCCGCGCAGCGCGCCATGGCGTGGCGCGTCTCGTGCGTGGCCGAGCCAATGTGCGGCAGCGCCACCACGTTCGGCATGCGCAGCAGCGGCGAGGCGGGATCGATCGGCTCGCGCTCGAACACGTCGAGGCCCGCGCCGTGAATCGTGCCCGCTTCGAGCGCCGCGATCAGCGCCTGTTCGTCGACGGTCGCACCGCGCGAGGCATTGATGAGGATCGCGCTTTTCTTCATCTTCTTGAACTGCTCAGCGCCGATCATGTGGCGCGTGGCGTCGGTGAGCGGCACTTGCAGGCACACGAAGTCCGCTGTCGTGAGCAGTTCGTCGAGCTCCACGCGGCGCGCGCCGTAGTCGCGCTCGGCTGCTTCGTTCGGACTGCGGTTCGTGTAGAGCACCTTCATGTTGAAGCCGAGCGCCGCACGCCGCGCGACCGCGCCGCCGATGCGCCCGAGCCCCACGATGCCGAGCGTTTTGCCCTGCACGTCCACGCCGAATTGTGCCGGACCGATGCTGGCCTTCCAGTGGCCCGCCCTCACCCAGTCGGCCAGCTCGACCACGCGGCGCGCGCTCGCGAGAATCAGCGAGAACACGGTGTCGGCCGTCGATTCGGTCAGCACGTCGGGCGTGTGCGCGAGCACGATGCCGCGCTTCGTGAGATCGGGCACGTCGAACTGGTCGTAGCCCACCGAGATCGTGGAGAGCGCCTTCACGCGCGAGCCGTCCAGCATCTCGGGCGTGATCTTCACGCTCGCGCCGATCGCGCCGTCTGCGTTCTTGAGCGCGGCGGCCAGCTCGCCCGGCTTGTCCGCATCGGCGAATACGACTTCGGCATGCTCGCGCAGATAGTCGGTGACATCGGCGGGCAGGGTCTTGTAGGCAACGATTGTGTGCTTCATGAGTTTGCTTCTCGAGTGTGCGTTATTTTCCGTGAACCGGCGCGGCGTAGCCATGAGCGGTTTCGCGCTGCGGCTTCACGGCGAGCGTGAGGCCCACCGCGGCGACCAGCGCCGCGCTCATGAACGCATAGGATGCCGCAGGCGAGCCGGTTGCGCCATTCAGATAGCCGACGACGTAGGAGCCGACGAACGAGCCGAGTGCGCCCATGCTGTTGATGAGCGCCATTGCGCCGCCCGCGACGTTTTTCGGCAGCAGCTCGGGCACGATCGCGAAGAACGGGCCATACGGCGCGTACATTGCGGCGCCGGCCACCACCAGCAGCGCATACGACATCCAGAAGTGCGTCGAGCCGAGCGCATACGAACCCGCGAAGGCCAGTGCGCCGACCAGCAGGAACGGCCACACGAAGGCGCGGCGGTTATCGAGCTTGTCCGAGGCCCAGGAGGCCGCGAGCATCGCGATCGTCGCGGCGAGATACGGCAGCGCGGAGAGCCAGCCCGTCTCGACCATGCCGAGCGCCGATCCGTTCTTCACGATCGAAGGCAGCCACAGCACGAAGCCGTACACGCCGATGCTCCAGCAGAAGTACTGCGCCGAAAGCAGCATCACGGCAGGCGTGCGGAACGCTTCGGCGTAGTTGCGCACGGGCTTGATGGCGGCCTGCTCGGCGCGCATCGAAGCGTCGAGCGCGCGCTTTTCCTCGTCGGAGAGCCAGTTCACCTGCGCGGGCTTGTCGCGCACGAGGAACCACCAGCACACGGCCCACAAGACGGCCGGCGCGCCTTCCGCGATGAACATGTGACGCCAGCCGAACGCGTGCACGAGATAGCCCGAGACGACCGACATCCACAGCACCGTGACCGGATTGCCGAGGATCAGGAAGGTGTTGGCGCGCGAGCGCTCGCTCTTCGTGAACCAGTTGCTGATGAAGATGAGCATGGCGGGCATCACGGCCGCCTCGACCACGCCGAGCACGAAGCGGATCGCCATGAGCGAAGGAATGTTCGTGACGACGCCCGTGAGCGCCGCGCAACCGCCCCAGAGCACGAGGCTCACGAATACGAGCGTACGCACGCTGCGGCGCTCGGCATAAACGGCGCCCGGCAACTGGAAGAAAAAGTAGCCGAGGAAAAACAGCGCGCCGATCAGCGAGGAAAGCCCCGGGCTGATGCCGAGGTCGCGGTTGATGCCTGCCGCCGAGGCGAAGCCGTAGTTGGCGCGATCGAGGTAGGCCAGGCTGTACGTGATGAACACGATCGGCATGATTGCCCACCAGCGGCGCGGTGCGAGCGAGGTTGAGGTCATCTGTGTCTCCAGTTGAACAGCGGCTTCGTCGTGCCGCCCTCTGGTCTCATGTCATTCGGCGCGCCACGTGCGAATTCACGCGTTGCGCCGCCTGTTTCTGCTTGTTGCGGTTTGTCTTGCTATGCGGTTATGCGGCCGTGCGCACTTGCGCGCTTTCGAGCGCGTCGAGCTGTGCACGCGTCGGCAAGCCTTCCGAATCGCCGATCACTTGCACGGCCAGCGCGCCGATTCGATTGCCCCGCGCGACCGCCTCGGGCAGTGCGCGCCCTTCGAGCAGCGCGCTCACCACGCCCACGGCGAAACCATCGCCGGCGCCCACGGTATCGACCACGCGCTCCACGCGCTGTGCCGCGACGCGGCCGCGCTCGCCGGCGGCGGTGGCGTACCAGGCGCCCTCCGCGCCCAGCTTGACGACCACACCGCGCGCGCCCCGCGCGAGGTAAAAGTTCGCGATGACTTCCGGGTCGTCCGAGCCGGTCAGCACGCGGCCCTCGCCCACGCCGGGCAGCACCCAGTCGGCGAAGCTCGCGAGTTCGTTGAGTGTCGCGACCATCTCGGCTTCGGAGCCCCAGAGCGTCGGGCGCAGGTTCGGGTCGAACGAGATCGTGCGGCCCGCGTCGCGCATCGCTTGCGCGAGCTTGAAGGCGAGTTCGCGCGACGACGGCGAAATCGCGGGCGCGACGCCGCTCAGGTGCAGATGGCGCGCGCCGAGCACGTAGGCGGCCTGATAGTCGTCGGTCGAGAGCTTGCTCGCCGCCGAGCCGCGGCGGAAATATTCGACGGCCGGGTCGCTGCCGTCATCGTTCTTCGACTTGAGCTGGAAGCCGGTCGGGTAGCGTGCATCGGTGCTCACGCAACGCGCGTCGATGCCTTCCTGCGCGAGCACGTCGCGCACGAACTGGCCGAACGAATCGGCGCCCACGCGGCTCATCCAGCCCACCTTGAAACCCAGGCGGGCGAGGCCGGTCGCGACGTTGAGCTCCGCGCCCGCCGCGCGCTTCGTGAAGTGCCCGACCTGGGCGAGCGGTCCAGGCTCGGTGGCGACAAACATCGCCATCGCTTCGCCGTAGGTGATGACATCGAGTGTGTCGGTCATGGGATGTGTTCCTGAATCGAATAGGGTGTCTGAGGCCGGGCTGCCGCTGCGCATCAGGCGGCGGCGAGCCACTCCACGTAATGAGCGGCTTCTGCCGCGACGCAGGCCGGATCGAAGGGAAACTCGATGCCGCGCGGCACGTGCGTGGGCAGCAGCGCAAGCGCGGCGCGGCACAGCGTGTCGTCGTCGCCAGGCGCAGCCGCGAAACGGCGCGCACCCTCACCCGCCACGGCCTTGCAGTGGATGTACTCGACGTGCGGCGCGAGCGCGGCGGCCGCGAGCAGCGGTGGCTCGCCCGGCCACTGCCAGTTGCCGATGTCGAACGTCATGCCGATCACGGCCGCTGCGCCTGCTTCGCGCAACGCAGTGAACAGGCCGACGAACTGGGCGAGCTTGCCGCCCTGCTCGAGTTGCCCGTTCTCGACCACGACGCGCGGGCCGTCACCCGCCTCGCCGGTGCGTGCGCCCAGTTCTTCGAGCAGGCTCGCGAGGCGCGCCGCGCAGGCTTCGCCCGCGAAGCCGCCCAATTGCAGTTTCACGAAGCGCGCGCCGAGCGCACGGCCCGCCGCGACGGCCGCGCACAGCGCCGCCTCGTCGAGCGCGCCGTCTTCCGTGTAGAGCGAGTCCGGCGTGGACCAGACGCGCCACAGACCCTCGCGCGCAAGCGCCGTTCCGAGCGCGTGCAGTGCCTCGGGCTGCGCGTCGGCGTCGTGCATCAGCTCGCGCCGGACCTCGAATGCCTGCGCGCCAGCGCGCCGCGCCGACACGCTCCATGCCGCATGTCCGTCACGCCAGATTGCCTGCGCACCAAACGCGCTCGCCACGATTGCTACTTCCGCCATTGCCTTGTTCCCTGTTGCTACCGGCGCACACCTTGTGTTCGTCGAATCCGCTTCGATTTGCCCTTTTGGAACCGGTTCCAAATCCGGTTCGAAAAAAGGCGCCTGTGCGCGCCGGATGATTAGGGCGGATAGTGCGCGCTCGTCGCGCGGCACGCCATTCTGGTATGCCCTGGGTCATGCGCCGGGAACATCGGCGAGACACAGCTCCAGAAAACGCTGTGCCACGCGCGACGCGGCGCCCGCATGCGGGACGAGAATCGAGAAGCGGCGCGCAAGCGGCTCGGGCCCGAAGCGGATCTGGCGCAACGCGCCGTTCTCGTGCCGCATTGACATGGCGGAGACGAAACCGATGCCCATGCCCGCGCGCACGGCCTCCTTCACGCCCTCCACGCCCGCGATCTCCAGCGCCACGCGCATGGGTACGCCCGCACGCGCGAATGCGCGCTCGACGACCTGGCGCACGCCCGAGCCGTCTTCGCGCAACACGAGTGGCCACTCGGCGAGCGCCTCCACCGTGATGGCCGGCTTCGGCTCCCCGGTCTCCCCGGTCTCCCCGTGCGGCTCCGGCAATTGCGCGGCCAGCGCGTGGCCGCGCGGCACGATGGCGACGATTTCGTCCTCGTGCCACGGGTGCACGGCCGTGTCCGGCGGCAACTGCTCGCCTACCGGCCCTTCGATCAGCGCGATATCGACCGCCCCGAGCATGCCGACGACGTCCGTCGTGTTGCCGCTCGACGTTTCGAGCTTGACCTGCGGATAGTGCCCGTGAAACTGCGCCACGAGATACGGCAGCCGGTAGCTCGCGGGCGTGGTCGTGGCGCCGATGCGCAGTGTGCCGCGCTCGAGGCCGCGCAGCGCGTCGCGGTAGGCGAGCGCGTCGCGCCAGGTGTCGCGCAGCCGCGCCGCGTAGCCCGCGAGTTGCTCGCCCGTGGGCGTGAGGCGCACGCCGCGGCCGTCGCGCTGGTAGAGCGGCTCGCCAAATTCCTCCTGCAAGAGCCGCAACTGGCCCGATACGGCGGGCTGCGACAAATGCAGGGAGAGCGCCGCTCGACTGATGTTGAGGTGCTCGGCGACGGCAGCGAAAGTTATCAGTTGTTCCGGGGTCATGGCGGAGAACCATCGTGTTGACCTATATATTACGTCACAAATCACGATTTTTCATATCGATATATCTAAATTAGGATTAGGCCATTCGATAGCGCTCTGTTCGCTACCCCATTTTTCAACCGGCTCGTCCGGGAGAGAGAGGCCTAGATGTCTACACCCACCCTTACGCATGCCCTGCCGTCCACCCGCGGGCAGCTCAACGGCGTGCTGTTCGTCGCCCTGTTCGCTGCGGCCGTCACCAGCATCGCGTCGCTGCCCGCCATCGCCGGGCTCGGCATGAGCCCGCTGATCGTCGGCATCGTGGCCGGCGCGATTTACGGCAATGCGCTGCGCGACGGCATGCCCGAAAGCTGGGCCGCCGGCGTCAACTTTTCCGCGCGCAAGCTGCTGCGCATCGCCGTGGCGTTCTTCGGGCTGCGCGTGAGCCTCCAGGAAATCGCCCAGGTCGGCGTGCCGGGGCTCGTCGAGTCGGTCGCGATCGTCGTGAGCACGCTCGTGATCGGCACCTGGGTCGGCATGAAGGTGCTCAAGCTCGACCGCGACACCGCCATCCTCACGGCCGCCGGCAGTGCGATCTGCGGCGCGGCAGCCGTGCTGGCCTTCGAATCCACGCTCCAGTCGAAGCCGCACAAGAGCGCCATGGCCGTGGGCAGCGTCGTGCTGTTCGGCACGCTCTCCATGTTCCTCTACCCGGTGGTCTATAACGCGGGCTGGCTGCATCTCGACACGCTGGGCGCGGGCCTCTTCTTCGGCGGCACGATTCACGAAGTCGCCCAGGTGGTGGGCGCGGCGAGCAACGTGAGCCCGGAAGCCACGCACATCGCCACCATCGTCAAGATGACCCGCGTGATGCTGCTCGTGCCGGTGCTGCTCGTGCTCGGCGTGTGGCTCAACCGTGCGGCGCGGAGCGCCGCGCACGAGGCGGGCCAGGCCGTTACGCGCAAGCTCGCGGTGCCCTGGTTCGCGCTCGGCTTCCTCGCGCTCGTGGTGGTGAATTCGCTCCACGTGCTGCCCGAAGCGGCCACCCACGCGGTCAACACGCTCGACACCTTCGCGCTGACCATGGCAATGACGGCGCTCGGCATCGAAACGCGCGTCTCGCAGATCCGCCAGGCCGGCCCGCGTGCGCTGACCGCCGGCTTCATCATCTACCTCTGGCTGGTTGGCGGCGGTCTCGCGATCACCTGGGCCGTGGAGCGCGTGTTCGCATGACCCCGCGCCCAAGGGCGGTGCGCTCCCCTGCGCCGCCCCGACCGATCCCCCGTGCGCCGCTTCTCGCGGCCACCGGCCCCGCCCGCGGCGGGGCTTTTTGCGTTTCTGCGCGCCGCCGCGTTGCGCCATCTCGTGTCGGCGCGGCACGCGCGCGCCAGGCGCGACGGTTGCGAGCGATACTGTCCGCTGCCGTCCGTCGCGTGGACGGCGGCCGCGCACGCCGTGGCGGGCACGGCGATCGACGCAAGGGGACGACCGATGGCATACGAGCTCTACTACTGGGACGGCCTGCAAGGCCGGGGCGAATTCGTGCGGCTGGCGCTGGAAGAAGCGCAGGCGCCTTACGTGGACGTGGCGCGCGGCGAGAAGAAGGACGGTCTCGGCATTGGCGCGATGATGAGCGAACTGGAGAGCGACGGACCGTATCCGCCCTATGCGCCGCCCTTCCTGAAGGACGGCGAATTCATCATTGCGCAGACGGCCAACATCCTGCTCTACCTCGGCCCGAAGCTCAAACTCGCGCCGCGCGACGAAGCCCTGCGCTTCGTGGCGAACGGCCTGCAACTCACGATCGCGGACCTCGTGGCCGAGGTGCACGACACGCATCATCCAATTGCAAGCGGTCTGTATTACGAGGACCAGAAGACCGAGGCGAAGGCGCGCTCGGCGGATTTCATCGCGCATCGCATTCCGAAGTTCATGAGCTACTTCGAGCGTGTGCTCGCGCAGAATCCCGACGGGCCGCGCCATATGGTGGGCAGCGCCCTCACCTACGTCGATCTGTCGATGTTTCAGATCGTCGAGGGGCTGCGCTATGCGTTTCCGAAAGCGACGAAGCATTTCGCGGACCACTATCCGCATGTCGTCGCGCTGCGCGACGCCGTGGCGAAGCGCCCGCATATCGCCGCCTATCTCGCTTCGGAGCGGCGGCTGCCGTTCAACGAAACCGGCATCTTCCGGCACTACCCCGAACTCGACAAAGCCGTGCGCTGAAGGCGCGCGGGCCGTCGGGTGTTTCCTTTGATGCCGCTGTGGTCGCGATCAACGCGCCCGCGCGGCTTTCTTTCACCCTTCACCTGACCCGCTCGCCGTGCTGTCATTCCTGCTGAAACTGCGCACTCGCGCCCGCGATCTCTTTCGCCTGTCCGACGCCCACACGATGCTGATCTGGTCGGTCATCGTCGGCGTGGCCGGTGCATTTGCGACCGTGCTCTTTCGCGAAGGCATCGCGCATCTGCAAATGCTCTTTACGGGCAGCGAGGGCAGTCTCGTTGAAATGGCCCGTCACCTGCCGTGGCAAACGCGCATCTGGATGCCCGCCTCGGGCGGCTTCGTCGCCGGGTGCCTGTTGCTGATCGCGCGGCGCAAGTCGCCGGGCAACGGCAACAAGGCGATGCACACCGATTACATCGAGGCCGTAGCGATCGGCGACGGCGTGATGCCCGTCGGCAAGAGCATCTGGCGCAGCCTGTCGTCGCTCTTCACGATCGCGAGCGGCGGCTCGATCGGCCGCGAAGGCCCGATGGTGCAACTCGCCGCGCTCGCCGCCTCGCTGATCGGGCGCTGGGTTCACTTCGACCCGTCGCGGCTGCGCCTGCTCGTCGCGTGCGGCGCGGCGGCCGGTATCACCTCGGCGTACAACGCGCCCATCGCGGGCGCCTTCTTCGTGACCGAGATCGTGCTCGGCTCGATCGTCATGGAGAGCTTCGGGCCGATCGTGGTCTCCTCCGTCGTCGCCAACATCACGATGCGCGAGTTCGCGGGTTACAAGCCGCCGTACGAGATGCCGGTGTTTCCGCCGGTGACGGGCGTCGAGGTGCTGCTGTTCGTGGCGCTCGGTCTCTTATGTGGCGCGCTCGCCCCGCAGTTCCTCGTGATGATGGACACCGCGAAGAAGGGCTTCGGCCGCCTCAACGCGCCGCTGCCCGTGCGGCTCGCCTTGGGCGGCCTCGTGGTCGGCGTGCTCTCGGTCTGGACGCCCGAGGTGTGGGGCAACGGCTATAGCGTCGTGAACTCCATCCTGCATTCGCCGTGGACCTGGACCGCGCTCGCCACCGTGCTCGTATTCAAGCTCGTCGCAACGGCCGCGACGGTGGGTTCCGGCGCCGTGGGCGGCGTGTTCACGCCCACGCTCTTCATGGGCGCCGTGCTCGGCTGCCTGTTCGGCCAGGGCATGCACGCGCTCTGGCCCGACGGCACCTCCGCGCCCTACGCCTATGCGATGGTGGGCATGGGCGCGTTCCTCGCGGGCGCGACCCAGGCGCCGCTCATGGCGATTCTCATGATCTTCGAGATGACGCTGAGCTACCAGGTGGTGCTGCCGCTCATGCTTTCGTGCGTGGTGGCGTACTTCGTCGCGCGCGCGATCGGCAAGGCCTCGATGTACGAAATCACGCTTCATCGCAACCGAGAGGAAGCCGAGCGCATGCGCCTGCGCATGACGCAGATGCGCGAGCTGATCCGCCCCGCCGAGACCGTCGTGCGCGCGAGCGCCACAGTGCAGGAAATGACGCGCGTGTTCCTCGAATATCCGGTGAAATATCTCTACGTGACCGACGATACCGGGCGCTTTCTCGGCGCGGTGGCGCTCGCCGACATCACCTCCGACCTGCTGCAAAAGCGCGACACCTCGAACAAGCACGCCTGCGACTACCTGAAGCCCACGTTCGACGTGCTCACGCCCGACATGCCGCTCGCCGTCGGCCTGCAACACTTCATGTCGTTCCAGGGCGAGCGCCTGCCCGTGGTCGCCAGCACCCGCGAGCCGACGCTCGCGGGCGTGGTGTACAAGACTTCGCTTCTCGACGCGTATCAGCGCATGAACGCGGAGCGCTAGGCGCTTCGCCGTTCGTGCCGCCCGCCGCGCATGGCAAAGCGCGGCGGATTTTCTAGAATTGAGGGCAAGACACGCTACGCGGCGCGCCGTGCGCCTGCGCACGGAAGCCCGCGCACGTAGCCGCCACAATCGACTCGGGGACCACCGGAGCGAAGATGAGCGAACCCTCACTCGAAGCCGTACGCCGCGACCATGCGGGCTGGATATTCGTGCACTTGCAGGGCGAGCCCTACGACCGGGGCGAGCAGCACGGCAAGTTGCTCGCCCACGAGATCCGCAACGCCATACGCACCGCGCGCTACCTCGCGAAGTGGGACACGGGCGAGGACTTCGATACGTTCATCAACGCCGCGATCGCGCAGTTCGCGCCGCGTCTGGACACCGAGTTCGCCGACGAGATCCAGGGCATCGCCGACGGCGCGGGCCTCAAGTTCGCCGAGGTGCTCGCCTGGAACGGCTACATGGACCTGCTGCAAAGCTGGTGGCCAACCCATGTGGCGGCGCGCCAGCCGCAGTCCGCGGTGCACCTGTGGCGCGGCCGGCGCGGCCACCATTGCAGCGCGTTCATTGCCACCGGAAGCGCGACGCGCGACGGCCGCATCGTCATGGCGCACAACTCGTGGGACCGCTACGCGGCCGGCGACGCCTTCAACATCGTGTTCGACATCGTGCCCGACTCGGGGCACCGCATTCTCATGCAGGGCCTGCCCGGCTGCATTTCGAGCCTCACCGACTTCTGGATCAACGGCGCGGGCCTGATGGTGACGGAAACGACGATTTCGAACTTCGTGGGTTATCGCCCGAGCGGCGCGCCCGAGTTCTATCGCTCGCGGCGCGCCACGCAGTATGCGTCGAGCATCGCGCAATGGTGCGAGATGTTCGCCCAGTCGAACAACGCCGGCTACGTGAACAGCTGGCTGCTGGGCGACACGAAAACGGGCGAGATCGCGCGCTACGAACTCGGCTTGCAGCACGCGGGTTTCGAGAGCACGAAGGACGGCTTCTACAGCGGCTTCAACGCGGCCACGGACCTCAAGATCCGCAACCAGGAATGCACCGGCGAAGCCGACGACTACACCGACGTGCGGCGCAACGGCGCGCGCCGCCTGCGCTTCATGCAGCTCGCGCAGGAGCATCGCGGCGCGATCGACGCCGAACTGGCCAAGACCATGATCGCGGACCATCACGACGTCTATCTGGAACGCAGCGACAACCCGTGTTCGCGCACGATCTGCGGCCATCTCGAACTCGACGATGCGCGCTTTGGCGGCGCCGATCACGGGCCGTTCAACCCATGGGGCGCGAACGACGGCAAGGTGGTCGACAGCGACATGGCGCGCGACATGGCGTTCTGGGCCCGCTGGGGCCATCCGTGCGGCCGGGCGTTCGACGCCCAGGCGTTCATGCAGCGCCACCCGCAGTGGAACTGGCTCAACGGCTATATGCGCGACCGGCCGTCTTGGCCGTGGGCGCGCTTCGAGGCGCTGCGGCCATAGCTTCTGCGGGCGAGCGCCCGTCCTTCTCCGCGCAAAAAAAGTACAAACGTTCGAGACGCGCCGGCGTATTTCCTGCCATCATGGAATATCCGTACACGCCTCGCGCGCACGGGCCGCAAGAGCGGCCCCCCGGCGCCCCGCGTGGCGGCGCGCCGGCTGCCCCGGCCGGCGCGGCTGCTCGCGTCGCCGCCACGGCTGGCGGACGCGGTACGGCGCTTGCTGCGACCTGTGGGCCGCATGAGAAAGGAGGTCGAGCGATGAAAACCTCGACACTGATGACCACCGTGCTGTTGTCGGCCTCGTGCTTTGCCGCTCCGGTACGCACCGCGCAGGACTCGCCGGTCGAACGCGCCGGCGCGCACCTGCCGCTCCAGACCGGTCAGTTCCGCGCCGACGACGCCCCGGTGGCGCCTCCTGCCCCCGACGTGCCCGTTTCCGTCACCGACGGTCCCCAGCATTGGGAATATCTCACCCTGCCCAAGTCGCACCGCCTCGACAAGACGCTGAGCCCGGACCTGCATCAGCAGACCTGAGCCGCGCCGGCCGTCAGGCGGGCAAGCAGGCGTGGCGAGCACGCGGCAAATGCGCGTCAGACGAGCGTCAGAAGCGCGGCGCGCGCGGTGAAGCCTGTGCACACGTGTCCACGGCGTGCGAGGCGGATTGTGTATGCTTGAGCCGCGCCGCTCACCGCGCGCCAGCCGAACAACGAACGAGACAACGACGCGAACCGCCCGCACAGGCCGACGCGCAAAGGACGCCACGCATGCCAGCCTCAAGCATTCCCGAAGAACCGATCGACCTGCAATTCTCCGACGTGCTGCGCGAAGTGCGCTGGCCCGCGAACAAGGACGAACTCGTGGACGCCGCGCGCACCGCGGGCGCAAGCAATGAAGTGCTGGGGATTCTCGACGGCATGCCCGAGCAGGATTACCCCAACGTCGATTCGGTCACGCAGCTGATCGGCAGCAACTACGGTCCGGGCATCGGCGCCTAGGTCAGGCCCGGTTCGCAGCCGGATCCCCCTCCATTGACGCCCGTGCGCGAGCGCGCGCGGGGCTCAGGCGTCGCGCCCGAACACGACCCGCGCGAGGAAGCTCGCGAGCACGGTTTCGACGACCGGCGGCGTGACGTGCTGCGGGTCGGCCGTGGCGAGAAACTGCACCCCGTCGCACAGCCCCATCAGGCCAACCGCGAGCAACTGCGGCTCGATCGGCAGGGGGGTGCCCACGCGCCTCGAAAACTCCTCGATATACGCGGCAAGACTGTCGCGCTTCTCCTGCATGAAAGCGTTAAAGCGCACGCGAAAGCGCGCGTCGCGCGCGGCCAGCAGCTTGGCCTCCACCCACAGGAGGAAAACCTTGTTGTCCTGCGGCATGCGGCTGTAATACGTGAGCACACGCGCTTCCATCTGCTCGCGCGACACCTCGGTTTCGAAGATCGCGCGCAGGTCCGTCTGCATGGCCTCGTGATCGCGCCGCAGCAATTCCACGAGCAGGTCCGACTTGCCGGAAAAATTCGAGTAGAACGCGCCGCGCGTGTAGCCCGCGGCATGCGCGATGTCCTCCACGCTCGCCGCCACGAACCCTTTTTTCATGAACATGGCCTGCGCCGCGTCGAGCAGGCGCTCGCGCGTCTGATCGCGGCTTTGCTCACGGGTGAGTCGGATGCGCTTCATGGCGTGGGGCTTCGTGATGAGGTGATGTCTGGTGGGTTGGCGGGAGTCTAGCACTGAAACATTCTTCGGATTCAACTTCGCACTCAGATACAACGTTGTATTAGAATCCGGCTCATCATCCCAAACCGGGGGCGTGTGCGCGAGGCCGCGCGGCGCCCGCGGTTCAACGGCGGCGCAACTGGCCCGGCGGTTTGCGGTCTGCGTGCGCGCAAGGCGTATCGAGGTCCAAGTGAATCGTTGCGGTCGTGGCGCGTCGAGCAGGATGCGCGGAGGTTCCAGTCAGCATTCCAGTCAAGGTTCCGGTGAATCCCGCCACGCGGGGCCTTGTGCGTCGCGGCATGCGCCGTGGCGGCAGGCCGCGCGCATTCTGCTCGTGGCGGGCGTATTCGCACTCGCCGCCTGCGGCAAGCAAAAGGAAGCGCCGCCGCAGCCGCGCCCGGTCGTTTCGATGACCGTGCATCCCGACGGCGGCGCGGTGAGCCCCGCCTACCCCGGCGACATCGAGGCGCGCAACGCCACGCCGCTGTCGTTTCGCGTGAACGGCAAGATCATCGAGCGCGTCGTGCGCCTTGGCGACAGCGTCAAACCCGGACAAACGCTCGCGCGCCTCGACCCCGCCGACTCCGAGAAGAACACCGCGAGCGCGCAGGCCCAATTCGACGCCGCGCAGCACCGCTTCGTGTTCGCCAAACAGCAGCTCGATCGCGACACGGCCCAGTCGCAGGCCAATCTCATCGCCCGCGCGCAACTCGAACAGACCCAGGATGCGTACGCTTCCGCCGTGGCGCAGCGCGACCAGGCGCAGCAGCAGCTCGCTCTCGCGAAAAACCAGTTGCGCTATACGCAGCTCGTGGCGGACCACGCGGGCGTCATCACCGCCGAAAACGCCGACACCGGCCAGAACGTGCAGGCGGGTCAACCCGTCTACCAGCTCGCGTGGACCGGCGACGTTGATGTGGTGTGCGATCTGCCCGAGCGCGCCATTGCGGCCCTGCACACGGGCGACGCGGCGCAGGTCACGCTCGGCGCGCTGCCCGGCCGCCGTTACACGGCGCGCCTGCGCGAACTCGCGGCGGCGGCCGACCCGCAAAGCCGCACATGGCGCGCGAAGCTCACGCTCGAACACCCCGACGCCGACGTGCGTCTCGGCATGACGGCCAACGTGGCGTTCGCGTCTCCGGCCGAGGCAGGCGCCGCGCCCAGCTTCACCGTGCCGGCCACCGCCCTCTTCCACGACGGCGACGCGCCCGCCCTCTGGATCGTGCACGCGCCCGACAACGTGCTCCAGTTGCGGCGCGTGAGCGTCACGCGCTACGACGCGCGCACCATCACCGTGGCGAGCGGCTTGCAGGACGGCGAACGCATCGTGATTCAAGGCGTGCACACGGTTCACGCGGGCGAGCAGGTGCGTCCGGTCGCGCCGCTGCATGCCGAGGACCTCGCGTCATGAGTCAGGTTCCTGGCTCGAGCCCGGGCGCCGATCACGAAGAGGGGCGCTTCAATCTCTCGGCGTGGGCGCTACGGCATCGCGCGCTCGTCACTTTCGTCGTCGTGCTCGCCACGATTTTCGGCGCACTCGCCTATACACGCCTTGCGCAGTCGGAGGATCCGCCCTTCACGTTCCGCGTGATGGTGATCCAGACCTTCTGGCCCGGCGCGACCGCGCGCCAGGTCGAGGACCAGGTGACGAACCGCATCGGGCGCAAGCTCCAGGAAACGCCCTATATCGACTTTCTGCGCAGCTATTCGCGGCCCGGCGAGTCACTGGTGTTCTTCACGATGAAGGATTCCGCGCCCGTGAGCGAGGTGCGCGAGACGTGGTACCAGGTCCGCAAGAAGGTCGGCGATATTGCCTATACGCTGCCGCCGGGCGTGCAGGGGCCGTTCTTCAACGACGAGTTCGGCGACGTCTACACGAACATCTACACGCTCGAAGGCGATGGTTTCTCGCCCGCGCAACTGCACGACTACGCGGACAAGTTGCGCGAACAACTTCTGCGCGTGCCCGACGTGGGCAAGGTGGATTACTTCGGCGACCCGCAGCAGCGCATCTACATTGAGATCCCGAACACGCAGCTCACGCGTCTGGGCATCACGCCCACGCAGCTAGGCCAGGTGATCGGCGCGCAGAACAGCGTGGCGGCCGCGGGCACCCTCACGACCGCCGACGACCGCGTGTACGTGCGCCCGAGCGGCCAGTACGACGACCTCAAGGCGATTGCCGACACGCTGATCCGCGTGAACGACCGCACCTTCCGCCTGGGCGACATCGCCACGATCCGGCGCGGCTACGACGAGCCGCTCGCCACGCAGATGCGCTTCCAGAACCAGGCGGTGCTCGGCATCGGCCTCACGATGCAGCCCGGCGGCGACGTGATCCGGCTTGGCAAGGCGCTCGACGCGCGCGTCGAGCAGTTGCGCGCGCAACTTCCTGCGGGCCTGAAGCTCGTGGAGGTGTCGAGCATGCCCGATGCCGTTTCGCGCTCGGTCGACGACTTCGTCGAAGCCGTGGCCGAGGCCGTGGGCATCGTGCTGCTCGTGAGCCTCGTTTCGCTCGGCGTGCGCACCGGCATGGTGGTCGTCATCACGATTCCGATCGTGCTCGCCGTCACCTCGCTCACGATGTATCTGTTCGGCATCGGCCTGCACAAGGTCTCGCTCGGCACGCTCGTGCTCGCGCTCGGCCTGCTGGTGGACGACGCCATCATTTCCGTCGAGATGATGGCCGTGAAGCTCGCCCAGGGCTGGAACCGCACGCGCGCCGCCGCGTTCGCCTATACGAGCACCGCATTCCCCATGCTCACCGGCACGCTCGTGACCGTCTCGGGCTTTCTGCCCATCGTGCTTGCGCGCTCGAGCACGGGCGAATACACGCGCTCGATCTTCCAGGTGTCCGCCATTGCGCTGATCGCCTCGTGGTTCGCGGCCGTGGTGCTCATCCCCCTGCTCGGCTATCGGCTGCTCCCCGAGCGCAAGCCCGACCCCAACGCGACGCATGGCGAGGACCACGAGCACGAGATCTACGACACGCGTTTCTATCGCCGCCTGCGCGGCTGGATCGGCTGGTGCATCGAGCGGCATCTCGTCGTGCTCGCGTTCACCATCGTGCTCTTCGTGGCGGCGCTCGCGGGCTTCACGCTCGTGCCGCAGCAGTTCTTCCCGAGCTCCGACCGACCCGAGCTGCTCGCGGACGTGCGCCTGCCCGAAGGCGCCTCGTTCGAGGCGACGCTGCGCGAGGCGAAGCGCCTCGAAGCGGCGCTCAAGGGCCGCCCCGAGATCGACCATTTCATCGACTTCGTGGGCACGGGCGCGCCGCGCTTCTATCTGCCGCTCGACCAGCAGCTTCAGCAGCCCAACTTCGCGCAGTTCGTGATCACGGCGAAGTCCGTCGAGGACCGCGAGAAGCTCGCAAGCTGGCTCGAACCGATGCTGCGCGACAAATTCCCGGCCATCCGCACGCGCCTCTCGCGGCTCGAGAACGGACCGCCCGTGGGCTACCCCGTGCAGTTCCGCGTGAGCGGCGACGACATCCCGACCGTGCGCGACATCGCCAACAAGGTGGCGGCGACGCTGCGCGCCGATGCGCGCACCGAGAACGTCAACTTCGACTGGGACGAGCCGGCCGAGCGCTCCTTGCACTTCCAGATCGACCAGCAAAAGGCGCGCGCGCTCAACGTCTCGTCGCAGGACATCGCCAACTTTCTGCAAATGACGTATTCGGGCTATACCGTTACGCAGTTTCGCGAGCGCGACAAGCTCATCAGCGTGGATCTGCGCGCACCGGGCACGGAGCGCGTCGATCCCGCGCACCTGCTCACGCTCGCCATGCCCACGCCCAACGGCCCAGTGCCGCTCGGCGCGCTCGGGCATCTCGCCAACGATCTGGAGTACGGCGTGATCTGGTCGCGCGACCGTCAGCCGACCATCACCGTGCAGTCGGACGTGCGCGCCGGCGCGCAAGGCATCGACGTCACGCATGCGCTCGACAAGCAACTGGAGTCGATCAAGCGCGCGCTGCCGCCCGGCTATCACATCGAGGTGGGCGGCTCAGTCGAGGAAAGCGCGAAGGGCCAGGCGTCCATCTTCGCGCAGTTGCCCGTGCTCGCCATCGCCGTGCTCATGCTGCTCATGATCCAGTTGCAAAGCCTCGCGCGCGTGATGATGGTCGTGCTGACCGCACCTCTCGGGCTGATCGGCGTGGTGATCGCGCTGCTCCTGTTCCGGCAGCCGTTCGGCTTCGTGGCGATGCTCGGCGTGATCGCGATGTTCGGCATCATCATGCGCAATTCGGTGATCCTCGTGGATCAGATCGAGACGGACATCCGCGCGGGGCACAAACGTTTCGACGCCGTGGTGGGCGCAACGGTGCGACGCTTCCGCCCGATCATGCTGACCGCCGCGGCCGCCGTGCTCGCGCTCATCCCGCTGTTGCGCTCGAACTTCTTCGGGCCGATGGCGACTGCGCTCATGGGCGGCATCACGATTGCGACCGTGCTCACGCTGTTTTTCCTGCCCGCGGCCTACGCCGCCGCGTTCCGCGTGCGCAGCAGCGAGACTGACGAGACCGGCCGCGCGCCGGAACAGGCATCATGAAGACTTTATTGCCGACTCAGGCGTTGGCGGCGCGCTCGCACGCCCCCCGCCTTCCACGCGCGCTCGGCGCCCTTGCAGCCTGCTCGGCGTTTGCGCTCGCCGGCTGCGCGATGGGCCCGACGGGCGAGCCGCCCGCGATGCCGCAGCCCGAGCATTACGGCGCGCAGGCCCAACCCGCGCAAACGGTCGCCGCCCAGGGCGTCGCGCAGCAGTTCGTGACGGGCGCGGAGCCGGTGCCCCAATGGTGGACGCTCTACGGCTCCGACACGCTCGATGCGCTCGTCAACGAAGGCCTCGCCAACAGCCCGGACCTCGCCGCCGCCGATCACAGCCTGCAAGCCGCGCGCGAACAACTGCGCGGTCAGATCGGCAGCTCGCTCCTGCCGACCGTGGATGCGATCGGCATCGCGCAACGCCAGCAGGCGCCCGCCATTCCGCAGTTCGGCATCGACCAGTTGCAATACGCGCTGTTCGCGGGCCTGATCGACGTGCGCTATACCTTCGACGTGTTCGGCGCGACGCGGCTGAACAACGCGGCGCTCGCCTCGCGCGTGAACGTGCAGGCGTTCCAGTTCGAGGCCGCGCGCCGTGCGCTCGCGGCGAACATCGTGGCGAGCGCGCTTGGCGCGGCGACGCTGCACGCACAGATCGACACGACCGAGCAACTCATCGCACTCGCCAATGCCCAGGCCGACGACGTGCAAAAGCGCTACGCGCTCGGCTCCGCCTCGCGCACCGACCTGCTCAACGCCCAGCAAAGCGCGGCCTCGCTCGCGGCGAATCTGCCGGGGCTGCGCCAGCAATGGGCCGCGCAGCGCCACGCGCTCGCCGTGCTGATCGGACGCACACCCGACCAGGCGCCGCCCGATCTCGACCTGGCGAGCCTTGCCGTGCCGCCGCAGGTGCCCGTGGTCGTGCCTTCAGAACTCCTGAAGACCCGGCCCGACATCGAGGCGGCAACGGCCACGCTCACGGCCGCCGCCGCCGAGGTGGGCGCCGCGACCGCGCAGATGTATCCGAGCATCACGCTTTCGGCGGCGCTCGGCCAGGGCGGCTTTAGCTGGCCCGTCGTGACGTCCGGTGCGGGCGCGCTCTGGGCGATCGGCGCTTCGCTTTCGCAACCCATCTTTCATGGCGGCGCGCTCCTCGCGCAGCGGCGTGCGGCGTTGCAGTCGTACGATGCGGCCAACGACACGTACAAGCAAACGGTGCTCACGGCGTTCCGCGACGTCGCCGACCGCCTCGCCGCGCTCGAGCACGACGCGCAGGCGCTGGACGCGGCCAGCACCTCGGCGCGAACGGCCCAGGGCGTGTACGAGGACACGAATGCGCGCTACAAACTCGGTGCCGTGCCCTGGTACGCCGTGCGCCAGAGCGAACAACAGTGGCGCAATGCGCGCCTCGACGAAATCCGCTATCGCGGCACGCGGCTCGCCGACACGGCCGCGCTCTTCCAGGCGATGGGCAATCCGCCGACGAATCCCGCGACGCTCGGCAGCGGGCATGAGGCACAGACTGCCGCCATTGCGACGTCGGATGCCGGGACGGCGCAGGGCAAATAGCGCTCACGTCGTTTGGTGCGTTCCGTACGTGTAGCGAGTCGCCTCGCGGTAGCATGAAGGGCAACGCGCCGCGCGAGACGGCGCGCCTTCGCCAAGGACACGACATCATGCCCCCGCCCTCACTCGACTTCTGGTTCGATCTTTCGAGCAATTACAGCTACTTGAGCGTGATGCGCATCGAAGCGCTTGCGGCACGCGCGGGCGTGGCCGTGCGCTGGCGGCCATTCATGCTGGGCCCGATTCTCGAAGCGCTTGGCTGGGAAGGCCCGCCCTTCGTCGTGCAGAAGGAAAAAGGCGCATACGTGTGGCAGGACATGCGCCGCCAATGCCGCAAATACGGCTTGCCGTGGCGACAACCCAGCGAGTTTCCGCGCCGCGCCGTGCTGGCGACACGTATCGCCATGCTCGCCGCCGACGAGCCGTGGCTGCCCGCCTGGTGCCGCGCCGTGATGGCGCGCAACTACGGCGACGATCGCGAAGTGGATTCGCC